>JAAZZE010000220.1 GCA_014239255.1 Gammaproteobacteria bacterium
CCCGCAGTGTACCAAATACAACCTGGACTATTACCTCGATCTTGCCCGCCAGCCCCAGCGACCGCGCCTGTTCACGCAGGTTAGTGTACTGCCCACCCGGCATCCCATGGGCATAAACCTCTGATGCACCGGCACGCTCCTCACCTTCAAAAGCAGCGTAATTTTCGCGGACCGCCTCCCAATAGCGAGACAATTCGCGGATGACATCGGCATCGAGGCCGGTATCGCGCGGCCCGTGACGCAAGGCTTCAACAATGGACCCCAAATTGGGCTGCGAGGTCAAACCGCTCATGGCATCCATGGCACAGTCGACCGCATCGACTCCGGCTTCTACCGCTGCCAGCACGCTAGCACCCGCGATCCCGCTGGTATCGTGCGTGTGAAAATGAATCGGGATGGATACCTCGCTTTTAAGTGCACCGATCAGATCGCGGGCAGCCTGCGGACGACACAGTCCACCCATATCCTTAAGGCCCAGGATGTGTGAGCCGGCCGCTTCCAGTTGGCGGGCAAGATCGAGGTAATAGTCCAGGTTGTATTTGGTGCACTGCGGA
>JAAZZE010000221.1 GCA_014239255.1 Gammaproteobacteria bacterium
CCGAATATCGGTGGGGTGAAATACAACGGGATAAGTATCTGGGTGATATAGACAATTGTCTTTACTCGTTAGCTGAGGAGCCTGAGTTAGGAAAAGACCGGAGCGAGCTCAGGGCCGGGTGTTATTCGTATTCGGTAGGGAAGCATGTGATTTTCTATGCCTATACTTCTGAAGCTCTTTATGTACTTGCCGTTCTACATGAGCGGATGAATTTTGAAAGACATTTGTAGCAACTGAACTAGTTTTCCCAGTTACTTGTGAGATCGTTTAGCAGTGGAAAAGCTGATAAATTACAAAATTCGTAAGCCATTGATTTTAAAGAATTACCAATTCAACAAACTTTCACCAAATTCTAAGTGTAGATGTAACTATTTGATAGTTAGACAGTAATAGAGCGAGCAATGCCCTCATAATCCATTGGTCGAAGGTTCGAATCCTTCCGGGCCCACCATTTTTAACTGGTTACTTTTGGTGAGTTACCGCTCCTCCATAGTCATCTTCTCTGTGGTCTCTTAAACCAACACAGCCGAATGCAGACTTGACCCCTAAATT
>JAAZZE010000222.1:0-221 GCA_014239255.1 Gammaproteobacteria bacterium
GATTGTATCACCCTTTACTCTGAAATTACCAGGAGCAACCTCAAGATCATTTCTTTCATATCGGGCATCAACTAATTTTCGAATCAAATCAGTTCTTTTAATTTCATCGCCAGTACTAACCGAAATTGAAGAGTCCTTCCATTCTTGAGGATTCCCAAGAGAATAGATGCAAGAAACGGTTGAAACAATGATTGTAGGTTCACCAGATAACAACATTGCAG
>JAAZZE010000222.1:231-550 GCA_014239255.1 Gammaproteobacteria bacterium
GTTGCTTCTAATCTTAATTTCTCAATTTTTTCATTAATCTGAGTATCTTTTTCAATGTAAGTATCAGTTTGTGGAAGATAACTTTCAGGTTGGTAATAATCATAATATGAAACAAAATAACCAACATTATTTTTAGGGAAAAATTGTTTTAATTCAGCATACAGTTGTGCAGCAAGAGTTTTGTTATGAGAAATTACAAGTGTATTTTTACCAGTTCTAGCAATCACATTAGCAACTGAAAAAGTCTTTCCACTTCCTGTAACACCAAGTAAAGTTTGGACGGACTTTTTTTCGACGCCTTCAACTAAAGCATCAATAG
>JAAZZE010000223.1 GCA_014239255.1 Gammaproteobacteria bacterium
AGCGAGAGGTCATCGAATTCATCAACATTGTCCGAGACGAAGACATACCCCTTTGCGAAACTGTCCAGAGGGGGTTACACAGTCTCGGCTATAGTCAGGGCCGTCTGGTGACCAACGAAGCGCGCAGTTACTTCAGCGAGCATGCGGTCCACGATTTCCAAAAACGCGTACTCGAGTATTTATCCTAGACAAGAGAGTTCCCGTAACGTGCGGCCATAACGAGGGCTTTGACTGCTGAAGTGATGGTGATCTGACTGACGTTGAGTTGGAGATGATTAGTGGGCGCAGTGGTGGGTGCCCGCGATTCCTAACTTCCTCATTCTTACCAACCTCTTCACCAAATACTCTGCTCTTTAATGCGTACAACGCATTAACCTCTAACCACACCTCTTTACAGTACATCAGGACACACACCTTCACGCCATCTTATTGAAGTGCCCCATAGGCGAGCGCGGTCTGTAGATTGAGCATATTCACCTCAGATTCTCCCTTTTCTTAGGTTGAAATTCTCTTTTGGCCCGCTTAAATAGCGAAAAGAGGTGG
>JAAZZE010000224.1 GCA_014239255.1 Gammaproteobacteria bacterium
CTGCACCATCGTGATAGCCGGATCAGGCCACTGATGCCACCACTCGTCGCCCTTGCCGTCTGCCGAAGGATCTTTCTTCGTGCCATAGGGGAAGTAGATGCGACCCAGAGTGCCTTCATGGCTGATGTTCTCCAGCGCGTCAACAATAGCGTCGCCATTGGTAGAGCCGGCCTCGTTGATAGCCTGGGCAATCACGCCGATGGAGTCATAAGCTTCCAAGGCATAACTTTCTACACCAGTTTTGCCGGTCTGTTCCTTGTAGTCATTCGCCATTTTCAGCGCACTTTCGTTGTACATGGTTTCTGGTACACCAATACGCGCCATAAAGGACAAGTTGCCGTCAGGCACGTTTTCCCAAAAGGCCTTACTCTCAAGACCAGATTGGTTGGCATGGAACATCATGTCCTGCGGGCCGACACCAGCGTCCGCCGCTTGTTGGGCGTAGTTGAAGCCAGCCTCGCCTGTCAGCAGCACGATCAAGTAATCAGGATTTTCTGCTTTTACGCGCTCCACGATGCCTGCGAAATCCTGGGTGCCAA
>JAAZZE010000225.1:0-312 GCA_014239255.1 Gammaproteobacteria bacterium
CTATTCACCATTCATCGGGTTGGATAACAATAGTTCTGCTTGCTTCAGGCCAGAACCGAAAAGCTGCTGGTTGAATTGACTGCGCGATTACGCGAGAAAAAAACCAGGCTTATCGTGCGACCAATACGTGACAAGTGAAACTGTACCGGGTCACGTTCATGATCCTGGCCTGCCTCACAGGCGATGACGAGTTCGGCCATCAGTTCACCGACTGCCGGTGCTGTTTTGAACTGGTTGCCGCTGGTGCCGACGGCCAGGTAGAAACCTGACAAGTCTGAGCGATCGTAGATCGGGATCCAATCGTCACTAACA
>JAAZZE010000225.1:322-539 GCA_014239255.1 Gammaproteobacteria bacterium
GGCATTCTCTGGGCCAGCCGGTAAATTGGTTCAAGCACCTTGTTGCTAAGATTGCGATCAAAATCATCCGGGTCTGCTGTTATCTCCCCTTCCACTTCGGTACCTTCGCTACCCACCAGAATCGTATTACCGAGGTCTGGTCGGGTATAGCTGCCAATGTCGTTGTCAAAGGTGATGAAGTCCGGTTCGTCTGGACCGGAACGTTCGGGCCGTGGTA
>JAAZZE010000226.1:0-227 GCA_014239255.1 Gammaproteobacteria bacterium
AGCGTGGCCCTTGCCTCCGTTGGCGAGGTTGACGTCGCTGTCGCTGCAGCCAAGGAAGCGTTTGAGACCTGGGGCAAGTCCTCCATCTCCAACCGCACCAAGCTGATGTTCAAACTTCGAAACCTGGTCGAGGAGAACGCCGACGCGCTTGCTGCTGCCGTCTCCTCTGAGCACGGCAAGGTCCATTCCGATGCGCTCGGCGAGGTTGCCCGAGGCATCGACAACAT
>JAAZZE010000226.1:237-536 GCA_014239255.1 Gammaproteobacteria bacterium
TACGCCTGCAACATCGGTGAATTGATGCGTGGCGGTCACTCCAACCAGGTGGCCACAGGAATCGATGTCACCACCGTGCGACGGCCGCTCGGAGTTGTCGCCGGTATCACGCCGTTCAACTTCCCGGCCATGGTGCCGCTGTGGATGATCCCGAATGCGATCGCCACCGGCAACTGCTTCATTCTCAAGCCCAGCGAGAAGGATCCGTCGGTCGCTTTGATGATGGCGGAACTGATAGCCGAAGCCGGGTTCCCGCCAGGCGTGTTCCAAGTGGTCAACGGTGACAAGGTGGCCTGTCT
>JAAZZE010000227.1:0-227 GCA_014239255.1 Gammaproteobacteria bacterium
CGTAAACGAACACAAACCTACGCGCTTCGGCAGTTTCATCGGGTTCGACTTTGATATTTAAGTAAATCACCAAACTTATATAAGCCTCAGAGATAGTCTTGTTTGATCATTCGATAAGATCATGTGTCCAAGGAACTGATGGTGCAACCTACTCTCTGGTCTGTGGGATAAGCTGGAACAGAGGAAAGCAAGGAAATAATAATTCTCTCACCCTAATTCTTTCCCCC
>JAAZZE010000227.1:237-530 GCA_014239255.1 Gammaproteobacteria bacterium
AAAACCAGGAAACAGTAATTCTGCCCCACACTTTTGCCCCACACTCACGTCGACATGTGTAGAATACGCCTATAAATAAGCATTTAGGCGCGTAGCTCAGCGGTAGAGCACTTGCTCGACACGCAAGTGGTCGGTGGTTCGATCCCACTCGCGCCTACCAGACACTGGATCAGTCGAATGCCACATTGAGCCAATGTGGCCTTCTCATTTAAATCATCTAGAGCTTAGATGCCAGACCCGACAGCTTCCAGGGAAAATCCAAATGCCCGAAATTCGACTGCCTGACGGCGCTA
>JAAZZE010000228.1 GCA_014239255.1 Gammaproteobacteria bacterium
GCCTGTTTAGGAAAAGCCTGAATCACCTTGCTCACGACCCCGGCGATCGCTTCGGTATCGGTGATCTGGGTCAATCCTTTCTTTTCAATCACCGTATCGACATTACCGCCGCCTTCACCGTCCCAAAGGGCAGCAAAGACCTCCTTGGCAGTCGTTCCGGAGACGGTGTTATCGCGGATTCGCTGAATCAACTGACCCAGCATGGCAGGCGTCACCGGACTCTCGGTAATCAGAAGATCGCTTTTGTTGAGCCAGGACATCAGTTCGCCGTTGATCCAGTTTGCGGCCAGGCGCGATTCACCCCCTGCTTGTTCCAGCGCGGATTCGAAATAGTCGGCAATCTCGGTTTCTGATGTCAGTTGGGCCGCATCATCTTCGCTCAGTTGATATTCTGAAATAAATCTGGCCTGTCTTGCGTCGGGCAGTTCCGGCAACTGTGCCCGCAGTTGCTCGAGGTCGGCCCGGCTGATTGCCAGCGGCGGCAGATCCGGGTCAGGAAAATATCGGTAATCATGTGCCTCTTCCT
>JAAZZE010000229.1 GCA_014239255.1 Gammaproteobacteria bacterium
CGATTCCCTTTGGCTCAGTCATTAGACGCCTTCCCTGCCCTGCGACGGAATAATCCAAGAATATCAACAATAACTATTCCTGCCCCGACACTGATGGCGATATCAGCCACATTAAACGTGGGCCAATGCCACGAAGCCACGTACACATCGAGAAAATCGACAACAAATCCGTAGTTCAGTCGATCAAGCAGGTTACCGACCGAACCACCGAGGATACAGCTAAGGCCGATATTGAGCAGGTGCTCGTCGGGGCGTGCGATCCAAAGCCGAATACCCAGGTAAATGGCGACTGAAATTCCTACCACTATAAATACGATTGTCTGCCAACCGCCCGCTTGATTCAAAAACCCGAAAGCTGCCCCTTGATTATGCACCAGCACCAGATTAAATCCTGGCCACACTGGTATGAAGCCGTGCCGAGTCAATGCATCCTGCGCCCAGTACTTGCTAAGCCAATCCGACGCCACAATGATCACCGCGAGGAGCAAAAAACGTACCGACTGATTCGTGGGCTTAGGAATCA
>JAAZZE010000022.1 GCA_014239255.1 Gammaproteobacteria bacterium
ACCGAGATACACAATTATGAAATATCTTCACACGATGGTCAGGGTAAGCGACCTAGAGAAGTCGCTGGATTTTTATTGTGCAAAACTGGGGCTAGTCGAGGTGCGTCGCTATGATGAGGAACGGGGTCGATTTACCAATATTTTTCTGTCCGCACCCGGAGACGAATCGGCCCAGATTGAACTTACTTATAACTGGGATCCCCAGGGTTATGGCGGTGGGCGTAACTTTGGCCACTTGGCATACCAGGTTGACGATATCTATGCACTATGCCAGCGACTGATGGACCAGGGTGTGACTATCAACCGCCCGCCACGGGATGGTCGAATGGCGTTCATTCGATCTCCTGACAACATTTCGATTGAGTTGTTGCAGTGTGGTGACTCATTGGCGCCGGCGGAGCCCTGGCTCTCGATGCCTAATACCGGTGAATGGTAGGGAGAAGCATTTTTGCAGTCCATCGGAGCGCCGTTTCAGATTGATGAGTTGTCAGTTGCTGAGCAGGGATTGCTTGGGATGTGCTGTTGCCCGGGTCGTCTCGAAGGCGGGTCCGGCAGGCTCGCCAGAAAACGCGATATTCAGGCCGACCTAGGCGCTATTCTTCTTTGGCGACCTGATCTGGTGGTCTCGCTGGTAGAGCTTCACGAGTTTTCCGCACTCGGTGTTCCGAACCTGCCGCGGCAGTTGAAACATCAGTTCAACTGGAGACACTGGCCGGTCAAAGATCTTCAGGCGCCCACCGGCGGCAGACCCGGTACATCGTTTCTTGATGAGCTTTTGGCGAGACTGCGTGGAGGAGATCGTGTGCTACTGCATTGCGCTGCTGGCCTAGGCCGTACCGGCACGTTGGCGGCGAGACTGCTCATCGCATCCGGCTGTGCAGCGGCTAGTGCTATCGCAACCGTGCGCCAGGCAAGGCCAGGGGCGATCGAGTCGGATGCGCAGGAAAAATTTCTGCTCGCCGTGGATAAATCTCAAGACTAACGTTAGGAAGTTGAGGCGGGCCGTATTTGACTGATATCGTCTATGAGTACGTCTGCGTGCGCCGCTAACTCATCATCGGTGCCGGCGCCGCCCGTGATCCCAACGCTCAGTGCAGCCCCTGCACGACGCGACATCACCATGTCACTGACTGTGTCCCCAACCATAATGAGTTGGGAGACCGGAATCTGCTGTGTTCGGGCTATTAAAAGTAACACCTCAGGGTCTGGTTTGATCGGCCCGGCATCATCACCGCAGATCACTTGTTTGAAACAATCCTGAATGCCGAGGTGTCCAAGCATCAAATCGGTCGAGTCACGGTTGTCGGTTGTGGCTACCACGAGCCGACAGCCGTGCTGTTGCAATTCCCGCAGCGGTGACAGCAGATTGCCCCTTGGCGAGATTTCCTTCGCCTCTGGTTGCGCGGCCATTAGGGGTAATAGGCAAGTGCTTGAAAGCTCAAGTGCCTTATCCCATGTTATCCCGGATTGAAACATGGCTGTGGCAGCCACAATTACTAACTGATCGAGCGGTGCGGTGGCGAGCGGCCCCTGGCCAGAAGTGTGGTTGGTGCTAGCGTCATAACCCACGGCGCGGTAGAGGTGGCGCACAAAATCATCGCCAAGGCCAGTTGCAGCGGCTAAAGCGTTGGCACTACGTACTATGCGAGGTCCCCACACACTGTGAAAATCGACCAGAGTCCCATCTTTATCATAGACGACACAACAGGCTTTTGCAGTGACCTCGCCGGCTTTTATCTGGATAGGTCTCATACTGGGTGCGCTGATGGGTTAGGATTAACGCTTAAATATCCCAGCGTACGTGACTTTGTCAACTGCTAACCACTTATCCTGCCATGTCGCCTGAATTATTCCCAGCAACTGTTCTGCATAGCATTCGCTTTGCCACCCGATTGGTCGGCAACCAGATTGAACTGGGATTATTGAACTATGCGTGACGCGGACTACGTCATTGTTGGAGCTGGGTCAGCCGGTTGCGTCCTGGCGGCGCGGCTTAGTGAAGACCCGGTCATTCGGGTGGTCCTGCTGGAAGCCGGCGGGAGTGATCGTAGTTTGATTGTGCGGATGCCCACAGCATTATCCATGCCGATGAACACTCGTCGTTTCAATTGGGGATACCAGAGCGAACCAGAGTCCGGCCTGGATAACCGCCTATTGGACTGTCCCCGCGGCTTGGGTCTTGGAGGCTCGTCCTCGATCAACGGCATGGTCTATGTACGTGGTCACGCCGAAGATATCAACCAATGGGAGTCGAGTGGCGCGACGGGATGGAACTACGCTGCCTGTCTGCCGTATTACCAACGTGCCGAGTCGTGGTATCGAGGCGCCGATCGTTATCGTGGCGGCAATGGGCCGCTCGGCGTGTGTGCCGGAAATGAAATGCGGTTGAATCCGTTGTATCAGGCGTTTATTGACGCTGGGTGTGAGGCAGGGTATCCGCACACAGACGACTACAACGGATTTCAACAGGAAGGGTTTGGGCAGATGCATATGACTGTAGATCGGGGTTGTCGTGCTTCGGCCAGCCGTGCCTATCTGGATCCGGTTCGTCATCGCAAGAATCTACGGGTTATTACTGGAACCCTGGTTAACCGGGTGCTGTTGGATGGCGCACAGGCCGTCGGAGTTGAATACGAAAAAGACGGTAATGTGTTCCAGGTCTACGCCCAGGCTGAAGTGATCCTGTCGGCCGGATCGATTGGTTCGCCCACACTGTTACAGCGTTCGGGGATAGGCCCGGTGGGTGTTCTCGAATCTGCAGGTATTCCAGTGATTCAGCCGTTGGAGGGAGTAGGCCGTAACTTGCAGGATCACCTTGAGGTCTATTTTCAGTATCGCTGCCTCGAGCCGATCTCACTGAACTCACGTTTGGGTTGGTGGAGCAAGCTTCAGATCGGGTTGCGTTGGCTGTTGTTCAAGGACGGGCTGGGAGCGACTAATCATTTCGAATCATGCGCATTCATCCGTTCACGCGCAGGAATTTCAGCCCCGGACATTCAATACCATTTTTTGCCGGGTGCTATGCGCTACGATGGTCGTGCGGCTTTCGATGGGCATGGCTTCCAGGTCCATGTTGGGCCCAATAAGCCTACCAGCCGGGGAAAGGTCACGATCAAGTCAGACAATCCACGTGAACACCCTCGGGTTCTGTTTAATTACATCACTACCGAGAAGGACCGAGCAGATTGGAGATTGTGCATGCGTTGGACACGCGAGATCCTCGGCCAGTCGGCAATGGATCGTTTTCGTGGTCAGGAGATTGCACCGGGTGAAGCGATAACTGCCGACCATCAGATTGATGAGTGGGTACGACAAAATGTCGAGAGTGCCTATCACCCATCGTGTACATGCAAAATTGGCGCCGACAATGACCCGACTGCAGTACTGGATGCGAATTGCCGGGTCCGGGGTATCGACCGGTTACGGGTGATTGATTCGTCTGCTTTCCCGAGTATTACTAACGGTAATTTGAACGCTCCGACCATAATGCTGGCGGAGCGGGCAGCCGATCTGGTGACTGGTAGGTCCTTGCTGAAACCACTTGAGGCACGAGTTTGGGTCGATCCGCTATGGCGTGAGCGCCAACGTAGCGGTGAGCCACAACGGCCTGTACCAGGCATAGCCGAGGGCACTCATTGAGTCGGGCCGATGAAGATGCCGAAATGCTTTCGGTGGTCGACGCCTTGGACGAGGTCGTAGCGTCACAGCGGCGGGACGAAGTTCACCAACAAGGCTTGCGCCACCGTGCTGTCCATGTGCTGGTATTCAATTCTTCGGGAGAGTTGTTCCTGCAAAAACGCGGATTGCATAAACAAGAAAACCCAGGGATGTGGGATTCCTCTGTAGCAGGGCATGTCGATGCTGGTGAGAGCTATGATCAATGCTGCGTCCGGGAAATTGAAGAGGAGATAGGTCTTTCGTTAGATGAAATACCGGAAGCCTTGTTTAAACTCGAGGCAAGTCCAACCACCGGGATGGAGTTCGCCTGGGTCTATCGCCTGGTCAGCGCCGCAGACCTTAGACCAAATCTAGACGAAATGCAGGGCGGCGCCTGGTTTCGTGAGGCTGACGTTGACAACTGGATTGATAGTGGTGCCAAGCAGTTGTCCGATGTTTTCCAGTTAATTTGGTCGACCTACCGCTCGAGCGAGTAAGTGCCGCAGGACTGGGAACTAACGACAAATTACACAGCCTTTTTTTTGATGCCGTTATATGCCCGTGCGACCTCTTCGCCAATGATTTGGATTCCTGCTTCAACCGAGGCGGGATCCTGAGCGTAGGATATGCGGATGCATTCATGTCGATGCCCCCATTCGCCCTCAAGGCCGGGGAAAAAATGCTCCCCGGCAATGACCAGGACACCACGACTTTTTAGCCTTTGATATAGCTTTTCGCTGGTGATTGGCAGGCCTTCAAACCATAGCCATAGGAATATCGCGCCTTCCGGGGTATGAACTCGGCAGGGATAGTTATCAAGAGCTATGTTAATCCAGGAGACCGCCTGTTTGACCCGTTGCTGGTAATAAGGTCGGATCACATTGTCTGACAGATCAAGAATACTGCGATCGCCGACCATCTCACTGACCAACCCAGGGCCAGCACTTCCTGGCGCCAGCGAGAGGATTGCGTTTGCTGCCGTTACCAACCTAATCACTTTTTCGTGGGCAACGACTATGCCGGTGCGCAGACCCGCCAGCCCCAACTTGGACAGGCTGAGACAGGTAATGATGTTCTCATCCCAAACTGTAGCGATCTGCGGGAAAACAATATTCGGAAATGGTCCGCCATAGGCTGAATCGATAATTAGCGGGATATGGTTTTCGTTAGCGAGTTCACGCAACTTCGAAATCTCGGTATCAGTCAGCACATTGCCGGTTGGGTTGGTTGGCCGGGACAACGCAATTGCTCCGATATCTGAAGTGACCTCAAGCCGTTCGAAATCAATGCCGTACTTGAATTCCCGATCACCTCGTAATTCAATGCGGGGTCGAAAGGCGCGAAACAATTGCTGCCCCAAGCCGACATCAACGTAACCGATATATTCAGGAGCCAGGGGTAGCAGTATCCGGCGAGCCGGTCCCTTGTGAAAATCGCCAGCAAAGAGGTGAAACAGTGCGTAAAACGAACTCTGGCTGCCGTTGGTTACCGCAATATTCTTGGGGCCTACATTCCAGCCGTACCGCTCCTGAAGCAGGTTCGCGAGGTTGTGAATAAACCGGGCATCCCCTTGTGAGCCATCGTAATCGCCAGTGAGGCGTTCAAAACGTTCGCCATCGGCTAATAAGGTGGTCATGGCAGTACGGAAAATCTCCTGCACCTGCGGTATACGGGCGGGATTTCCTCCGCCCAGCAGATGCATGGTCGAAGGGCCAGTCAAAGACTGGTCGATATCGTCCATCAGGCTCAGGATACCTGACCCAGAGGAAAGAAACTGACCGAAACGGGAAAAATCCATCGTTTTGGCTCGCAACTAAAACTGGTCGTTCTTAGTGATTGAGTGGTTCAATGGGATTACCAGAACCATCAATGGGGATCGGCTCGATGTCCAGTTGGACGATCAGTCGTTCAGCGAAAGCGCCGAAGGCCAAGTCAGCCAGGATGCGTGCTGATTCGAACAACACGGCGTCCCTTGGCAGATCGTTATCGGTTTCTGTCTCATTAAAGACAAGACCGTGTGCTTGCACCAGGGTTTTAAGTAATGCCTGGCGGTCATCCTGCTGTCGTACACGTTCGTTGCTGCGCAGGCTTTCAAGCAGCGGAACTTCGGTGAGTTCCGCGAGTGGGGCCTCAATCTTCTGGATTCCTTTCAGATAGGCGAAATCCGGATCGTGGTCTACCCTGGCGCGGTGCAGACTGCGTAGTCTGTCTATGTGCTCAAGGTAGTTACTCTGTTTATAGATCGAGAAATCGGTAGCGTTGATTTGAGTCCAGGGTAAGGCATTGTCTAGCGCGCGCTCGCCATGAGAGGCTGCTTCGCGGCCGATAGGCAAAATGATGTCCGGGATCACTCCTCGGTGTTGTGTGCTCTCACCATTAACCCGGAAGAATTGCGCAATGGTGAGTTTCAGTTGACCCAATGGCTGGTCAGGGTCCTGAGAGTAGCGATCCAGATCAATCAGGTTCTGTACCGTGCCTTTACCAAAGGTGGACTCACCAACAACCAGGCCCCGCTGATAATCCTGAATGGCGCCGGAGAAGATCTCAGATGCTGAGGCACTGTTACGATCAACGATAACAGCCAGCGGGCCGGCATAGGCGAGGTCGTTGCTGGGGTCGCGATTGACTCGGGTTCGCCCGCGGGAGTCACGGACCTGAACGACAGGACCTGAAGGAATAAAAAGTCCAGTCAGGGCGGTTGCCTCGGCAAGTGCGCCGCCGCCATTGCCACGCAGGTCGATCACTAATCCATCGACGCCCTCTTGCACCAGTTTTGCAATGAGGTCTCGTACGTCTCTGGTCGTGCTGCGATAATCGGAATCCCCCCGCGCCCGAGCGTCAAAGTCAACATAGAAGGTAGGTATATCGATCACACCTATGCGGTGAATAACATCGTCATCTTGGACTTCCAGCAGAGTCCGCTGAGCTGCTTGCTCTTCCAGTTTAATCTGGTCTCGGATAATCGCCAGCATCTGGGCGTTGGAATTGCCAGCCTGGGGGTTCGGGGTTATTCGAAGGCGTACCGTAGTGCCTTTTGGCCCTCGGATCAGATCGACTACGTCGTCTAAACGCCAGCCGATCACATCGGTTACCGGCTCGTCGAGCCCTTGGCCGACACCAATGATATGGTCACCGGGGCTTAGGGTTCCTTCAAGTTCTGCCGCGCCCCCCGGCACAATACGTTGAACCACTGTGAATTCGTTCTGCGTCTGGAGTACGGCGCCAATGCCCTCCAGTGACAAGCTCATTCGGATTTTGAAATTTTCGGTAGCGCGTGGTGAGAAGTAACCCGTATGTGGTTCGATCGCGGAAACGTAGGCATTTACCAATGTCTGGAATACGTCTTGGCTGGTAATCTGCTGGATACGTCGCTCAAGCTGTTGATAACGTTGCCGCAGGGTTTTCACGATTTCTTCGTGCGGTTTGTTCTCTAACTTCAATGCCAGGTAGTCGTTCTTGACCCGCCGACGCCACAGGTCGTTCAATTCAGCCTGGTCGATGGCCCAAGGCGATTGGCTACGGTCAAAGCGGTAGCGCTCGTCGATCGTGAAGTCAAATGGTGTCTCCAGTGTTTCAAGTGCAAAACGTATTCGAGTAAACACCCGTTGGCGGTAGGTATTGAAGAGCTGGAAAAAAGGCGTGACCTTATTGGCGATCAAATAGTCGTCGAGGCGGTGTCGCAGGGTCTCGAAACTTTCGATATCCTCGGCCAGAAAATAGCTGCGATTAGGGTCTAAAGCCTGAAGGTAACGAGTCAGGATCTCAGAGGATAGCTCGTCATCAAGTTGAGTTTTGCGATAGTGATAACGCTCGACAAAGTAGTTGATGAGTTTGATCGTGCGCCCATGATGCGACGACGCTCCCAGGAGGGAACTGCTCTCCAGGGGCGTGGTTGCGGCGTTTGCGGCGACAAGGCTGAAAAAGCCAAGGGTCGCACCGAACACCAGAGATCGGCTAAACCTCAGGCGAGACACATCAGAGTCCTTTGTAAAAAATGGATAAAACAGACGCACACTGCATGAATTAGTGCAATACGAGGCAATTATAACGGCTTGGTATGAGCGTCGAACGACGGAATGTCATAACTGGTCACTCGGATAGGGTAAGAGTGGCTTTGTTGTCAAAAAGGCCAGGGGTGATGGCTGTCGTCTCAGCCCCTTATGAGTTCACCCGCTGTTCGGGAAACAGATCCAGCAGCGATGCCTCATTGGCTCGGGCAATGCCTCGTTCGGTAATGATGCCAGTCATGAAGCGCCGTGGTGTGACATCGAAAGCCGGGTTGGCAGCGGGACTGTCATTGGGCGATAGGCGCACACGAGTCATACGGTTTTGGTGATCGATTCCGTTAATATGAGTCACTTCCTCGGCAGATCGTTCCTCGATCGGTATCTCCAGGATGCCATCTCGCACGCTCCAATCAATTGTCGATGATGGCAGGGCGGCGTAGAAAGGAATACCGTTGTCATGGGCGGCCAGCGCCTTAAGGTAGGTCCCGATCTTGTTGCACACGTCCCCGGTGCGGGTGGTGCGGTCAGAGCCCACAATACACAGGTCGACCTGCTGGTGTTGCATCAGGTGCCCACCCGCGTTATCCGCGATCACGGTATGGGGTATACCGTGGGCCCCCAGTTCCCACGCGGTCAACGATGCCCCCTGATTACGTGGTCGGGTTTCATCTACCCAGACGTGAATAGAGATGCCCGCATCGTGTGCTTTGAAAACAGGCGACAAAGCGGTGCCCCAGTCGACCGTGGCAAGCCACCCGGCGTTACAGTGAGTCAGAATGTTAACTGTTGTAGTGCCACTGCGATGAGCATGTCTTTTAATCAGCTCGAGGCCATGGTCGCCGATGGCGCTGTTGGTTGCTACATCCTCATCGCACAACTGTTGCGCCAGTGTTCGGGCGGTTGTTGTACGTGAAACCGTCGGGGTTTCGAGTAAGGTCGGAAGTATCCGATCAAGCGCCCACCGCAGGTTAACAGCCGTTGGACGCGCATGGAGGAGTTGTTCGCAAGCATGGTGCAGATTGCTGTCGCTGGAATCTGCATGGCAAGCGAGGTAAAGGCCGCAGGCGGCGGTCACCCCAATCAGTGGGGCGCCGCGTACTACCATGGTGCCAATCGCTTCGGCCGCTGCATCAACGGTGTTTAGCGTACGTACATCAAACCGGAAAGGCAGCACCGTCTGATCAATGACATGGACTAGAGGCGCCTGCTGATCCAGCCAGATAGAACGGTAAGTCTTATCTGCAACCTTCATCAGTTAAGCCTATCGATTCTTCCACTGAGGCGGACGTTTCTCTGCAAATGCCGCCATACCCTCCTTTTGGTCTTCAGTAGCAAAAAGTGACTGGAACATAATACGTTCACCAGCCACCCCTTGTGTCAAATTAGTTTCGTAGGCGTGGTTAACTGAGGCCTTAGCCATAAATACCGACGGACGGGACATCTGTGCGATCGTCGTTGCAGTGGCAAGCGCTTCTTCGATAAGTTCTGCCGCAGGAACCACACGGCTCGCAAGGCCTGATCGTTCAGCTTCTGCCGCATCCATCATGCGTCCAGTCAGACACATCTCCATGGCCTTAGATTTGCCAACGAAACGCGTCAGCCGCTGCGTGCCGCCAGCACCAGGAATGATCCCGAGTTTGATTTCCGGTTGCCCAAAGCGGGCGTTGTCCGCGGCGAGAATGAAGTCACACATCATTGCGAGTTCACACCCCCCGCCCAGGGCGAATCCGGCAACTGCTGCAATCACTGGTTTTCGGCAGTGCGTTACCTGTTCCCAGTTCTGGCCGATGAAGTTGCCAAGATACACATCGACATAGGAGCGATCTTTCATGCCCTTAATGTCGGCCCCTGCCGCAAATGCTTTTTCACTGCCAGTAATGACAATAGCGCCAATGCTGTCATCTTGCTCAAACGCCCGAAGCGCTTGCCCCAATTCGTCCATCAACGGGTCAGACAAGGCATTGAGCGCCTCAGGCCGATTTAAAGTGATCAGTCCGACAACGTCATGCACTTCACATATTATATTTTCGTAACTCATCAGGGCTCCTTTGGGAAAAACATTACAAACCGTTACAATTACTGCTCGGTAATTAACGGCAAGAGGCTTATGATTAATTCAGCGATCGATCGTCTATCGTGCCGTGTCCGGTCTAGTCTAGCAGAGAGTTCTGCTACAACCTGTGGGGAATCAATACTGAGTTTCGCAAGTAACAGATTTTGGGGTGGTATGTCGCCGAAGTCTTGTTGAACAAGATTGCGAAATGACTGGGAGAGAATGATGAGCAGCGCAGCGGTAAGTTCTTACTACACGGTTTACCAGGCAGCGAAAGAGGATCCCGAAAAGTTTTGGGGCCAGGTGGCAGAGGCCATCCACTGGACCCGACCTTGGGATCGAGTGCTCGATGACAGCGACGCACCGTTTTACCGCTGGTTTACAGGTGGCGAACTTAATACTTGTTACAACGCGCTAGATTTGCACGTGGAGCAAGGGCGGGGGGATCAGGCGGCACTGGTATATGACTCGGCTGTTACCGATACGCGCCGCAGTTACAGCTTCAGTGAGTTGCGGGATACGGTCGCGCTCTTCGCCGGCGTACTGGTCGAGCGTGGAGTCTCCAAGGGCGATCGTGTCATTATTTATATGCCAATGGTGCCAGAGGCGGTGATCGCGATATTGGCGTGTGCCCGGATCGGGGCCGTGCATTCGGTAGTGTTTGGCGGGTTTGCGGCCAATGAGTTGGCGGTCCGTATCGATGATTCCACTCCCAAAGCGATCATCAGCGCATCTTGTGGCATTGAACCCGGGCGAGTAGTGGCTTACAAACCTTTACTCGACGAAGCCATCTCACTGGCAACTCATCAGCCTGATTTTTGTGTTCTCCTGCAGCGACCGCAGGTTGAGGCATCGCTACAAGCCGGCAGGGATGTCGACTGGGATGAGGCGCTTGCTGGCGCAAGCGCACAGAACTGCGTACCGGTTCTGGCAACTGACCCGCTGTACATTCTGTATACATCTGGCACGACTGGCGAACCCAAGGGTGTGGTACGGGACAATGGAGGCCACGCCGTCGCCCTGAAATGGACGATGGAGAACATTTATGGCGTGCAACCTGGTGAGGCCTTTTGGGCAGCGTCGGATGTAGGCTGGGTGGTGGGGCACTCCTATATCGTGTACGCCCCTTTGCTCGCGGGCAATACCACCATACTGTATGAAGGCAAGCCAGTGGGCACGCCAGACCCAGGCGCCTTTTGGCGAGTCATATCCGAGAACGATGTTCGGGTTCTGTTTACCGCGCCAACGGCGTTTCGTGCAATCAAGAAAGAAGATCCGACTGGTGAGCATATTCGGCGTTACGATCTTTCCTCGCTTCGCTACTTGTTCCTGGCGGGTGAGCGAACTGATCCAGATACTTTGCACTGGGCGGAGGACAAACTCGGTATCCCTGTGATTGATCACTGGTGGCAAACAGAAACCGGTTGGTCTATCGCCGCCAATTGTGCGGGCCTTGGTTTGTTGCCTATCAAAGAGGGTTCGCCCTCGGTTGCGGTGCCGGGCTGGGATTTGCAGGTTCTTGATGACAACGGCCAACAGACGTCGGTGGGGGAGATCGGCACTTTGGCCGCCAAATTGCCTTTGCCTCCGGGCACTTTCCCAACCCTGTGGAACGCACGCCAACGCCACTTTGATTCGTACCTCAAGCAGTTTGAGGGGTACTACAACACCTCCGATGCAGGCATTATCGATAGCGATGGCTATGTTTTTGTCATGTCTCGCACGGACGACATCATCAATGTGGCCGGACATAGGCTGTCGACCGGCGCCATGGAGGAGGTTCTGGCAGATCATCCGGCAGTCGCTGAGTGCGCAGTGACCGGGGTGGCAGACGATCTCAAAGGTCAGGTGCCGATGGGTTTTCTGGTGCTGAGCGCTGGCTGCGAGCAGGCCGACGATGAGATTGTTGCCGAGGCCGTGGCGATGGTGCGTGACCGGATAGGCCCCGTTGCCGCCTTCAAACAGGCTTTGGTGGTTAAACGGTTACCCAAGACGCGCTCGGGAAAAATTTTGCGAGGCACCATGCGCAGCATTGCTGATGGAACGCCCTGGAAAATGCCGGCAACGATCGATGACCCTGTAATTCTCGATGAGATTGCCCAGGCGTTATCAACTATCGGTTATCCCCGTTGATCGCACGGCGAAGTGACCCATGAGTGATTCGGAAGCCGTGACTCTCGCACAATGGACTGCGCTCGCCGAAAAGGAATTGGGTGATCGGGATCGCGAATCTCTCGAGTGGGAGACTCCCGAAGGTATAACGGTTAAACCACTTTATACCGTTGATGATCTGGACACTCTTGGCCATCAAGCATCTTTGCCTGGGTTCCCGCCTTATGAGCGTGGCGTCCGCGCAACCATGTATGCCGGACGGCCCTGGACAATCCGCCAGTACTCTGGGTTCTCTACCGCTGAAGAATCCAACGCGTTTTACCGGCGCAATCTGGCCGCAGGCCAAAGCGGCTTGTCCGTGGCTTTTGATCTGGCAACCCATCGTGGTTATGACTCCGATCACCCAAGGGTCACAGGCGATATTGGCAAGGCCGGAGTGGCGATCGATTCAGTCGAGGACATGAAGATCCTTTTTGATCAGATTCCTCTGGGCGAGATGTCTGTATCCATGACCATGAACGGGGCCGTGCTGCCGGTGCTGGCTATGTTCATTGTGGCGGGGGAAGAGCAAGGGGTCGATATCGCGAAGCTATCCGGCACCCTGCAGAACGATATTCTCAAGGAGTTTATGGTTCGAAATACCTATATATATCCGCCGCAGGCTTCCATGCGGATCGTATCGGATATTATTGGTTATACGGCTCAGCATATGCCCCGGTTTAACCCGATTTCTATTTCGGGTTACCACATCCAAGAAGCGGGTGGGACAGCGGTACAGGAATTGGCCTACACCCTAGCTGATGGCATCGAGTATGTGCGCACGGCAGTTAACAGTGGGTTGGGCATCGATCGGTTTGCGCCGCGTCTGTCGTTCTTCTTCGGTATCGGCATGAACTTTTTTATGGAGGTCGCCAAGTTACGGGCGGCCCGATTACTCTGGGCCGAACTGATTAAGGAAAAATTTAACCCGTCTGATCCGCGCTCGCTCATGTTGCGTACGCACTGCCAGACATCTGGTGTGAGCCTGACCGGTGAGGATCCTTACAATAATATTATCCGTACCACGATCGAAGCCCTGGCCGCGGTGTTTGGGGGCACTCAGTCGTTACACACCAATAGTTTCGATGAAGCCCTGGGGTTGCCTACGGATTTTTCGGCTCATATTGCACGCAATACCCAGCTCATCCTGCAAGAGGAGACTGGGATAACTCGAGTAGTTGATCCCTTGGGAGGCTCGTACTATATAGAAAGCCTGACTGCCTCTTTGGTCAGTCATGCACGTTCGTTGATTGATGAAGTTGAAGCGATGGGCGGTATGACCGAAGCGGTTACCAGTGGAGTGCCAAAACGGCGTATTGAGGAGTCGGCGACGCGTCGACAGGCCCGTATTGATCGTGGTGAGGAAGTAATGGTGGGGGTGAATCGCTACCAGAGCAGTGCTGACACCGATGTGGATATTCTCAACATAGATAATTCTGCAGTACGTCAGACGCAACTCGGGCGACTGGAGCAGGTGCGTAACACCCGCGATGAGAATCGTTGCCAGCGGGCGTTAACAGGACTCACCGAGGCTACCGGGCAGGCCGGAGCGAACCTGCTAGAGTATGCGCTTGAGGCGGCACGTGCACGCGCCACCGTGGGGGAAATTTCTCTTGCTTTGGAGCAGGTTTTCGGCCGTCACCAGGCTCAGATCGGGACGATTTCAGGGGTGTACAGCGAAGCATATCAGGATGATGAGAAGTTCAGCGCAATTCGAGGCGCCGTGGCCGATTTTGCGCGAGATGCCGGCCGACGCCCGAGAATTCTCGTTGCGAAGTTAGGGCAGGATGGGCATGATCGAGGCGCTCGGGTCATTGCCACAGCGTTTGCGGATATTGGTTTTGATGTTGATATCGGCCCACTGTTTCAGACACCCGAAGAGGTTGTCCGCCAGGCTATTGATAACGACGTGCATGTTATCGGCATATCCTCTCAGGCGGGAAGTCACGACACGCTGGTGCCGCAAGTCATTCAAGAATTGGATAGACGCCAAGCCACCGAGATTATTGTGGTTCTCGGTGGTGTGGTACCGACGGCGGATCGGCAACGGTTGGCGAGTCTGGGGGTTGCTGCATTTTACGGCCCTGGCACCAATATTCCCCAGGCCGCACAAGAGGTGCTGAACATGATCAAGCGCCCGAGAAAGTAAAAACTTATGCACCAAATTATTGAAGAATTAGAACGGCGGCGCCTGGCGGCGGAGCAGGGCGGCGGTCAAAAGCGTATCGAGGCACAACATGCCAAAGGCAAGTTGACGGCCCGCGAACGTATCGGTGTTCTGCTTGACGAGAACAGTTTCGAGGAGTGGGACATATTTGTCGAGCACCGCTGTACCGATTTTGACATGGCCGAAAAAACAGTTCCGGGCGATGGCGTGGTTACCGGCCACGGTACCATCAACGGCCGCACGGTTTTCGTTTTCAGTCAGGATTTCACCGTGTTCGGTGGGTCATTATCAGAGGCTCATGCCGGAAAAATCTGCAAGATCCTTGATCATGCAATGAAGGTGGGCGCCCCTGTTATCGGGCTGAATGACTCGGGGGGAGCGAGGATCCAGGAAGGCATTGATTCGTTAGCGGGTTACGCGGAGGTCTTCCAACGCAATGTTTTGGCCTCAGGTGTCATTCCGCAGATCTCCATGATCATGGGCCCTTGCGCCGGCGGGGCGGTGTATTCCCCCGCGATAACGGATTTTGTCTTCATGGTCCGCAATACCTCCTACATGTTTGTCACCGGTCCTGAGGTTGTCAAGACTGTCACCCATGAAACCGTCACCCATGAGGAGCTCGGCGGTGCGAGTACCCACTCCAGCCGCTCCGGCGTGGCTGATGGTGCGTTTGATAACGACATCGACGCTTTGTTGAATCTGCGGCGTTTTTTCGATTTTCTGCCGCTTAGTAATATGGCCGACCCGCCTAAGCGTGACGCGGTGGACCCTGTTGATCGTGTGGAGCTCTCGCTGGACAGCTTGATTCCGGACAATCCGAACAAACCGTACGATGTGCATGAATTAATTACCAAGGTTTTGGATGACGGTGATTTTTTCGAGCTTAAGCCAGACTACGCCGGCAACATTATTACCGGGTTCGGGCGCATGGAAGGCTCAACGGTTGGCGTGGTGGCCAATCAGCCGATGGTGCTCGCAGGGTGTCTGGATATCCAGTCGTCCGTTAAAGCGGCCCGCTTTGTGCGTTTTTGCGACGCTTTTTCGATACCGATCTTAACTTTTGTCGACGTCCCTGGTTTTTTACCCGGTACTACGCAAGAGTACGGAGGGATTATTCGGCACGGCGCCAAATTACTTTACGCTTACGCCGAGTGCACCGTGCCTAAGGTTACCGTGATTACGCGTAAGGCCTACGGTGGTGCATACGACGTTATGGCATCGAAACACCTTCGCGGGGATGTCAACCTGGCCTGGCCGAGTGCCGAAATCGCAGTAATGGGGCCCAAGGGGGCCGTTGAGATCATCTTCCGTGAGGATATCGGAGATGAGGAAAAGATTGCTCAGCGCACTGAAGAGTATCGAGAGAAATTCGCCAATCCCTTCGTTGCAGGGCATCGGGGATTTATTGACGACGTGATTTTTCCACGTGATACCCGCCGGCGCCTGTGCCGCTCGTTGTCTATGCTGCGAAACAAGCAGTTGGATAACCCGTGGCGAAAACACGGCAATATTCCTCTGTAGACAGGGTTAATCAGTATGCCTAATGAAGGACGAATTATTGCCGTTTGCATTTCCCCGGCTGAAGGAGGTCCGATCAAAGCGGTGACCGAGGCTGTCGCAATAGCCGGCGAAGGTTTGAAGGGGGATCGCTACTGTGCAAGTGATGCGCTGTCGAAGACGCAACTAACCTTGATCGAGAGCGAGGTTATCGACGCTCTGAACAGTGAACTTGCGAAAGCACTACCCGTGACTGCGTTTCGCCGTAACCTGGTGACCGAAGGCGTCCGTCTGAATTCGTTGGTCGGCGTGACATTCGGCGTGGGTGAAGTTCAGGTGCAAGGTATTGAGTTGTGCGAGCCGTGTGCTTATTTGCAGGACCTGCTGGGCGTGCCCGAGTTGGTCAAGCGCCTGACTCATAAGGGTGGGCTTCGTTGTGAGATTCTCGAAGGTGGCGTGATCGCGTGCGATAACCTCGTTCGATATCAATTGTAGCGCCGGTCACCTGACAGTCTTCCTGGTCTCGCACCCAGCTCTTAGTCCTTAAGGTTTTGGGCCATCTCCCGCAAGACAAATTTCTGAATTTTTCCGGTCGAGGTTTTTGGTAGGTCGCAAAATACAATTGTGCGCGGCGCCTTGTAGTGGGCAAGGTTATCTCGACAAAACTCGATAATTTCGCGCTCCTTCACCTGCGCGCCTTCGCGCAAGGTGACAAAAGCACAGGGGCTTTCACCCCAGGCTTCGTCGGGCCGTGCGACTACGGCAGCTTCCAGGACCTTTGGGTGTCGGTAGAGCGCCTCTTCGATTTCTAGGCTAGAGATATTTTCACCACCTGAGATGATGATATCCTTGGAGCGGTCTTTGACTTCAATGTAGCCATCAGGGTGCTGAACGGCTATATCGCCGGTATGAAACCAACCGCCGGCAAACGCATCGGCGGTAGCCTTCGAATTTTTTAAGTAGCCCTTCATTACAGTGTTTCCGCGGACCATCACTTCACCGAAGGTTTCGCCGTCCCAGGGCACATCCTCCATGGTCTTTGGGTCCTTGACACTCGCGTTTTCCAAAGTGCCGTAATGGACGCCCTGGCGGGCCATACGACTCGATCGTTGCTGCAGTTCAAGTTTAGGCCAGTCGTCCTGGGGGATACACACCGTCGCTGGGCCGTAGGTCTCGGTTAGGCCGTACAGGTGAGTTACACGAAAGCCATCAGTTTCCATGGCCTCAATCACCGCTGAGGGCGGGGCAGCGCCGCCGGTGGCAATCTCGACAGCCTTTGAAAGTGGTATTTTGCTTTTGGCTGGCGCATTAGCCAACATATTAAGTACGATCGGGGCACCACACATATGAGTCACCCCGTGATCAGAAATGGAACGAAATACCAGGTGTGGTTCGACAACTCTCAGACAAACATGGGTTGCGAGTGCTGCCGTGACTGCCCATGTGAAAGTCCAGCCATCGCAGTGAAACATTGGCAGGGTCCACAGGTAGACAGACTTTCGATCAAGCCCCACAGTCGACATGTTGCCAAGCGCATTAAGATACGCGCCGCGATGATGATAAACACAGCCTTTGGGATTTCCAGTCGTTCCAGATGTATAGAGCAGCGACAGGGATTGCCATTCGTCTTCCGGTTGGTTGCACAAAAATTCAGGGTTCGCGTTGCCGATAAACGTCTCGTAGTCAGTTTCGCCGAGAAGCTCGCCACCATCGCTTTCGGAATCGTCGATATCTATTACCAGGAGTGGCCGGGATAACAGTGACACCGCCTCCTTAATGGTTTGGGAAAATGCGCGATCAGTCAGTATTGCCCGGGCTTCTCCATGCTCGAGAATGAAAGCGATTGTTTTTGCATCTAGTCGAATGTTGAGCGAATTAAGAACTGCTCCGAGCATTGGTACCCCGTTATGCGCCTCCAGCATTTCTGGTGTGTTGGCGCCCATGATTGCAACGCAATCACCTCGTCCAATTCCTTTCGTAGCAAGTGCAGATGCCAGGCGGCATGAGCGTTCCCAGAACTGCGCGTAGGTATAGCAGCGTTTTCCATGAATAATAGCGGTGCGGTTCGGTGCAATCTGCGCGGCTCGGCGCAGAAAGCTGACTGGCGATAAGGGTTCGAAATTCGACCGATCTTTTGCCAGTGATTGTTCGAAAATAGACAATAGGTAACTCCCCGATTCCAGGGTCAATCCTAACGCTTTATTGCAAAGTTGTCAGTTTCGCCACCGTCGCCAAATTAACCAGGTTCAAGGCCACACAAGTCCAATTGTGCACGGGTTGTAGGGGGATAGTAATAGTGTCAATAAAACCTTATCGGCTTGACTGGTGGACCCTTTGCCTTAGGATCGCCGGAGATTATTGACGCCACGGCTATAATCGGTGTCAGTTTATTGATCAGTGGTTAGTTCGGTTGGGCTGACTTAAACAGTTGGTTGAGTTCGAAAGTATCAACTTAGCCGGATTGGGGGGTAGAGCGTGGTACGAATTCCAGAGGGGAGGGCTTACAATCAGGTTGCTATTGGCGATGAGTTTGACTACGTTCTGACCATCACAGAGACTCATCTTGTTAACGCCGCGGGCCTGTTTGGTGACTTTAATCCTTTGCACGTTGATGAAAATTTTGCGTCCCAGTCACGCTTTGGCGGCCGTATCCTTCATGGGCCTTTCACCAGCGCCTTTATTGCAGCTCCGATAGGGCTGTATTTTGCCGGCACTGCGATCGCTTATTTGGAGCACAACTGTCGATTCATAGCCCCCGTTCGGCCAGGTGATACGCTGCGTGCACACTGGCGAGTTCTGTCCAAGACAGATAAGGCGAAGTTTAAAGGTGGGATTGTTGAGCTCGAGTGTTCTTGTACTAATCAGTCAAACGTAGAGGTTGCCAGTGCGACGGGCAAAATTCTGGTTGAGTCGACTACGTCCGCAGTGGGGTAAGACGCTTGAATACTAATTTGAAGGGCAAGCGGATCCTGATTTACAGCCACGACTCATTTGGTCTTGGACATTTGCGTCGCTGCCGTACTATTGCCCACGCCCTGGTAGATCATTTTGCAGGTCTTAATGTTCTGATCATCTCAGGCTCTCCGATTATTGGTAGTTTCGATTTCAAGAGTCGGGTGGATTTCGTACGAATACCAGGTGTCGTCAAGTTGCGCGGTGGGGACTATACCTCGCTGTCGGAGCATATCGATCTCGTTCAGACTCTGGAGTTGCGCTCTTCGATCATTGCGCAAACTGCAGCTACGTTTGCGCCAGATCTTTTTCTGGTAGATAAAGAGCCGCTGGGGCTACGCGGCGAGGTGGCCATCACTCTGGAAACGCTTCGGCGAAAAGGAGTCCAAACGGTACTTGGTTTGCGGGACATCTTGGATGATTCGGTACTGTTAAAAGCTGACTGGGAGAATCGCGGTACACCCAAGGATCTTGAGAACTACTTTGAGGAGATCTGGGTCTTCGGGGTAAAGGCGATGGGCAACCCGCTGGCAGGCCTCGAGGTGAGTGATCGGTCGCAGGAGATGACCGTTTATACCGGTTACCTCAAGCGCACAATACCCGAGATGACAAAAGCGCCCGTTAGTCTTCCAACAGATCCATTTTTGCTGGTGACCCCAGGCGGTGGCGGCGATGGGGAAACACTGGTTGACTGGGTGTTGAGTGCGCTCGAGAGTCAGCCACGGCCGGCCGTGCCGGTGGTCATCGTGTTGGGACCGTTTATGGCGCAAACGCTCAGGCGCGGATTTCAGCGTCGAGTCTCTCATTTGAAAGATGTACATGTCATCACTTTCGATGCCAATATGGAGTTGCTGATGGATCGCGCGGTCGGCGTGGTTGCCATGGGTGGATACAACACCTTTTGCGAAATCCTCTCTTTGGACAAGCGCGCTGTATTGGTGCCTCGGTCGACGCCACGCATGGAGCAGACCCTGCGTGCCCGTCGGGCAGCATCGTTGGGTCTGATTGCAATGCTTGATAGTGAAGGCGATCGCTCACCACAGGCAATGTCTGTCGCGCTTCGCGCGCTTGAGCGGCAAGCATTACCATCCGCTACGGGCGCCAACGCGCTGCTATCGGGCTTGGAGGTCATTTGCGAACGGGTTGATACTCTTCTTGGTGGCGGACCTATTCATCACCAGGATATCGCCTGACCGACTGGCGAGGCAGTTCTCGAATCTTGGTTCTCTTTTATGTTCAACACCTGCTGGGTATCGGACATTTTCGCCGCACATTAGCACTGGCGCGTGCTTGCGTTGACGCGGGCGTCGGGGCACAAGTGATCAGCGGTGGGATGCCGGTACAACCCACCTCGGGGACCGCGGTTCGGGTCCACCAGCTTGAGCCCGTTCGCAGCGCTGATCTGTATTTTTCAGCGGTTGTAGATTCCCAGGGTAAGCCAGTCACTCAACATTTACAGCAAAGGCGTAGTAAGCAACTACTGGACCTCTTCCACGATCTGAATCCCAAAATGCTGGTAACCGAACTCTTTCCGTTCGGCAGGCGCAGATTCCGGTTTGAGCTTTTGCCATTGCTTGAAGCTGCAAAAACTCAGGGAACCGGTGTCGTTTGTTCAGTGCGCGATAGCATACAACGCCGCACAGCCGACCGCGAAGCAGAAACCGTTAAGGTTTTACGTTCTTATTATCAAAAGGTACTGATACACGGTGTAGAGAATTTTTTACCTTTTTCAGACTCGTTCGGTAAAGCCCGCGAGGTTGATGATTTACTGCATTACACGGGTTTGGTCGATGCCGGGCCGGGGACGATGCCAGACACTATTGGAGAGGATGAAATCATCGTATCGGCTGGAGGCGGTGCGGCAGGGAATGCATTGTATCGGTGCGCGGTCGACGCTGCTGCTCTGTCGCGTTATCCCGATGTGCGGTGGCGGATACTGGCTGGCGCGACGCCCGACTCGCAAGCATTAAGCCACCTGCGAGACCGGGCGCTCAAGCGCGTTATCATCGAGCCAAACCGCCCGGATTTCCGGACGCTTTTAAAAGGCTGTCGGTTGTCTGTTTCGCAGATCGGATACAACAGCACGGTTGATCTTCTGGTAAGCGGTGCGCCAGCGCTGGTGGTGCCCTTTACTGGTGACGGTAACGAGACCGAACAAGGTGCACGGGCAGCGCGCCTGCATCAGCAAGGCCGGGTTGTGGTACTTGATGAGTCGGTGCTGACACCCGTGGCGCTGGCCAAAGCAGTGGATGATCTGCTAGAGAGTGGTCCGGTGCGTTTCCAGCGGCAAAGCTGTAACGGCGCCAAGGTCACAGCTCAATATCTTAAACGGTGTTTGGCGGGATGAGCCCGCGGCCGCCAGGACAGCTGACTTTCCGGCCTTTTTCGGCTGCTGATCTCGACCCGCTTTTAAAGCTGTGGTGCGTTTGTGATCTGACCCGACCCTGGAACGACCCAGAAGATGATATACGCCAGTGCCTTAACAACCCCTCATCAGCTTTACTGATTGCAGAGCAGGATAGGCGCCTTTGCGGCAGTGTCATGATGGGCTGTGATGGACACCGCGGCTGGGTCTATTATCTTGCAGTTGATCCGATCTGCCGACACCAGGGTATTGGACGAGCGCTAATGGTCCAGGCAGAGAATTGGATGCGTGAGCGGGATGTACCCAAGATTCAGGCTATGATCCGCAGTGATAATTTGGCGGTGCGTGGGTTTTATGGAAGGTTGGATTATCGCGACGGTGATGTCCAACTGGTGCAGAAGTGGCTCAAAGACGTTGATTCTTAAGCCTGCCGTAGCGACCTGCCAGATCGACAAGAGCGGTATGATCGATTGCGCGGCAGTCGTGTCCAGCTGGACGTAAAGTCGTCATACTTTTGGCCGCTACCAGAGCGTTGACAACAGCCTCTTCGATGCCCTCGACAGCGCCAGCATATAACGGGTCGCACAACTCATCACCGATCCAGGAAAATTGCTCATGCCTTTGAGCCATATCGCTGATAGGCATCGGGTTAGCCGTGCTTAAAGCGAGAAAAATATCTCCGGAGCTGTTGCCACCAGTTGTGCCGCCTCGGCCGACGCCAATACTGCCCCGTTTGGCCACCCGCTGGAGCTGGTGAGGCATTAACGGGGCATCAGTTGCAATAACAGCAATAATGGATCCGGTCTCGTTGTCGCGGGGCAGGATACTGTCGCTAAGATGGTGACCAACGGGAACACCCAGAATAGTGAGATCAGTACGTCGACCATGGTTGGCCTGTACCAGAACGCCAACCGTGAAGTCTCTCTCGCCAAGAGTGACACAGCGCGAAGCCGTTCCGGTGCCGCCTTTAAAGTCGTAACAGATCATTCCTGTGCCACCGCCGACGTTGCCTTCGGCAACGGGGCCTGAAGCTGCACTGTCCAGTGCGTCACGCGCGTCAGCCTCGGTAACGTGCAGGCCGTTAATGTCATTAAGAACACCGTCGTAGGTCTCGGCAACGACCGGCATAGCCCAAAGATGTTCACTTCCCCAGTGTTGGGGGTAAGCATCAATGATCCATTGCACTGCGGCCTGGTGCACCCGGCCAACGCTATGGGTATTGGTGATCATCACTGGGCCAATGAAGTATCCGCCATCGGTTATCCAGTGGGTGCCGGTCATCTCGCCATTGCCATTGAGGGCATGAGTTCCCGCCCAGATAGGCTTAGGCACTGGATCCCGTCCTCGGGGCAAAATAGCCGTCACACCGGTGCGCACCGGGCCTCGGCCGACGTGCAATGGCCCGTCACCTTTGACCAGGGTCGAAAATCCAACTTCTACGCCTGGAACGTCGGTAATAGCGTTGTTGACCCCAGGTGTTCCTGGAAAAGCCAGCCCTAACTCTCGAGCGCGTAGTAAGTTCATTTCTTTGTTACTCGGTTGGGCGGGTTGCCAGCGGAATATTCAGCACATCTACTTCTAAACGGTTGTTTGAGACGCGATAACAATGGGCGCAATGGTCCCGCAATTTTACCGGCGGGTCACAGGTCATATCCCAATTCGTAGCAAGACTCAGGGCAGCACGCAGCAATCCTTTATGGCAAACGGCGATGGCCGGCAATTCGTCGCTGGTGCATGAGAATAGCCAGTGTGCCAGGCGCTCGCGGACCTCGCGAGGACTTTCACCTTCGGGCGGGCGAAAATCTAGCCCTTGGGTTTCGTTACTGTGTAGGCCTGCCGGATCCTGTTGTCGTAATTCTCCCAACGTAAAACCCTCCCAGGCGCCCCAGTTCATTTCCTGCAGTGCTGAAACGGGTTCCGGATCAGGGTAGCCAAGCAACCCGGCGGTCTGGCGGGTACGCCGCAGAGGGCTTGCATAACAGCGCCAGCCATCGTATCGATGGGGAATGCACCAGGACCGAACCAATGCTTCACCTTCGGGGCTGAGCGATGTATCGGTATGGCCCTGAATCCGGCCCGCCGCATTCCACTCGGTTGGACCGTGGCGCAGGAAAAGGATCTCACTCATTAAGGCTGCATCTGTAACAAGAACTGGTGTATCCGACTGGCAGCGGCATCAAAATCGTGCTGCTTAAGGAATTTATCGCGGGCATTCAAAGACATCTGCCGACGCAGATCAGCATCTTCGAGAAGTTTACGTATCGAACTTGCAAAAACCACTGGCTCGGGTGGCCGCGTCAGCAGGCCGGTTTGCCCGTCGTTTACCAAACTGGCGACACCGTCAGTATATCCGGCCACAACGGGTAGGCCGTGGCGATGAGCCTCAAGTATCGCCATGCCGAATGCTTCGTTCATCGCGGGCCAGGTGAATAGGTCGGCCGCAGCCAGCAGATCCGCTGTTGCCAAGGGATCGAGCTGGCCACAAAAACAGACCCGCTGTTGCGCCACGGACGCAAAGGCTTTTTCAATTTCTGTCCGTGCTGGGCCGTCGCCGACAAGGATAATCTGCCAGGGTAGATCTTCTGTAAGTGATAGTGACTGCGCAAGCATTGAGTATGATCTACTCTTATCACCAGTACGCATCATTGCCACCGCTATCAGCCAAGGTTGGTCGACAGCCAAACCGTAATGCTTTGCGAGTTTTGCACGGCGCTCGCGATGCGGGCGATCTGATGGGAGGGCATCGACTAAAAACGGTTTAAGCAGTAACTGACGGGCATCGGGGTTGAGCAGTCCCTGGATGCACTTAAGATCCCGCGGGTTCAACGAGAGTACCCCGCGAGCCTGCGATAGCGCTTTAGCTGTTTGTCGAAGACCTATGTCCCAGGGCCCGTTCTCCTGGCTGGGGGCGTAGGAGGCTTCTGCAACGACGTAGGGAATCCCCAGACGTGTCGTCACGCTAGGGCCGATCCAATCGGGCGCCTTATGGTAGAGATGGTAACTGAACCATAAATCGGGCTGCTCCCCAGCGGTCGCCGTTAACAGTTGTTCCGATAGTCGCTCAGCTTCCAAGCCCGCATCTTTGGCTAACTCGCGTTGCCGTTTGGGGTCCCCCTGGATATCCAACGAGCGAAAACGACTCATTAGACTGACCCGATGGCCAGTATGCTCAAATACACGCCACATCAACTGAGCGAGAGCCCGGTCCCCAGAAGGTGCAGGGTGATCCGGCGCCTTTAGGGGCGCGTAAAAGCCAATATGCATTAGCGTGACTTGCTTGCCGAGCTCAGCAGGGCCAGCAACGGCTTAATGTTTGAGGCGTGATCGAAATCCTCACGCAGCCGCTGTAATGCCGCAAGTCCGAACTGGCGACGAAGTACGGGGTGTGTGACTGCGCGGCGGATAGCGCCCGACAGCATCGTTGCGTCGTCTGCTGGCACTAGCAGACCCTGGTGTTCGTTTTCGATGAACTCCTGGATCCCAGGCAGAGCGCAGGAAATACTGGCGAGCCTCTGGCTGGCAGCTTCCATCAGCACATTGGGTAGCCCGTCCCGGTCTCCTGAGGGGGTGATCCGGCTCGGCAGAACGAAAAGATCACTGTCACGGTACCAGTGAAGGATCTGTTCGGCTGGCAAAGGGCCCAGCCACTGGATGTGCTCCGTCAGCCCGAGCTCGGCGGCAATAGCCTTTAAAGAATGTAGTTGTTCTCCACCACCCGCATGGCGCCATTGCCAGTGTATTTCGCCCGGTAGTTGGGCCAGGGCGCATAACAGCACATCGAAGCCCTTTTTTGGCACAGCCCGGCCCACACTGAGAATCCGCACTGGGAAATCGGGATCAGAACCATCGCGATCGCTCGCAATTGGCCCCGGGTCGGAAAATAGATCTCCATCGAGGCCGTGGTATAGCCGATGCAGCTGGTCGCCCTCATTTGCCAGCACCGCGAGGTGCTGATAGCCGTTTTCAGTACAGGTTACCGCCCACGTGCAGTCCGCGAGTTTTTCGGTTTTCTCCCACTTGGGCGTAGTCCATATGTCCTTGGCGTGAGCAGAGAAGGACCAGGGCAGGTGCCGAATAGTTGCCGCGTAACGTGTCACAGATGCCGGGGTGTGTAGAAAATGAGCATAAAGATGTTTGGTTTTTTCGGATAACTCGGCAGCGAGCACCAGGGATTGTCCAAAGCGGCGAATTCGGTTCGCTGAGAAATCTCTCCTTAAATCGGCCAGCCAAATTTGCCGTGCCCTCTGGTAGCCTGCAAGCCGTCTGGCGATCCGCCAGCTATTCCAGACCCGCAGCGGCTCCTGGTAGAGGTATTCGGGGAGATAGTTGACGGGTGAATGAATCTTTGAATGAATCGGATGGGTATGCGGGTCTGTCGGGTGTCGAAGCGAAACCAGTTGTAGCTCGATACCCTCGCGCTCCAGGGTGTAAATTTCCTGCGCAATGAAGGTCTCGGACAGGCGGGGATAGCCTTTAAGCACCACGGCGACTGACATATCGATAACGCTTCCTTTTCTTTGCCCACGCAATCAAAACAGCCAATCCGCGGCGATGTGTTATAAGGCGTCTATTATCCGCTGAAACTAGCCAATGACTGAAGATAGCCCAGGGGCGCAGCCCCAGACCTCGAGCGGGGCCGATGCTCCCGAGATAGATCGGTCGATCTACCGTTATGTTCTGCGCTATACCCTGCGCGGACAGTTATTCCTGCTTTTGCTAACGGCGTTGACAATGCCGTTGGTCTATATCTCCCTTGATATCCCAAAACGGATCATAAACCAGGCTATCGGTGGTGTTGATATGCCTGATCAGATCCTGGGGTTTGGGGTGGATCAGGTCAGCTATCTACTAGCTCTGTCGGTTGCTTTTTTGCTGGTCGTGGTTATATCAGGTGCTCTGAAGTTTTACCTAAATGTCTACAAAGGTGTTCTGGGTGAGCGGATGTTACGACGCTTCCGTTTCGATCTTTACACCCGAATTCTTCGTTTTCCCTCTGCTCATATCCGACGCACCACACCGGCTGAGATCATTCCAATGATCACTGCAGAGACCGAGCCGCTAGGTGGTTTGATTGGAGATGCCATCGCGGCGCCGGCATTCCAGGGCGCGTTGTTGCTGACCTATCTTTCATTTATCTTTCAGCAGGATATCTGGCTCGGCCTGGCATCGATAGCTCTGTATCCACCGCAGATGTATCTGATTCCAAAGCTGCAGGCAAAAGTCAACGCCCTGGCAAAGACCCGGGTACAAACGGTGCGGTCGTTGGCGGGTCATATCGGGGAAACCGTGCAGGGAGCTACTGACATTCATGCCAATGACAGTGGACGATTTGAAAGAGCAAAGACATCAAACCAGTTGGGACGGATATTCGATATCCGCGAGGAGCTTTATCGGCGCAAATTCTTTATCAAGTTTCTCAACAATATTCTGGCACAGATAACTCCTTTCTTCTTTTTCTCAATTGGGGGCTACCTTGTTATTCAAGGTGATGTGTCGCTTGGGGCACTGGTGGCTGTTCTTGCCGCTTATAAGGATATTGGCCCGCCATGGAAAGAGTTGCTTAAGTTCTACCAGGTCTTCGAGGATACGCGGGTTAAGTACGAACAGGTTGCAAAGCAGTTTGAGCCGGAAAACATGATTAAAGCCTCGATACTTGAGGACCGAGCGGTTGTTGAATCACTCAAGGGAACGTTGACTGCCAGTAACGTCAGTTACGGTGAGGACGAGGACAGTCAAACGGTCAGCGGAGCCAGTTTTTCAATGCCACTGGATACCCATGTCGCAGTGGTAGGTGGCGCGGGATCAGGAAAGAGTCACCTGGCTGGGCTGGTTGCGCGGGTATTGTGGCCCACGGTGGGTCGTTTGAGTATTAATGATCTGGATTGGTCTGAAGTGCCCGAGGCAGTTCCCGGGCGAAGGGTCGCCTGGGTCGGCTCGAGTGCCCATATTTTTTCCGGGACTATTAGTCACAATTTGTACTATGGCTTGATGAATTCGCCACAAAACCTGGACCCGAACACTGAGGATAAGGCTGAGCAGCGGCGCCTGCGGGAAGCCCTGGCATCGGGCAACAGCACAGATAGTGCGAAAGCGCCGTGGCTCGATTTAGCTGCCGGCAATCTTTTGGATGAACGGGCGCTGCTGGAAAAAGCAATAAAAGTACTAGCGGTAGTGCAGCTTGACGAAGATGGGTACCGTTTTGGCCTTGGCATGCACACTACGCTTTCGGATCAGGATGACATTCGGACTCGATTTCTAAAAGCGCGTGAACAAATCCTTGCCAAAGGTCTCGAGTTCGTGGCGTTTGATCCGGATATCTATAATGCCAATATCACTGTTGCCGAAAATATTCTCTTTGGCAATCCAGATGATCCAGCCTTTGATCCGGGCCGACTGCCCTCCAACCCTCTGGTCACCCAATTGCTGCGCGACGCTGGACTCTTTGATGACTTTTTGGTGATGGGGCATAAGGTCGCGGCAACGATGGTTGAGATTTTCTCTGGCGTTAGCCCCGATAGCGAACTATTTGAGCAGTTCAGTCTGGTCAGCAGTGATGATCTGGTCGTGCTTGAACGTATCTTGCAGGACACGCCGGATACTGCAGTAAGTAATCTTGCCCAATTGCAAGAAGCCGACCAGGAAATTTTGCGTGCACTAGTGTACCGGCTATCCCCGGCCCGACACCGTCTGGGAATAATTGATGAGAGTGTTCAGCAGCGGTTGCTTAAGGTGCGCGGGATGCTGCGCGATGAGTTAGGGTCTGATAACGATTCTGTTACCTTCCTCGACGCTCAAGCTTTTAATCCAGGATTGAATATTGAGTCTAATGTTCTTTTTGGAGCCATGCCCTTTGGTAAACCAGCAGTTCGGGAGACTATCCGTCGTGAAATTGATGAAGCGATAGTTGCTACAGGTTTACGAGAGTATGTGATTGAGCTCGGCCTAACGGCAGACGTGGGCAATGCCGGTGGCCGGCTGAGCAGCATTCAACGGCAGAAGCTCGTGATCGCTAGAGCGCTGATGAAGGATCCCGATTTGCTCGTAGTAGACGAAGCGCTTGGGCCCTTGGATCTTAACGCCCGCAGCCAAATCATTAAAAACGTTTGCGAGTTCATGAGCGGCCGTGGCGTGCTCTGGGTGCTGGAGACCTCAGCGCTGGCTCGAGAATTCGAGAATGTAATCGTGATGGGTTCGGGTCGAATATTAGAGCAGGGTAAGGCCGAAGCATTGGAGCAGCAAAACGGGCCGTTCAAAGCTTTGTTGACGGACTGAATATGTCCGGGACTGATTCCTTCGCGATAATGTCCAGCACAGAAGCGATTCGGTTACTCGCACTGGAGCCTTGCGGACCCCCCGATGGGGACATCCTGGACGCAAGCCTGAAGAGTTTGCGTCTTGCAGGGATGCATGTCGATTACCAGCCCTATGATCGAGGCGCCGGGGAACGACTCGGGGAGCGCGGGGTAGCAGAACGTTTGTCACAGTTAAACGCTGGGCTCGGCGGGACGCATTATGATTATCTGCTGTGTGTTCGCGGGGGTTATGGCGCAAGTGATCTACTATCGCTCATCGATTGGCCGGCGCTTGCCCGGATGAATCCACGCCCCCTGATCGGATTTTCCGATGTAAGTGCGCTGCAAAGTGCATTTTACACACGGTTACAGTGGCCCAGTTTACACGCGCCAATGCCTGGTTCACCGTTATGGGCGAATGGTCCAGATGTGAATCAACTGACCGGGTATTTGCAAAAAGGGCGGCCGTGGTACGGTGCCATTTCAGTTACCCCGTTAAAAGCCAAAGGCCAAGAGGTCTGCACCGGTCTTCTGTTCGGCGGTTGTTTGAGTGTTCTGACCAATCTGATCGGTACAGCGTATTTGCCAGCATCGTTCGCCGATCATATTCTTTTTTTCGAAGATACCGGAGAGAGCGCCTCCCGAGTGCTGCGCTACTGGCGCCAATGGCTCGATTGTGGTTTGCTGGAAGGGGTTGTTGCAGTGGTTTTGGGGAGTTTTTCGAAGATTACCGCAGATCAAAGTGAAGACTGGTTGCGCAACGAAATTGGGCAACGCACCCCATGCCCGGTGTTTGCTTCACAGGATTTTGGCCATATCAGTCCGAATATGCCTTTGTGCCTTGGTTCAAAGGCTCAGATCAGGGATAACTCGCTGACGTGGACACTTAAGGATTGATCCGGGTCGGTTTCAACTGGCGAGCCGGGCCGGCAACGATCTGAACAAAGTCGCTCAATTGCTATCGAATGAGCAGCATTGCGTGTCCGAACCTACAACCCGCCTTGTGCTGTTTGGATGCCCAAAGTACCATCGCCTTTCCACGAAATACAATCTTTGCCGTGACCGGTTTCAAATTGTCTAACGAGGGGTTATCAGATGTTGACAGGTAGCATGGTGGCGATGGTCACTCCAATGAATGAGGAAGGTGCGGTTGACTGGTCCGCGCTCGAGGGGCTCGTTGAGCACCATATCTCTCAGGGCACTGATGGAATTGTTTCCGTGGGTACCACTGGGGAGTCAGCTACGCTCGACCATAAAGAACATGGCGAAGTGATCAGCCGTACAGTTCAAGCGGTTGCCGGAAGGATTCCAGTGATTGGCGGCACCGGCGCCAACTCAACCTCCGAGGCCATCGCGTTGACCCAACGGGCGATGGATGCCGGGGTCGATGCCTGCCTGCTTGTGGTTCCTTATTACAACAAGCCCCCTCAAGAAGGGTTGTATCAGCATTTCAAGGCCATTGCTGAGGCGGTTGCCACCCCACAGATTCTATACAACGTGCCCGGACGCACAGCGGTAGATATGCATAACGATACGACAGTGCGCCTGGCGGAGATCGACAATATAGTAGCGATCAAAGATGCGACCAACGATCTGGATCGAGGACGTGATCTCATTGCCCGCTGTCCTTCGGATTTCGCCATTTATTCCGGAGAGGACGGCAGCGCCTGTGAGTTGATGCTTGCGGGGGGTAAAGGCACTATCTCGGTTACGGCGAACGTCGCCCCGCAACTCATGCATCGGATGTGCCAGGCCGCGGTTTTGGGTCATGCTGACGAGGCGCGCGCTCTTAACAATCAATTGGAGGGCCTGCATAAAGCGATGTTTTTAGAGTCGAACCCAATTCCCGCCAAGTGGGCGCTTGAGCAACAGGGTTTGATAGGCGGACGAATCCGCCTGCCGTTGGTACCATTATCGGAGCAGTATCACGATCGGGTGCGTTCTGCCATGCATCGGGCCGGCATCCTCTAGTTGCTTTAACCCTCAATCAGATAAAGGCTCACCGACATATGCAAAAAGGTCAAGAATTGTACTCGGGGAAGGCGAAATCTGTTTTCCTTACTCAGGATCCCACCCAGCTGATTATGGAATTTCGTGATGATACGTCGGCTTTCGATGGTGAAAAAATGGATCAGCTTGCCCGCAAAGGAACGGTGAACAACCGCTTCAATGCCTTCATCATGGATCACCTCGAGTCTAAGGGTATCGCAACCCACTTCGAAAGGCTTCGCAGTGACACGGAATCCCAGGTTAAGCGGCTGGATATGATTCCAGTGGAGTGCGTTGTGCGAAATATTGCAACGGGATCCTTGTGCAGGCGTCTTGGTGTTGAGGATGGTCTAGATCTCACGCCCCCGACATTCGAGTTCTTCCTTAAGAATGATGAACTGCACGACCCAATGATTAACGAATATCATATTGCCTCCTTTGACTGGGCGACTCCTGAAGAGGTGGCGAGCATGCAAGCCCAGACTTTTCGGGTTAACGAGATCTTGAGTGCGTTGTTTGCCGCGGGTGGGATGATCCTGGTTGACTTTAAGCTGGAGTTTGGCCGCTTCGACGGTCAACTATTACTGGGTGATGAGTTCACTCCGGATGGGTGCCGCCTTTGGGACACCGATACCCGAAAAAAGCTGGATAAAGACCGCTTTCGCCAGGGCCTTGGCGGTGTCGTCGAGGCCTACGAAGAGGTTGCACTGCGGCTCGGGGTTGATCTCGCAAAACCCGTCTCTTCCTGACCGGGCAGCCTGGGTAAAGCCGTGCTGATCCTGGGCGGCGCCTCTGCGGTATCCTCTTTTCGTCTAAAAAAACTGAGCCATGATGCCGCCAGTTGGGGCCACCAGCTTGGGGGTCTGAGGGCCTTTTTCTTTTACCTCGCAGATACGAGCAGCGAGTTATCTTCGAACGACAAGGCCAGGTTGCAAAATCTGGTCGGCGGTACTCAAGAATCTACGGAAGATGTCGTCGCTGCGGCGGGTGCTTTGCTGGTTGTTCCCCGCTGGGGAACACGGTCCCCATGGTCAACCAAGGCAAGCGAGATCGCAAAACGTTGTAGCCTTTCTGGATTGCGGCGCCTCGAACGAGGGGTTGCATGGCACTTTGATGGCATGAGTCACGATGCCAAGGCCCGTCAGTACTTAGCGCAGCTGGTTCATGACCCAATGATCGAGTCGATTGCCCAGGATCCGGCTAAGCTCGCCCAAACTTTTTATACCGCAAATGCAGGGCCTCTGGGGTTCGTAGACGTTCGCGACGGTGGCATGGCGGCCCTTGAGGAGGCTAATCGGCGCGAAGGGTTTGCGTTGAATCATGACGAAATCGCCTACCTTGTAGAAGAATTCAAGCGGCTCGGTCGCAATCCAACAGATGTCGAATTGATGATGTTTGCCCAGGTAAATTCTGAGCATTGCCGGCACAAGATATTTAACGCACGCTGGAGCGTTGACGATGTAGACCAGCCGCATTCCCTTTTTGAGATGATCAAAAGCACTCATGCTGCGAACGGCGATAAGACGCTGGTAGCTTATCGGGACAACGCTGCAGTTATTACGGGCTACCCGTCTGCCTGGTTTTTACCGCGCCCGGATGACGGCGAGTATTCGCAACTTGCCGAATCGATGCATCTATTGATGAAGGTCGAGACTCATAATCATCCTACCGCTATCTCGCCTTTCCCCGGGGCAGCGACTGGATCCGGCGGTGAGATCAGGGATGAGGGTGCCACCGGACGCGGCGGGAAACCCAAGGCCGGCATTACGGGCTTTTCTGTCTCGGATCTGCGTCTGCCGGGTTGGCCGATGCCCTGGGAGCTCGAGTTTCAGCACCCAAGACGGCTCGCGAGCCCATTGCAGATCATGCTGGATGGCCCGATCGGTGCTGCATCGTTCAATAACGAGTTCGGTCGGCCCAATATCGGTGGGTATTTCAGAACCCTGGAAGTTCTTTGTGATACTCCGGATCGGGCGCTTCGTCGGGGCTATCACAAACCGATTATGTTGGCCGGTGGAATGGGCAATATTCGACCAGAACATGTCGCCAAGCAATCGATAGAACCCGATGCCCTGATCGTGGTGTTGGGTGGACCCGCGATGCTGATTGGGCTGGGCGGTGGTGCGGCTTCCAGTGTCGATTCGGGACAAAGTGATGAGGCACTAGATTTTGCATCAGTGCAACGTGGCAATGCCGAGATGCAGAGGCGATGCCAGGAGGTGTTAGACCGGTGTATTGCGCTGGGTGTCCAAAGTCCTATTGTGTCCTTGCATGATGTTGGTGCCGGCGGGCTATCGAATGCGCTGCCTGAGCTTGTGCACGATGCGGGAATCGGCGCCGTGTTCAACCTGGGCGCTATTCCGAGTGATGAGCCGGGGCTTTCGCCGATGCAACTTTGGTGTAATGAAGCGCAGGAGCGTTACGTCTTGGCTGTCGCACCAGAACGGATCGAAGATTTTAAGGCGCTATGCGAGAGGGAGCGGTGTCTTTTTAGCATCGTGGGTAACGCCAGCGCGGATGAGCATTTGCATGTCTGCGGCGTTACCGGGGTTGCCGGGCCGCACCCGGTGGATCTGCCTATGACAACCCTGTTTGGCAACGTACCACTCATGCAGCGCGATGTCCGGCGGCAGGCAGCCAACTACCGGGCTCTGGACCTTTCTGACATCACCATGGATGAGGCCTTTGATCGGGTGCTACGCCTGCCGGCGGTGGCCGATAAGACTTTTCTGATTACGATCGGCGACCGAAGTGTTGGAGGCCAAGTGGTGCGTGATCAGATGGTCGGCCCCTGGCAGGTCCCAGTCGCCGATGCCGGGGTTACGGCTGCCGGTTTCCATGGCCACACTGGCGAGGCAATGGCGGTGGGCGAGCGAACGCCTCTGGCCCTCGTGAGTGGGCCAGCCAGTGGTCGGATGGCGGTCGCCGAGGCAATTACTAATATCGCCTGCGCCGGGGTTCACGCGCTTTCAGACGTCCATCTGTCGGCCAACTGGATGGCTGCCGCTGGTGAGGTCGGCGAAGACGCGGCACTTTTTGATACGGTGCGGGCGGTGGCGAGCGAACTTTGCCCGGCACTCGGTATCTCGATTCCCGTAGGCAAGGATTCGATGTCTATGTCGACCCGTTGGAAGGTTGGGGAGGTCGAGCATAGCGTCTCCTCTCCGTTATCGCTGGTGATTACCGCTTTTGCATCGGTTGGAGATGTGCGCAAGTGCGTTACCCCCGAACTTAA
>JAAZZE010000230.1 GCA_014239255.1 Gammaproteobacteria bacterium
GTCTTTGTCCAATAGTGCCTGGGCAAAATGCTGTTCTGAACCATGAGTAGTTTGTTGCCGCTTGTCTTTTGGAAATGGCGAAAACATTAAGCGAGTTGATGGGCGCGACTGGGATTGAACCAGTGACCCCTGCTGTGAAAAGGTAGAGCCCTTCCAACTGACAGCCCATAAAGCTCTAAATAACTGATTTTGACACGGGTTCTGGTTTTGTGGGCCAGATACTCATTCAACCCCGATGGGGAGCCCCCTGCCTGTAATAAAAGCAAAACCCAGCCGATACACAGCAAAGTTAAAAGGGTTATGGGCACAGGGTTAAGACCAAGTCAGATAAGAGCCCCGCGCTATATGATGCCGATGTTTTTGTTTTTTGTATCTGCATTCAGTGTATTTCTTATTCGCTCAAGAATTTCGTGCATGGTCCAAGGGTGTAAAGGAATTGGCATTTGCTTTCAATGTTAGATTATTGTATAGGAATAAATGATGAAAGAATTTACCTGGACCGGAAAGAAACAAGGGATAGT
>JAAZZE010000231.1 GCA_014239255.1 Gammaproteobacteria bacterium
CCAACGTCAAGGCGCTCAGAAAGAATGTGACCGCTAAATGTTACGGCGGTGACATTTCAAGAAAAAGAAAGCTACTTGAGAAGCAGAAGAAAGGAAAAAAGAGGATGCGCTCGATCGGAAGGGTGGATATACCGCAGGAAGCCTTTCTTGCCGTTCTTCATATCGACTAGATCATCTCTTCGAGCTTTTTGAACCAGTCAGTGTGATCTTTAGCGCAGACCAGTGTTGGCTCAATTTCTGGCGTCTCCATTGTGCTCCCGAGTGGCGCCATCATCCAGCCCCTTGCACTCGAAAACCTTGGCGCTCTAGAGCCGCAATTTTTACAAAAAGCATTCCCAAACGTATTGGGCGGCTCCATCACATACTCACCCACCCTGTCTTTGCCAGTAAGCCATTTAAATTGATCTGCTTTCACAAATAGATTAGTCGCAAATGCAGCGCCCGTTGCCTTTCTGCAGCGAGAGCACTGACACATGCCAAAAAACTCATAGGGTCCAGACAGCTCCCAAGAAACC
>JAAZZE010000232.1 GCA_014239255.1 Gammaproteobacteria bacterium
CGGGGCCGTCGGCCAACTGCATATGGATCGAGCGATCCGGTGATAATTCGTTCCGGGTAGTGAACGTTGTTTCCCAACCTTTAAAGGCGATACCAATGCTTGCCAATGTCTCTTCACCTTCGCTTTGCAGGGTCGTTGAACTGTTACACCAGGGCAAAAACTCGTGGTAACAACCCACATCGTTTGCCAGCACATACATCTCGTGCGCGCTATAGGGAACGATAAGTGAACGGCTGACGGTAGGCAACGGCGGGCGGGTCCGAATTGAAGTCAGCTCAATTATAAGGGCCGTAGGCACCAACAAGGAATCCAGTTTGGGGTATGACATTGCCTTAAGATAGGATCTTAACTGGGCCTTTAGAATTGAAATAACGGCACAATGACTGAAAGCCAGCACTGGAGCGCACGCGCTCCGCTATAGTTCGCCTGCGGGACTCTCACCCCGCTAGCACTAAACCGCCGTGCAACTGAACGCCTATGGCCAAAAGCAAAGCCAAACCTGAAAACAGCATCG
>JAAZZE010000233.1 GCA_014239255.1 Gammaproteobacteria bacterium
TTAACATGCTGGACTTGAAAAGACCTATTTATCAAGCAACAGCTGCCTATGGTCACTTTGGAAGAGAAGAAGATGCATTTACTTGGGAAAGAACAGATAAAGTTGATGCCCTTAAGTCATAAAATATAAATATAAACAAAAATAAGAAAATGGAAACAACAAATAGCCAAGACTACAAGGTAGTAGATTTGTCCCTAGCGGAATGGGGAAGAAAGGAAATTGTAATCGCTCAATCTGAAATGCCAGCTCTAATGAAGCTAAGAGAGCGCTATGCAAATGAACAGCCTTTGAAGGGAGCCAAGGTTCTGGGATGCATACATATGACTATTCAAACTGCTGTGCTTATCGAAACTTTAACTGCGCTTGGAGCAGAAGTGAGGTGGTCTGGTTGCAATATATTCTCTACCCAAGATCATGCTGCAGCTGCAATAGCTGATGCGGGAATACCCGTATTTGCTTGGAAAGGTCAAACCGATGAAGAGTTTGATTGGTGTATCGAGCAAACCAT
>JAAZZE010000234.1 GCA_014239255.1 Gammaproteobacteria bacterium
CATTACTTGCATCTCTAACTGCCATTATCTCCTCTAGCGATACTTCTTTAATCCTCACCGGCATAGGAGTTCTAACTATGTCTCCTTTTGTACAGGGGTTTTGGCGAGTCAAGCCCTTCATAATGGCTACTTTAAATGCTTTGGAAAGTGGCGACATATAGTTGTTGCCCATGTAGCCAACCTTATCTATAAACTGGCTCAACATCACCGCATCGATATCATCCAAGGGTAGATGGCCGAATACCGGGCGCATAACTTTTATGTACCGGAGGTAATCCCTCTGAGTTGCTGGGACTAAATTATCAAGAAATTGAGGATCCTTCAGATAGAGATCAAAAGCTTCATTAACCGTGCTGGACGGATTACCAGCCTCAAGTTGATAATACTTATCTAACGCTTGGCTCTTTTTGTTAGGTAGCCTGATCCAACGTGTCTTACCATTAGTAGAAGGTGTCCAATAGAACCGGCCATCTTTGGTTGTAAACCGAGGTAGTTTATTGGCC
>JAAZZE010000235.1 GCA_014239255.1 Gammaproteobacteria bacterium
TGATGGCAGATAACCGCCCCAGTACCTTTATCTGGTGCATGGGCGGGACCCAGCATACGATCGGCAATAACAATACCCGTGCCTACTGTAACTTCCAGTTGGCGCTGGGCAACATGGGCAAATCTGGCGGCGGCACTAACATCTTCCGCGGCCACGACAACGTCCAGGGTGCTACTGACTTCTGCATACTGTCGCACTCGCTGCCTGGGTACTACGGCCTGTCCGCGGGTTCGTGGAAGCATTGGTCACGTGTCTGGGATCTGGATTATGAGTGGGTCAAGGCCCGGTTCGATCCTACCGAGGTAGAAGGCGATAAAGGCAAGCCGGTCTCGCCGATGAATTACAAAGGGATACCGGTCTCACGTTGGATTGATGGTGTGCTGGAAGATAAAGCTAATATCGGCCAGCGCGACAACCTCCGGGCGATGGTGTTTTGGGGGCATGCGCCCAACAGCCAGACCCGTGGCCTTGAGATGAAAAAGGCCATGGAAAAGCTGGATC
>JAAZZE010000023.1 GCA_014239255.1 Gammaproteobacteria bacterium
GATCTTTGTTAGCGTCATGGAGTGCATTCTGTAGACCATCAGTGTTCATATCAGGTTATCCGTTTTCTTAGGTTGGCCATTCCCGGTTCCTGATGTGGCAAAGTCGTACCAATGAAGATCAGTCGCTCTTGCTGTACAGCAAGAATAGCTAACGATTTTAATCATACTTAGTAGTAGTAGTGCTTCTCGGGCCCTGACCCTCTTTGACTCTCTTGCTTCGCCCGGATGCAAATGTGGTGCACACTTTTGAAGACGGAGGAACAGTTGGGCTATAGGGCATCGCGAACCCGCTTCCATTGGGTCGCGATCTGTACACCAGTGCGAGCAAAAGATCGAAATGGTATTGTCTTGAAAACAAGTTTATTCCATGCAGTTGCACTTCCCGGACTTTCAAGGATCTGATGGGCGACTTTGTAACCCGCGTACGATGCCCTGGCTACGCCGGACCCGCAATAACCCATCGCGCTATACATGCTTCCCTGCTTATTAATATGCGGAAACGTGTCCCGCGTAAAACCAACATAGCCTGACCAGGCGTGGGAGATTCCAACACCTGCTAACTCAGGAAATATCTCAAGCATATGGCGATATAGATGAAAAAAATCCCGTGGGCGTGTCGTGTCTGCTCGCCCTGCAAGTCGCCCCCCCATGAGAATCCGCAATCCGTCTGGGCTGGATTGGTAATAATGATGCACACGCCGCGTATCGCCAAAGACTCGTTTCTTTGGCATAAGGCGAGTCATAAGATCTGGCGATAGTTCCGTTGTGGCGATGATTGCCGAGGCGACTGGGACAACTCGACGATAAAAATAAGGCATTGAACGATCACTGTACCCGTTGGTTGCAATCAAAACCTTATCAGCGGATAACACACCACGGGCCGATGTTATCTGCAATTTTTGGCCCTTTTCTTGAACACCTTTTACCCTGGCATGTGAGAAGACACGAACACCCGCGCTCTCCGCCCGGTCAAGAAGACCACTGTGGTAAAGAGCGGGATGCAAAGATGCGTCCCGGGGAAGTACTGCACCACCGTAATACAGGCTGGTGCCTATCTCTGAGTCCAGTTCTGCCTGGGGCACCATATATGACTCGACACCGGCAAAAGTGTGAAGGTCGTCCATGTCGCGTGCGAGATTATCGTAATGCCTCGGTCGGGATGCGCCACGAAATCGACCAGCCTCTCGGTAATGACACTGGATATCTTCGGCGCCGATAAAGGCTTTGATGTATGAAAGCGCCGATATGCCTTCTTGCAACAGGGCTTGAGCTTGGTCCTTACCATACAACTCGATGAGTCGAGCAACTGTAAAACGTTGATTGCCGCTACCCACTTGACCGCCGTTGCGACTGCTCGCGCCATAGCCGATTGTATCCGCTTCCAAAACAACTACATCCCGGCCCGCACGGGCCAGCTGAAGTGCCGCGACTAGACCCGTAAAACCAGAACCCACAATGGCAATTTCTGCCCGCTTGGGTAGATGCTCCTTGGTTCGAGTTGCACGTGGCGCCCACTCCCACCACCATGGAGTAAATTGGGCATCACCAAACGGATCGAGGTTCATTCTTGCTCCCTTGGCTGCGCAGAATCAGTTCAGGGGTGATTGTCACAGTGCACGAGAGATCACTTTCTTTTTGAGCCAGCGGTTTCCCGTCGAGTGATCAATCCTCATCGAGCGGAACTATATACTTTTAAAGTGATGGGTGTTTAACGCGATACATATCTGCGGAGATCGAAAATCCTGGCAACTTTTGACCATAAGCGCGGCGAGTTCCTGTACTTACAAAGCCGATCTTATCGAGCACTCTCCTGGAACTTTTATTTTCCGGATCAATAACAGCCACGACTTCTTTAAGGGAAGTATCCTCAAAAGTAAAACACAATAAGCGTTCAGCCGCCTCTGTTGCATAGCCGTTTCCCCATGCGGCCCGTTTGAGAAAATACCCGATCTCTATCTCACCGTCGGGTAACTGGTTTTCGACTACTTGTTCCCAATCTGTATGATCCTGGTCTATTGGCAGAGGCAACAATGCAATACTGCCGAAAGCCTCACCGCTCGCACGATCACAGATGCACCACACGCCAACACAACCCTTTCCACCACGGCGTATGTTCAACGCCATTTCTGCGTTGATTTTCTCTTCAGAAATAGGGCCCCCGGCATATTTCATGATCTGATGATCGGTGAACATCTCTATGACCAGGCCCACATCGCTCATCAAAAGAGGCCGCAAGACCAGCCGCTTTGTAGTTAATTGAAGATCCATGATGATGACCTACTGAGTGTTCTTTAAAGGCAATGGCCGCGCACGTAGTCTTTGGGATAGGTCCGTGTCACCCATTCTTGTATTTTAGGGTGTGTCTCTACTGCCAGGTAGGCCCTGGGGATCCTCGGAAATCCTTTGATGAGATCTGTCGGAATACCATCTAAGAGCCCACATGACAGCTTTTCTTAACCCGTTGAAATTGCTCCCCATCAATAATCTTTTTCAAAGAAAGTCTGTGCCTCCACCAAAAATGGAGATTTTCTGCTTCTGCGCTCGAGATAATCAAGGCCCACAGGAACAAGTCATCTCCATCGTAAATACTGCGCCAGCCAATGGTTCAGGCCTGGTGATGGTATTGCTACCTTTACCCAGAATCATGGTTACAGCATTACTTCAGATGATGTTTATACTCATGCTGGTGTCTTGGGTCAGGGAGATGTTGGCCGAGTTGGCGCGGTAAGTGGGGGTAACCTCCAAAAATACCAGAGCCCATGCTGAGGTAGTGATTAACCACCCCTCCCCGAAATATCTCCCCCCAAATTTCTGGACGTTCAAAATTCCCTAAGTATGCTGTATTCACTTAGGCAGCAACAGAAACTCAAATTGTTTGAATTGGAAGTGCGTCACGCTGCCAGGCTTCAAAACCACCGACTATGTGATGCACCCGAGAAAAGCCCTGATCCACGAAAAAAGATGCAGCAGAGTTACTGGAAATTCCGTGATAACAATAAATGATGAGCGCCGTTTCTTTGTCCGTATTTTCGAGAAATGGTTCTACCGATGCATTATCTAATTGAATAGCTTTGGATATGTGGCCGGCGGAATATGAATCGCTGTCTCTTATATCGATAATGCAAGCCTCTTCTTTTTCGATCAAGGTATTTGCTTCATCAGGAGTTAATTCAGAGTACATGCAAGTTCCTCAATAACATCGACTCATCCACCTGCCCATTGGACGACTGCAGAAGTCATCCAAAAACGAGGTATTAGAAGTATGTTAATTCGCCAATCCATCCGTGTTTTCCTCACTGCCATCCAAGAATAATCTAATGTAGTCCTATTGTCCCCTGCGTTAGAGATAATTACCTCGTACGTAGTCTTTGGGATAGGTCTGTCTCACCCATTCCTTAATCTTGGGATGGGTGTCAACCGCCAGGCAGACTCTGGAGATCCTCGGAAAAGATTTGATAATGTCTGTCGGAATCCCATCCAGGATTCCACCCGATAACCAGCCCATCAGCCGCCAGACGGCGATATCAGCAAGACCTAGATCGGATCCCAAAACCCAGTCGCTCTCACCACTCATACTCTTATCCAACATCCTCAGTTTTCTTGCCAATTCGCCTTTGGATAACTCCTGGCGCTTGACCTTCTTGATTTGCTCATCTTCGTCACGGCCGGTGGTGAAAATTAGGTTAGTGATGTCGGTGGCCATATCCAGAAACTGATCTATTTGGGCTGCGAGTACATCGTCGTTTTTGGGGTACATGCCTGATAACTTGCCACAAAAGCGTGCAATACCCCCTGTTTGCGCAATTGAGACTCCATCAACGACCAAACACGGCAGTTGATGAAAAGGAATCAGGGTGCCGTCGTCCAACTGGCCGGTCTCTTTGACTCGTTGAAATTCCTCGCCCTCTACTTTTCTGTTTTCAAAATCTATACCGCCCATGAAAAGCGCGATTTTCCCCACCTCTGCTCTCCAGAAAGGGAAATCGAAGTAAATAAAAGTGAGTTCCAATTTGACTCTCCAAGGTTTCAACAAAAGGAAGGATATAACGACGCGATCAGAAAACTCCGACTCTAAATCCAGACATCATTTTCTGCTGTTAAATGACCATCAGACTCGCCGGTATTTACGATATTGTCGGGCTCGACAATCATGACTTTGCATTCTTGAACAGCAAAGGGCTTGTGCTGTTCACCGCGCTTCACCACGATCATCTCTCCTGTATTGAGCTCAACGACTCTGTCTTTGAACTCTATACCCATTGAACCTTCGATCACAAAAAATGTCTCGTCCGTATCTTTGTGCTCATGCCATACGAACTCGCCCTTGATCTTGACGATCTTAAATTGGTAATCGTTCATCTGGGCTATGACTCTTGGCGCCCAATAGTCAGAGAACAGCTGGAATTTGGATTCGAGATTGATGGGCTTATTCATGTGATCTTGGCCACTTCGCTTGGCAGAATAAATGATTAAAAAGATAAGCGGCTTAACGCTTGTTTGTTACCGTACTAGTACCAGGCATCGGGCAATTCTGCTTTGCGCTTCGCGACGAAAGCTTCCAAAGCCTCTTTCATGCCCGCATCCATCGGCGGCGGTTCATATTCGTTTAGCAGCTGGGTCCAGCGGGCGTGGGCGCGGGTCCGCATATCAGGCGCACCACGCTCTTCCCAACTCTCGACGTTCTCGCTGTCGCTGAGACTAGGCTCATAAAACGCACTCTGGTAGTGGCGCAGGGTGTGGCCTGAGCCCAGAAAATGTCCACCCGGATCCACCTCTTGGTAGGCATCACGGGCGAAGGCTTCATCGGAGGTATCCAGCCCCTGATCCAGCAGTTTCTGGTAACCCCCCAACCTATCGGCATCCATTACCAGTTTTTCGAACCCGGTACATAGACCGCCTTCCAGCCATCCTGCTGCATGCAGCACAAAGTGGGCGCCAGAAAGCATAGTCGAATGCATTGAATCGGTCGATTCATAGGCCGCCTGAGCATCCTCGATTTTAGAGGCAGTAAGGGATCCCCCGCAACGAAGCGGCAACCCTACCCGTCGCGCCAGCTGTCCGATGACATAGTTGGACATTACCGGCTCGGGCATTCCAAAAGTGGGGGCACCTGATTTCAATGACATCGAAGACAAAAAATTTCCCAGCACAAAAGGCGCGCCGGGGCGCACCAATTGTGCATAAGCACAGACCATCATTGCCTCAGCCATAGCCTGGGCGACGCTCGCCGCTGTCGAGACTGGGCCCATTGCGCCAGAGAGGATGAAAGGCACCACCACAATACCCTGGCTGCGCCCACAGTAAACGCGAATCGCTTCTGTGACCACTTTATCCACCAGCAAAGGTGAATTGGTATTGACGTTACCCATGATGACGCAGTGATTCTCCATCGTCTTGCGGCCAAACACGATCTCGGCCATATCGACACTGTCCTGTGCTCGGCTCATCTCGGTAATAGCGCCCAGATGCGGTTTGTCCGACAGTGTCATGTGCGCCAGCAGCATGTCGAGATGGCGTTTACTGACTGGGACATCGCAGGGTTCACAGGTGACAAAACCGCCGTGATGCAAAGAAGGCAGCAGGTAAGTCAGTTTCACCAGCTTTTCAAACGCCGCTATGTCGCCGTAGCGCCGACCCCCCTCAAGGTCACGGACGAAAGGTGCTCCGTAAATTGGAGCAAAAACCTGGTGCCTGCCACCGATCATGACTGAGCGCGCTGGGTTACGCGCAAGCTGAGTAAATTGGCTTGGCGCTTTACCGCAAAGATCGCGAACCCAGTCGGCAGGTGCACGAACGATATCGCCCTCGACCCGGGCGCCGTGCTGCCGCCACAGTTCCAAGGATTCAGGATCATCTCGAAAGGCAATTCCCACATCCTGCATGATCCAGTCGACCTGCGTTTCAAGACGCACGATCTGTTCTTCTTCGAGTACCTCGAAAAACGGCAGGCTTCTGCGGATATGGCCGAAAAGGCTCGTGTTACTGCTACGTTTTGATCGATCGCGTACGGTGCGAGTTCGGCGAGCCATGAGAATTCTCCTCGAGATAACCAGCCAAGTCTTTGGCCCTATCGCAGTTAAAGCGCGCTGTTAGACGAAACATCAGATAAAAATATCAGGCCAACCTACCCTTGCGTGGGCAGGGGCTTTTCCCCCAAAGCGGATTCAGGGACTTCAACCTCACGCCCCAATTTTTGCTCCTGGGTGCGCGGTTGGAGCATCATAAGCAACGGGTGCGATTCCGCCATTTTTTTAAACCCAAGAGCAAGCCGTTCTGTTATTCAATCAGGCCCGCTATCTTGAGGCACTCCTTGTACCGCATGAGCGCCCCCGGATAAGTGTCCTCAAGAAAACGCTGGCTAAGGTTGGGGTTAACTTCCAGAGCCCGGGCTAAAGCTTTCGCGGCATCATCCGAGTGGCTGAGCGCAGACTGCGCAGCCGCGAGACCCGAAAATGCCCAGAAACCAGCGTTTGGGTAAGCAGCCGCTTTTTCCATCCACTCAAGCGCTTCGTCATTGCGGTTAAGGTTAAGCAGTGTAACGCCCTTCATGTGCTCGAAAACCCATAGCAGAGGATCCCTTGGGCTAAGGCGAATCGCCTCGTCCATTAACCCCAGGGAAACTTCAGCATCGCCACCTGGCGTCATCATGTATAGATGTGCCAACCCATGGTAGGCGTGTGCGTAGCTTGGGTTTAATGCGATCGCCCGCTTGAGTTCCAACTCCGCTTTATCATGGTGAAAAGAAAACGCCTCTGCACGCCCAAGGGCGTAATGGCAAAAAGGATCCTGGTCTTCGATGACGACCGATTTGCGAGCATGTTCCAGCGCTAAGGCAATATCCTGCTCGGGCTTTTCACTGAAATTAGCCCCAACCAAGACCAGGTACCCCACAGCAATTCCTGCGTGAGCTAAAGCGAACTCAACGTCGGCCTCGATCGCCTTTTGGTATAGTGCAATCGCCGATTCAACATTCTCTTTGGAGAACTGATACATATGCCACTGCGCCCGTTGAAACAGATCCCAAGCGCCAAGATCGGCAGATACCTTACGATGAGCTCGCTGGCGTTCTGAGCGCGCCAGTTCTGGCTCGATAGTTGCCGCGATTGTTTCGGTTATTTCGTCCTGCAACGCAAAAATATCATCTAATTCCCGGTCATAACGTTCACTCCAAAGATTGGATCCATCCTGGGCGTCAGTGAGCTGAGTAGTGATACGAACTCGAGCGCCCGCCTTGCGAACGCTTCCCTCGAGCACATAGTCAACCTGTAGTTCAGTCCCAACGCGACGAATATCGACCGCCTCGCCTTTATACACAAAGGTTGTGTTTCTGGAGATAACCGAGAGCCAATGATAACGAGAGATTACAGAAATAATATCTTCGGTAATGCCGTCGACGAAATACTCCTGCTCAGGATCTGCGCTGAGGTTAGCGAATGGCAGTACCGCTATTGCTGGAGGCTTTCCAGTCGTTGCACCCGCAACAGGATCCGTCGCCGGAGTCTGGGGTTCGTCCACCGGCGTCGAATCCCCGAGCCGTTGGGTTTGAGGAACTGATGCCAACTCGACCTTGAAAGTCGGTACCGGTACGGCAATATTTTTCATTGATTGCTCGCCGGTATCAATGAAAGTCATATCGAGCTTACGACAGACTTCGTCGTGGAATTTACCAGAGAGCGTGATGCCGCCCGGCTCCGCTGAGGCCTCCAGGCGGGCTGCAACGTTTACCCCATCGCCATAAAGATTCTCCCCCTCGACGATAACATCCCCAAGGTTAAGCCCTGTACGAAATAGCATTTGATCTTCTTCAGCAACGCTGTCGTTACGGTTCTTGAGATCCCTTTGAAACTCAGTCGCGGCAATAACCGCATCGACCGGACTGGCAAACTCGGCGATGACAGAATCCCCTGCGCTGCCAAATATTCGGCCATGGTTGTTCTTGATCGCGCTATCGGTTATCGCACGACACGCTTTTAGGTTTTTGAGAGTTCTATCTTCATTCTCCCCCATCATACGGCTGAAATTCACCACATCAGCCGCGAGGATGGCCACCAGTTTGCGGCGAGGACCAGATTCCGGCATCTAACGTTCTCCGTGAAAACCTTCAACAGCATTGTAGATCAGAATCACTAATGCGATGCTCGAGTTTTGCTTTTGCCCGTCACCTGCTCGTACAAAGTTAATAGGCAAATTATCTCAACACTCCGCCGACTGATTGCACTTTGATAGGCCCCGGGAAGTTGGTTGACCTGGTTTAACCCTTTGCCAACGACAGCCAAACTGTTTTCGTGGCCGGCCGACGAAGCGAAAGCATTGGGGAGACAACCAGTGGCTGGCGAAGGCTTGAGCCTGTATTTGTCTTCGTTGGCGTCTTGATTTTTTCTGGCGGAAGAAGGCCTCGTGTTCAGGTCTTGAGTGTCTTGACCAGGTGGTCCGCGAAATCCTCAATAGGCGGTATCCCAAGACCGGCCACCTTGGCCTGATCATCAATCTGGCGAAGGCGCACAGCGGCATCACACCCCGGCAGTGCTGAGAACTCTTTGGCCTTAGCCTCGCTCATTGGTCCGCCTTGTTTTACCAGGCTGGTTTTTGATCCGTCTGAAAGTCTGGCCCTGTAACCCGGATCGACTGCGCACAAGTAACGCTTGGCCGGTACATGCAGGCGCACGGGCTCTGTCACTTGTGGACAAAAAGCACGTGCCAGCCAGTTGGCGCCAACAATCTCGTGTTTGAGATCACGGTCGTGAAAGCGCTCATCTTTAGCCTGACTTTGCATCAGAAAGTGTCCAACATCGTGCAATAGCGCCGCGGTGATATCAGCGCTATCACCACTTTTCGAGCGAGCGAGCACCGCGCTCTGTACTGCGTGCTCTAACTGGGAAATTTGCTCGTCATAACACCAGTTCGCCCCGCACTTAACGATCCAGGCTAAAAGCGCATCGACAAAATCCTTGTCGTTGGAAAAATCAGAACGCTCAGGCCCCCCAGTCATAGTGCGTACCTCTAAGAATGTGGTTTCATCACGGCCCAGTCTTGAACAGGTGGGTGGGCCATGTCAAATTTTGGGCTCTCATCCATGAAATCGTGACTGTGGATGATGAGCGAATCATCCTGAAATAAAATGACACAGTATGCCGGTGGCTCGAAATTTCCCTGTAGCGTCGGGCGATCAACAAAATCCAACTGCAACTGGTGATGCATGGCACGCAAACTGGATACCGGTATGCCCAGCCAGTTACCGGCCAACGGGCGGTGAATGTGGCCAAGAAACAGGTGACGAATCTGCTGTTTATATGGGGTAACCAATTCAGTGAAAGCCGCTTTTTGAACCAGTGAGATTCGATCCAGGCCTGGGATACCAATATCAAATGGCGGATGATGCATAAATAAATATATATCTTTCGCCGGCGCAACTCTAAGTTGTGCATCGAGCCATCGCATACGCTGCTCACAATACCAGCCTTCATGGTGACCTGGCTCGTGAGTATCAAGGTAGATAAAGCGACCGACGGGCAGGTCTTCAACTGATTGGACGAAACCGCTTTCATCGCACGCCTGATCGGGAAACCATTTTTTAAACTCTTCACGCGAATCATGGTTGCCCACCAGCAAGCGTAACGGCGGCTTGAGTACGCTTAGGTACTGCCTGAGATTATCAAAGGCCTCAGACTCTCCCCAGTGGGTCAAATCTCCCGTAATGACGCAACGCGCGGCATCCGCGTGATGATGGTTTATGTCGGCGATGCAGCGCTCAAGAGCCGCTGCCGGATCCCGGCCATACAGTGTTTTTCCGGCTGGAATAAAATGGGTATCGGTAAAATGGATAATCTTCACAGATAATATTCAGAAAGTCGGCGGGGCCGAGAAGTAAATTCTAATATGGATGCAATCATATCTGAAGTGCAAAGAGGATAGGCGAGACGCCAACCTTTGCATAGAATCTGGATCGAATGGCTAAAGTAATTGTTTTAGGATTAGCTAAATCCGGCACAACCGGCCTTTGGTCGGTTTTGGTCAAGAGTTACCCACGCCGCTATTTGCAATTCTTTGAAGGTCAATATTTACCTTCCAGATACAACAAGTATTTCGGCCAAACAAGCAGCGAACAAAATCCGCGGGATGTCATTAGTAAACAAATTATAGGTCCAGATTTTAATTTTACCGATCTTGCCTCATTCGACAAAATTATCTGGATGGTTAGAGATCCTCGAGACCGTTTAATCAGTTACTTGCTTTATCGTCATTATGACTATCGTTATGACAGCGATGAGTTTGTGAGAGAACAGTTGGATCTGCTGCAAATGAAAGAAAGAGATCCGAACGCCTTGGCGATGATTGATCTTGAAGCAAGATTACTGTTACCACGCCCCACGCTAGAGTCAGCATTTTTTTGGAATGATCATCAAAAAAGTAACTTTCTAAGCACTCTCATAGAAGAGGAACGTGCTTTTATTTTCAAATACGAAGATTTTGTTAATCAGGAATATTCTGGTCTGGAAAATTTTTTAGGCATCAAAATGTCAGGAAATGCCAAGGTACCAAAGCAGTTTCAACGTGTCATTCGAAGCAAAACTCACGGCTTTTGGAATCACTGGTTTACCCAAAAAGATGTTGGTAACTACATGGGGCTTTTCCGGCCTTTCTTGGAGCAATACGGTTACAAAGACGAGTGGGCGCTTGCCGAAGAAAAGAAAATCGATCCGGAACACTGCTCACGTTATGTCCGGACAATTATTAACGAGCGCCGCCAACTTGATGGTTTACATCTTATCCAATAGTGAACCAGTAAGTCTCATGTGCGCACAGATCTAATCGCTGGATTAGAAGTGATCTGTCGCCTCTTTGGGTTGCCATCGACCTACCATAGATTTGTAGATGCATTTGAAGATTGTGATCGTCGACAAACTGCTGCGAAATTTTGTCCGCGATCATCCAAAGAAAAGCGAAAGCCTATCTGTTAAGGTCTTACCACACCTGAGACGTCCCGCCACCTTATCGACGCATACGGACCCCATCTGGATCAAATAAAGTCTTGGTAATTCTCCTGGCGCGACACATATCTCCCAGTATCTCAATTTCTGCTTCAAGGTTTTCATTCACGTACTCGGTATCAACTAACGCCATAGCGATAGATTTTTGCGCGTAGTGAGAGTAGCCCCCGGAAGTACAAAACCCTCGTACTGCGCCGTTTATCCAGACTGGCTCGTAGGCGATCACATCCGCGTCCAGTGCATCAACTTCGAACACGACCGGTTTGCGTCTTGCGCCCTTGGCTCTTTCCGTCTCTGCAACTTGGCGCCCAATGAAATTGCTTTTCTTGCCAAAAACAATAAAGCGCTCCATCCCGGTTTCACCAGCCGTGTAGTCGGGTGAGTATTCGTTCAACCAACTGCCGAAAAATTTATCCAGCCGGAGACTCATCATGGCTCGCATGCCAAAGGGTCGCATACCGTGCGGCTTTCCCTGCGCCCACAAGGCATGCCAGAGCGCCCTTTGGCTCGCGGCATCGGTATAGATCTCAAACCCCAGGTCGCCGGTATAACTGACCCGCTGCACAATACAGTCGCACATGCCGACAACCATGCGCTTGACGTCTAAAAACCGAAAAGCTTCGGCGGACACATCAGCACCGGTAACACCACTTAGTACGTGACGCGCCAAAGGGCCCGCGATCTGAAACCCCGTGCGTTTATCCGAGATATTTTCCAGGCCTACCCCGTCAGGCAAGTTCTGTCGCAACCATCGCTCATGGACTGCCTGGTAGCCGTAAGAAGATGTCAATTGGAATTCATCTTCTGCAAGACAGGACACGGTGAAATCCCCGATCAGGCGACCCTTGGGCGAGAGCATTGGGGTCAAACTCATACGCCCCTCCTCAGGTATGCGGCCTGCCATGATCCAATCTAACCATTCGCGCGCAGCGGCTCCAGTCACCGCAAACTTGCCAAAATTTTGCACCTCGTTGATGCCCACGCTCTCACGAACAGCTTTGACCTCGCGGGCAGCCGCTGCAAACGCATTTGATCGGCGAAACGACGGGGTCTCGTAGCGCGACTCATCCCCGTGTGCAAAAAAATTCACCACTTCAAGCCCGAACTGCTGTCCAAAAACAGCGCCAAGTTGATCGTAAATATCGTACATAGGTGTGGTGCGAAAAGGACGGGCCGCCGGTAACTCTTCGTTCGGATACGTCACCGAGAATCTCGTCTGATAGTTTTCAATGACCTTGGGTAGGGTGTAGCCAGGCGTTGTCCAGGAACCAAAGCGGGCCACATCCAACGCAAAAACATCGCGCTCAGGCTCGCCTTCGATCATCCACTGGGCCAAAGTCAGGCCAACGCCGCCGCCCTGACTGAAACCGGCCATCACACCGCAAGCAGACCAGTAATTGCGAAGGCCTGGCACCGGCCCGACCAAGGGATTGCCATCGGGCGCAAAAGTAAATGGGCCATGGATTACGGTTTTAACTCCGGCTTTTTCTAAAGCCGGAAAACGCCGATACGCAAACTCTATCGAGTCGGTAATTTTGTCAAGATTATCGGGCAGCAGTTCATGACCAAAATCCCAGGGAGTGCCATCGACAGCCCAGGGTTGGCATGCTTGCTCATAAAATCCTATACAAAGGCCCCTGCCCTCCTGGCGTAGATAACTCTCACCCCCCGGGTCCATCACATGTGGATGCTCGATATCACGCTCGTAAATCATGGCGATATCGTCCGTGACAATATACTGATGCTCCATGGGGTGCAGCGGCAGATAGACCCCCGCCATAGCACCCACCTCACGTGCCCACAGGCCCGCCGCATTCACCACATGCTCGGCTATGACCGTTCCCTGATCGGTAACGACCTCCCAACTGCCATCGGCCCGCGGGTTCGTTTCAATCACCTTGGTATGCAGCTCGATCTCAGCCCCATTCATGCGAGCTGCCCGGGCGTACGCATGGGTGGTGCCCGATGGATCAAGATGGCCATCCAGGGGATCGTAAAGCCCGCCGAGCAACCCGGCGGTGTTAGTCGCCGGTGCAACATCGATGATTTCCGCGGGCGACAGAATCTGAGTATCTAACCCCATGTAACGGTGCTTGGCGCGCTCTGCCTTGAGCATATCCATACGCTCGGGGGTGTCAGCCAGCGTGACTCCACCGACGTGATGCAACCCGCAGGACATACCGGTCAACTCTTCCAACTCCTTGTAAAGCTTGATTGTGTAGCCCTGCAACGCCGCCATATTGGTGTCGCCGTTCAGCGTATGAAAGCCGCCTGCCGCGTGCCAGGTAGATCCGGATGTCAGCTCAGATCGCTCTATCAGCATCACGTCTGACCAACCGAGCTTGGTGAGGTGATACAAAACGGAGCAACCTACGACGCCGCCGCCGATCACGCAAACCTGTGAGTGATTTTTCATATGATATTCTCTTTGAAATTCCGTTTATAGCCTATACAGTGCTGGTTGCTGTATCCAACTTCAGTGGTAACACTATCTGTTTGAAAAAGCGCGCGGGCAATCCACCAGAGCGTCCCGAATTGTTCCTCTTGAGACTTACCACCCACAAAGCGCAGCATGGGCTCATTTGCACGGTACCTGTGGCGCAGCCCAAGGCTTTGTGCCCAACGCTCAAGATCAAGCCAATCAAGCCATAAAAGGGCCGGTGATCGCAAGCGTCAAATCCTCCCACTGGATATTCAGGAACATCCATTTGCCGTCAGGCGAGAAACAGATCCCCGCAATCTCACTATCACCGTCATTCATGGCATTGCGCGCAAAGTAAAGCAAGCGACCATCGGGTTTAAGTATCCGCACTCCATTGGGTGCGTCGCCGTCCTCAGCCAGGAATATATCGCCCCAGGGCGATACCGTAACGTTGTCAGGGTGATCAAAATCACCATTCCCTTGCGCCTGGGCAATCAACGTCAGAGTATCGGTTTGCGCCGCTTTGGCGATATCAAGCCGATACAGTTGCCCACTACCCCTTGGGCCGCCATCAGTGGAGCAAAGGTACACGCTGGACCCATCAAACCAGGCACCTTCTCCACGCGAAAAAATAGCGCCACCGCGTTGGTGTGCCTGCATACGGGTGCGCTTATCAGCGGCTGTTGGATCGGTGATGTTGACCCACTCAACTGCAAACTGGTCTCCAATCTTTCGGTCTTCAGATAGGTCGAAACGATTCTGTCCCCGAACTTTCAGTGCCTGCAAACGCCCACCCACAAAAGGTTGCTCGGGGCTATCCGGCACATGACGGTAGATTGCACTTTGGGACGTATCCTCGCTGAGGTAAGTTATGCCCGATGCCGGGTCAAAGGCAGCTGCCTCGTGGGGGAAGCGCCCCAGTGCCGGTAACCGACGTGGGGTCTGCACGGAAGATGCTCCTGGATCACAGAGAAAAACATAACCGTGTCCCGATTCCTCCACTTCCTCGCAACTCAACCAACCATAAGGCGTCGGCCCACCGGAGCAGTTACGTGAGGTCCCCGTTAACACCATGTTGCTTGCACGTAGCGCAGCACTCGTGCGGTCTATCACCAGCCGGCTGACCCCGCCACCCCTATTAGGCGCGACGGCAAACCGAGTATCGACCGGGGTACCTTCGTGAATCTCGTGGTTGCGCATGATGATCCAGGTGTCGTGTTCTCCGGGAAAACAGGCCATGCCATCCGGCGCAGATGGTGCATTAAAGCCGTCACTCATGACATCACCCGCCCGCTGTAACACCTGATAGGAAAAGTCTGGCGGCAAATCGATAATGCCTTGGGGGTCGGCAACCAGGCCGACGGCTTCATCCCAACTGTTGCGGGCTTTATAAGCCCAACTGAACGCGCCAGCAGCTGCAGCCGCGGCGACCCCGGCACCGAGAAACGAGCGGCGGGAGATTTTTGGGAGCATTGTGAAAGACACGGGGCTAAGCCCCGTTATCCGGAACCACAACGATTTGTGCAATCACCGCATGAATCGGCTGTTCCAGCACAAACAGTATCGAACGTGCAATGTCTTCAGCCTCAAGGCATTGTCCGTAGTTGTCATAGAACTTGTCGCCACGCTCGGCACTGAAAAAGCGCGTTGCGGCAAAATTGGTTTTCACCATACCCGGCAATACTTCTGAAACGCGGATACCGGTCCCTGCATATTCTTGTCGCAGCGTTTCACTGAAACCGTGCACTGCAAATTTGCTTGCGGCGTATGCCCCGCAGCCAGCAACTGGCGTCAAGCCCTGCGTCGAACCGATGTTGACGACATGCCCCTGCTTCCGGGCGAGCATACCCGGCAGCATGGCCGCGGTCACCTGCATGAGGCCGGTCACATTGGTCTGTATCGTTCCGGCCCACTGGTTGATATCGCCTTCGTGGAAAGGCTGGCGTCCTCCGATATCGCTGCCGGCGTTATTCACCAGAATATCGACCGCTTGCCAGTCTTGGGGTAGTCGGTCGGGCAGGCTGGCGGCAGATACCGCATTGGCCACATCCAACACTACGGCCAGACCAGGTCCAGGCAATTCATCGAGTTGTATCTGCAAGCGCTCGAGACGGCGGGCGCAGCAGATTACCCGCGCTCCTGCATGGCTCAGCATGCGGGCAGTTGCAAGGCCAATGCCCGCACTGGCTCCAGTGACAAGGGCTGTTTTTCCCTGGAGTGTTGTCATTGGTATCTCCTGATCTGGGTTGTAGTTACGATTGATGACGAAAGTATAATGTCGCGACGTTCGTCCCAAAACGCCATCTTCAAAACCTTATGCCCGAAAAGACCCTGCATCAGCTGATCGATCAACTGCGTGATTAAATCGGGCAATTGCCTGCAGCCGACCACAGCGCCCGTGATTACCTGAACACACTGGCGCCAAATCTTGAGACACGCCTGGAAGTCTCCGGCGAGGAGCGTCACGATACCCTGGTCAATAATGTCCAGGAATCGATCCGCCAACTGGAGGGTGAACACCCCCGCACAACAAGGGTGCTCAATCACATCATGATGGCTCTTAGCGATATGGGCATCTGAACCTGCCCCTGATCAGTCTATCCCCAGTTCTTTCAACTTGCGGGTAAGGGTATTGCGCCCCCAACCGAGCCATCGGGCGGCTTCTTGTTTGCGGCCACGGGTAAAAGTGAGCGCAGTACGCAGAAGTACACGTTCAAAGTCCGGCCCGACCTCTGAAAGAATGTCTTGGTGTCCCTCGGACAGACGATCTGCCACCACCCGGCCCAGCAGTTGCTGCCAGGTCTGAGCCGGCTCACCGAGGCTGACCGTGGTGTTAAAACCGGATGGCAGATCTGTCAGTGTAACGGTTCGCCCGGGGGCGACTACGGTGAGCAATCGGCACAAGTTTTCCAGTTCACGGACATTGCCCGACCAGGGAGCCTCGCGAAGTACCGTCATCACCGCCTCGTCCAATTGCTTTGGGTCAACCTGTAACTCATGCGCAGCCCGGTCCAAAAAAACCCGGACCAGAGCGGGAATATCCTCGCGCCGCTCACGAAGCGCCGGCAAGTGAATGCCAATCACGTTAAGTCGGTGGTACAGGTCCTCTCGAAATCGGCCTTCGCGAACTCGTCCTTCGAGCTCCTGATTGGTGGCAGCGATCACGCGCACATCCGCTGCTATCTCCTCGTGGCCACCCACCCTAAAAAAGGTGCCATCTGAAAGCACCCGCAACAGCCGAGTCTGCAGATCCAGCGGCATATCACCAATTTCGTCCAGAAACAGCGTTCCGCCCGCGGCTTGCTCAAAACGCCCATGCCGCTGGCGCTCGGCACCGGTAAACGAGCCCTTCTCGTGACCAAAAAGTTCTGATTCCAGAAGATCAGCGGGAATTGCCGCGGTGTTGATGGCAACAAAAGACCGCTCTGCCCGTGGACTGTTGCGATAAATCGCACGCGCGACCAGTTCCTTACCAGTGCCAGACTCACCAGAGATCAACACGTTCATGGCTGAACCAGCCAGCCTGCCAATCATGCGAAACACTGCCTGCATGGCCGGCGCCTCACCGATCATGTCGCCGCTCGCTGCACCTGGCGCCTTGGAGTTCTCCTGGCCGGCTTTTTTCTGCAGGGCTCGCCCGACCAGTGCTACCGCCTCTTCCAGATCGAACGGCTTGGGCAGGTACTCAAAGGCGCCGCCGCGATAAGCCGACACCGCACTGTCGAGGTCCGAGTGGGCAGTCATCACAATGACCGGCAGGTCGGGCAACTGATCGCCCAGCGCCTTTAGTAGATCGAGACCACTGGTGCCAGGCATCCGGATATCGGTAATAAGTACATCAGGGGCACGGCGCAGGGCACGGCCGAGCACATTGTCCGCGTTATCGAAAACGGTAGGTGCAAATCCGGCGCTGGTAAGCGCTTTTTCAAGTACCCAGCGTATGGAGGCATCATCATCAACCACCCAGACTTCAGGGACCGGACTCATTGTGCTTCCCCTACCGGCAGGGCCAGCACAAAGCAGGTTCGGCCCGGCTCACTGGTACACTCGATCGAACCGGCATGACGGTAAATAATCTCCTGAGCCAATGCAAGACCCAGGCCAGTACCCTCGGCCCGTCCCGTCACCATCGGAAAGAACACCCGGTCAATCAGCCCGGGATCAATCCCCGGCCCGTTATCGGTGATTGAGGCCTCTACGACTAGCCGATGTCGTTGGTTACGTAAGGTGTACTGTCGCCTGACACGGGTCCGCAGGCTAATCTGTCCACGTCCTTCCATAGCCTGTACCGCGTTACGCACAATATTGAGCACCACCTGGATCATCTGGGCACGATCCCCGCAGACATCCGGAATGCTCGGGTCATAGTCGCGCTTAAACTCCACCCCTTCCCGCAACTCGACCAGTATCAGTTTGCGCACATGTTCGAGCACCGAATGCAGGTTAAACGGCTGGCGATCCATAGCCTGAAAACCGCCGGTCAACCGATCAACTAATCGACTGAGGCGATCCGCCTCGTGGGTAATAATATGCGTGTACTCGCGTAGCTCACGCCGTGGTAATTCTCGATCCAGCAATTGCGCCGCACCACGCAGGCCGCCCAGGGGATTCTTGATCTCATGCGCTAAAGCACGCACGATCTGATTCAGGGCATCCTGGCGTTCATGTACCCAGGTATCTCGCGCGATACGCGTCAACTGATCGACTCGGTCGAGTTCAATGATCATAAAACCACTCTGGGACTGTGCGGCAAACGGCGACACCGTGCAGTCAACGCGCAACGTGTTCGCATCCCCCAGACGCACCAGTGTTTCCTCACGCAGCGTGGTGGTGTCACCCTGCTCCGCAGCCATTAATGCTGCCTGCAAAGTGACGCCCAATGGCAGCAATTCGCCTATGTCACGACCCACCCCGCGTTGAATGCTGGTCGCCAACAATGTCTCAGCAGCGGGATTCATGAAACTAACCCGCTTATCTGCGTCAACGACCAGCACGGCAGTGGTAAGTTCCTCGAGAACCTGCAGATAGTCGACAGCCTGAGGTTGGTTCATCTAATTTGCACCATATCGGTGCATATTAACTCAGAACAGACGGCAACCCAGGACAACTCGGGCTGCCGCTGCCCCGCTCAGACGCTGTAATACATATCGAACTCGACCGGATGAGTCGCCATCCGCAAACGCTGCACCTCTCCCATCTTTAGTTCGATATAGCCATCGATCATATCGTCGCTCATGACACCCCCCACTTTGAGGAACTCACGGTCGAGGTCAAGAGCGTCCAGCGCCTGATCAAAAGAATGCGCTACCGTTGCGATCTCGCTCTCTTCTTCGGGTGGCAGATCGTACAGATCTTTGTCCATCGGACCGCCTGGGTGAATCTTGTTCTGGATGCCGTCCAGCCCGGCCATCAGCATAGCCGAGAACGCCAGATAGGGATTCGCGGTGGGATCCGGGAAGCGCACCTCAACCCGCCGCCCCTTGGGGTTGCTGACATGGGGAATTCGACACGAAGCCGAACGGTTACGGGCGGAGTAAGCCAGCATAACCGGTGCTTCGAAACCGGGCACCAGGCGCTTGTAACTATTGGTGCTGGCGTTGGTAAACGCATTCAGCGCCCGGGCATGCTTGAAAATACCACCGATGTAATACAGCGCGGTCTCGCTCAGGCCGCCATATTCATCGCCAGCGAACATATTGTCACCGCCTTTGAATATGGACTGGTGCACATGCATGCCGTTACCGTTATCTCCCACCAGTGGTTTGGGCATAAAGGTCGCAGTCAACCCATGGGCATGGGCTACATTGTGGATACAGTATTTGTAAATCTGGGTCTGGTCAGCCTTGGCGACCAGGGTGTCAAAACGCACGCCGATCTCGCCCTGTCCCGCAGTGCCAACCTCATGGTGGTGCACCTCTACCCCGAGACCCATGTCCTCCATGGCAAGACACATGCTCGAGCGCACATCCTGCAGCGAATCAACAGGCGGTACGGGAAAATAGCCGCCCTTAACGCCGGGACGGTGGCCGATGTTACCCTCTTCATAATCCTTGCCTGAGCTCCAGGCTGCCTCTACCGACTCGATGTAGTACGCCGCTTCGCTCATCTCGTTGGACCAGCGGACCGAATCAAAAATGAAGAACTCGGCTTCAGGGCCAAAGAAAGCATCGTCACCGGTGCCGGTTGATTTGAGATAGGCCTCAGCCCGCTTGGCGATAGAACGAGGATCACGATCATAACCCTGCATAGTCGCAGGTTCGACCACGTCGCAGCGCAACAATACTGTGGTGTCCTGCATAAAAGGATCAACCACGGCAGAGTCAGGGTCAGGCAACAAGATCATGTCTGATTCATTGATGCCCTTCCATCCGGCAATCGATGAGCCATCAAACATCTTGCCCTCTTCAAAAAGGTCGGCATCAACCACAGACGCCGGTACGGACACGTGTTGCTCTTTGCCGTGGGTATCGGTGAAACGGAAATCGACAAACTTGGCGTTTTTATCCTGGATAAACTTTAAAGCATCATCAGCTGACATGGGGGCGGATTCCTCGGCGGTTAACACATCACATCAGGACCGGTGCAATGCCCGTACCCCCGATGTGCGCGGTGAAAAATGAAATAACAACTAAGCCTGTCTGTAACTAAAGCAAATTACGTGCCAGGGCAAAAGCCTCGAATTGGCTTTCTTAATTATTGATTTAGCACTAATTAGGTGCGTCTTGATTTAATTATGCACTATTTTTGTGCATTAGGTTTTTTTTCGTACCCGTATGCAGATTAGCACCTCTTCTTCGCTTTCTTGGGTACTTAACAACTCGTGACCGTGAATCCGGCACCAGGCAGGAATATCAAGCAGAGCTCCCGGGTCAGTACAGTGAACGAACAGCACATCCCCTTGCCTTAGGGTCGCTACCCGATCCTGGGTACGAATGACCGGTAGCGGACAGAGCAATCCGGTTACATCCAGTTGATGCGTACTCACAGGTACCAGCTTTGGGGCACTTCATCTGCCGTGAAAGGCACCACCTGCAATTCGCGTTCGATGCCGTCCCGGCTGACGAACTCAAAGTTGACACTTTTTGCCTCGCGGCCCTGTCCGAAACGCGCCGCAATCCGGGCAGCCAACTCCACATCCGTGTCATCCCTGTCGCCATCAACAAGCGTCAGTGGTCCGTTATGACTGGTCATATCGAGGTAAGTAAAACGTTTGCGGTAACCGCGCAAGTAACGGGTTTCGCCAGCATCGCGGGCAACGATCACCTTCAGGTGTGGTTTTGGCCGCAAATGCCGGCCAACCTTGAGCAACATAATGTCATCCAACTCATAGTCTCGCTCGGCCCGGCTGTGCCATAGGTCGCGCAATTTTCGGCTATAAGCGGCATCGGTCAAAAAACAACAGCCGCCGGCAGGCTGTGCGTAATCTTCGATTCCCAACTGGCGGGCCAAAGCGATCTGCGGCTTACGGCTACGCCCGGAAAACCCGTACAACTGGTCACGATCAACCCAGCCCTCACGCTCGGGCAAGGTCGGTGGCTGTAGCTGCGCACAAAGCGGCCGCAACAAACGGTCGTTGGCTCCTGACTCACGGGCCACCACTGGAAAAGTATCCCGGCGCTGGGACATCGGCCGCTGACCCAACACTTCACCGGTAATAATGAAATCGAAATCATGTGCTTGCAGCCACTCCAGGGCCTTTCCCACCATGAAGGTTTTGCAGTCCAGGCAAGGATTAAGGTTTGCGCCGTAGCCGTGACGAGGACGCAGTAACACCGACTTGTACTCCTCAATCACATCGACAATGTGTAAAGGAATGCCTAACTGCTCCGCGACCCACAGCGCATTGTTGCGCCGGGGGTTTCGGTTCGGATTGCTGCGGATAGCATGGGTGTGGCCCTCGACACAGAATCCGGTAAAAAAGTTAAGGCCCTCGACATGCAGTCCCTGATCCTGCATTACACGGGCCGCCAGCATGGAGTCCAGGCCACCTGATATGAGCGCAACCGCGCGGCGGGGAGGCACTTGGACAATGGCTTTCATAAGTGGGGATTGTAGCAACTCGACTTATCTGTGCCAGACAGCACGAGAGTAAACTATCGGATAAAACCCCTGCCGTTATAATGCGTCGCTCAACCCGTATTTGCGCTGGGAGCGAAAAAACGTTGCATTTCCAGGACCTGATCCTGCGCCTCCAGGCGTACTGGGCTGGGCAAGGCTGTGTGCTCATGCAGCCTTACGACATGGAGGTCGGGGCCGGCACTTTTCACACTGCGACCTTCCTTGCCGCTGTGGGTCCGGAGCCGCTGCGCGCGGCCTATATCCAGCCCTCACGCAGACCAACAGATGGCCGTTATGGTGAAAACCCGAACCGACTGCAGCATTACTTCCAGTTCCAGGTCGTTCTCAAACCCTCGCCGCCAGAATTCCAGGATCTATACCTGGGTTCGCTAGAGGCTGTTGGTATCAGTTTTTGCCGCGACGATGTGCGCTTTGTCGAAGATGACTGGGAGTCACCGACCCTGGGCGCCTGGGGGCTTGGCTGGGAGGTCTGGCTGAACGGCATGGAAATCTCGCAGTTCACCTATTTTCAGCAGGTTGGTGGACTCGACTGTCGCCCGGTGACCGGAGAGATCACCTACGGTCTGGAGCGCATTGCCCTGTACCTGCAGGGTGTAGACAGTGTCTTTGATCTGCGCTGGAACGAGCGCTTCAGTTACGGCGACCTGTATCACCAAAACGAAGTTGAACAGTCCACCTATAACTTCGAGCATGCGGATGTGGCGGTACTGTTCAACCAGTTCGAGAACTGCGAAACAGCTTGTAACCACCTGCTCGAAGAAAAACTGCCACTGCCGGCCTACGAACAGGTGTTACGGGCTTCGCATACCTTCAATCTGCTCGATGCCCGTCGAGCCATCAGCGTGACTGAACGCGCCCGCTACATAGGCCGGGTACGCGCCCTGGCCCGCGGCGTAGCGCAGGCCTATTTCGAGGCACGCGAAGCGCTGGGATTTCCCCGGGGGCAACCATGAGCGGGCAGCCCAAGGGCAGGGCGGATCTGCTGGTCGAACTGGGTACCGAAGAACTGCCGCCCAGCGTCCTGAAACAGCTGGGCGAACAGTTTGCAACCCTGCTGACCCATGCGCTGATCGACACCGGCCTGGGTTGCGAAGGGTCCATCAGCTGGTTTGCTACCGCAAGGCGCCTTGCGGTTCGGGTTCCGGGCGTCGCCCACCGCTGTGCCGACCAGATCAACGAGCGTCGTGGACCAGCACTCGCGGCGGCTTTTGACGACCAAGATCAACCAACGCCAGCCGCCGCCGGCTTCGCTCGCTCCTGTGGCGTAACCGTCGATCAGCTGGAAAGGCTGGAAAACGATAAGGGCCAATGGCTGATACATCGGGCGCTCGTGCCTGGGGCGCTCGCGCGCTCTCTTATCGAGCCTTGTATCCACAGCGCCATTGAAAAACTGCCGATACCCAAACGCATGCGCTGGGGCGAGGGTTTGGCCGAATTTGTCCGCCCGGTACACTGGTTGGTGGTACTGCATGGTCAACGAGTGCTGCCGTGCGAGGTCCTGGGCATTGCTGCCGGGCGTATCAGCCGCGGGCATCGCTTTATGGGCGAGGCACGTATCAGCATCCGTAGGGCAGGTGATTATGAGAAAACTCTCAAAGAACAAGGCGCAGTCATTGCCGATTTCAATGCACGCTCAAGGCTGATCGAGCAACAGGTATCCCGACTCGGTATTAAGGCTGGCGGCAAAACCGTTATCGACCCACAGCTGCTCGATACTGTTACCGCACTGGTAGAAAAACCCCATGCGCTACTAGGCCAATTCGACCCGGCTTTTCTTAAAGTTCCCACCGAAGCGCTGGTCTCATCTATGCGCGACCATCAGAAATATTTCCACGTAATCGATGCCAAAGGCAGGCTACTACCGGTCTTCATTACCGTAAGCAATATCCGTAGCACTGCACCAGGGCGCGTACGGGCAGGCAATGAGCGAGTACTCAACGCCCGCCTTGCTGATGCCCGCTTCTTCTGGGAAACGGATAACCGCCAACCCCTGGACAATCGGGTGGATGAGCTGGACGGCGTCCTCTTTCACCAGGCTCTGGGAAGCCTGTATGACAAGACGCGCCGGCTCGAGACCTTATCGGTCAAAATCGCCCAGACACTACGGGCCGACGAAACCCTTTGTGCCAAAGCCGCACATCTGTGCAAGGCAGATCTCGTTACGGGCATGGTCGGAGAGTTTCCGGAATTGCAGGGCACCATGGGTCGTTACCTCGCCCAACATGATAAAGAACCTGCGGCCGTCGCCCGGGCTATCGAAGAACACTACCTGCCGCGACACGCCCGCGACAAACTTCCGGCGAGCGTCCCGGGGCGGGTGCTGGCGCTGGCTGACCGGATTGATTCTCTGGTTGGTTTGTTTTTAGCTGGAGAGGAGCCTACAGGTGATAAAGACCCCTATGGTCTACGTCGGGCTGCGCTGGGCGTCATCCGCATACTGATCGAAAAAAAGGTGGACCTGGATATCGTCGAACTGGTGAATCACTCGGCCGATACCTATGCCGCGACTGGTAATCCTGTCAGCACCAACGCCAAAAAGCAGTGCATCGCCTTTGTGATGGAACGCTACCGCGCGCTGTACGCGGCGTTGGGGTTTGCTCAGGATGAGATTTCGGCCGTGCTCGAAGCGGGTGCCAACCGGCCTTTGGATTTTGATCGACGTCTAAAAGCTCTTGCGAAATTTCGCCATCACCGTGACGCCGCTAGTCTGGCAGCAGCAAACAAACGTATTCGCAATATCCTTCGCAAAAGTGAACAATCAATAGGCGAGGAACTCGACCCACAGTTGCTGACCAACACAGCAGAAATCGCGTTGTCCCAGGCGATACTTGAAACTGCAGGGGCCATCGCACCGGCTATTGCGCGTGCCGATTACCCGGCAGCACTTCGTATCCTGGCTGGCCTGCGCCCTGTGGTAGACCGCTTTTTTGACGAGGTTATGGTTATGGCCGAAGACCTACCACTGCGGGCCAATCGCCTGACACTGCTGGGACAATTAAGCAGTTTGTTCCTAACCATCGCCGATATCTCGCTGCTGCAAACACCGGAGCGCCCCAGTGGTAGATGAGCGGGGACACTATGACCACATGCTGGCTGCGGTACAGGCTTTTCATGACAAACATGGTCTGCGCGAGCACGGTGGCGAGGACATGCCTTACCGCGTGGCTCTGATGGCAGAAGAACTGGGCGAGATTTCAGCCTGTATCACTAAAGGCAAAGCGACCGAAGCCCTGGCCGAGGAATGTGCTGACCTGCTGATCCTGCTGATCGGTACCGCTATTGCTGGTAACTTCCAACTGGATAACGCCTTCTGGGCCAAGATGGACGCATTGTCAGAACGCAAGAGCCGTATTATCGATGGTCGCATCCGGGTGTCAGAGTTTCGGAACGAGTAGATGAAATCGGGCCTGGTGATTGTCGACCGCGACGGTGTGATCAATTTTGATTCAGATGCCTATATCAAGTCGGTGGCCGAGTGGGTTGCAATCCCCGGCAGCCTGGAAGCGCTGGCCCGACTCTCCCGGGCGGATTATCGGGTGACCGTTGCCACCAACCAGTCGGGCATTGCCCGGGGCCTTTTCACGATGGAAACATTGAACCGCATCCACCAGAAAATGACCAATAGCCTGCGCAAGCACGGTGGACGGATCGATGCGATCTTCTTTTGCCCCCACGGACCGAAAGACAATTGTGCCTGTCGCAAGCCACAACCCGGATTACTTTATGAAATCAGCGAGCGTCTGAACGCGCCGCTAGCCGGCGTACCGATGGTGGGCGATTCCCTTAAAGACCTGCAAAGCGCTGCTGCTGTAGGCGCTTTGCCCATACTGGTACGTACCGGGAAGGGGTCGGTCGCACAGCAGGCGTTGGTAGAGGCTCAGGCTCACAACGAACTAACCCATGCGTTGGTTTATGATGATCTGGCCACGTTTACCGACGCCCTGTTGTCCGGTGCGCTGGACCTGGCCATGCAGGCGTGCCGCCAGGCAAGTGGAGCCGGTTAAACGGCCAGTTTCGAGGGGCGCATGATCTGGGTCCGCTCTATCTTGTTCTTTTGTGGCATGGCCGCCTCTGCGGTGCTTTTTTGCCCGATCGCGCTGATCGTGTGGCCGGTACCGGTAGTAGCGCGGATGCGCATTATTGGACTATGGGCGCGCTTTATCGGCTGGTGGCTCGCGCTGACTTGCCAGTTACGCTTCGAGGTAGAAGGTCTGGAGCACTTGCCATCACAACCTGGCGTCATTTTGTCCAAACATCAATCGGCATGGGAAACCATCCTGTTCCAGGTTATCTTCCCGCCGCAGACCTGGGCGTTAAAACGTGAAGCTTTGTGGCTACCATTTTTTGGCTGGGGCCTTGCGGCCACCAGCCCAATCGCGATCAATAGGGCGACCCCGGTACGGGCGCTTGATCGTCTGTTACGCCAGGGTTGCGAGAAGATTGCACAAGGACGCTGGGTCGTGATTTTCCCCGAAGGCACCCGCATGGCTCCGGGTGAACAAGGCGCTTACCACCCTGGAGGCGCCATGCTGGCGGTTAAGGCGGGCGTGCCGGTGGTACCGGTAGCCCACGATGCGGGACGTTACTGGGGGCGGCGCAGTTTTTTGAAAAAGCCCGGTGTCATCCGTGTGTGCGTAGGGCCACCTATTGTTACCGAGGGCGAAAAACCACGAGCGGTGAATCAGGCTGCGAAGGATTGGATTGAATCCACCATGGCCTCACTTCTTGGCAGCCCGGAAGCACCCATCGATACCAGAAAAGCACGCGACAACCCCTGACTAACTGTTTGTCTCGAGTAGCTGCTGTGACACCAGGCATGCGTAATCGGCGGCTGAAAGTGTCTGAGGCCGGGCAGTCGGGTCTATGCCGGTCTGTTGGATAAATGCCTCGGAGCAGATTCCTTTCAAGCTGTTTCGGAGCGTTTTACGCCGCTGCGAAAAAGCCTGGCGAACCAATGTCTCGAATGCATCATCGGGCACCTGCGGGCCAAGGGGTTCAGCGCGCGGGCGCAATTCCACGATACTTGAGCGCACCTTGGGTGGCGGTGTGAAAGCACCGGGGCCAACATCAAACAGGATTCGGGATTGGAAGAGTCTCCCGACCATGACACTCAGGCGCCCATATTCACTGGCGCCTGGCTTAGCCACTAACCGTTGCGCGACCTCCTTTTGCAGCATAAACAGCATACGGCTGATTTTTTCGCGCTGAGACAGCAGGTGTATCAACAGCACCGAGGAGATGTTGTAGGGCAGATTGCCTACCATTACCAGGGGCTGGTCCGAATTAAGCTCGGCCAAATTAACAGCCAGTGCATCTTGTTCATGTACTTGCACTTGCGAATGTTTGATATAGCGTTGGCTCAGAAAAGGTGCCAGGTCACGGTCTATCTCCACCAGGTGCAAGGTATTGCCAAGCTCGACCAAATGATCGCTCAGGGCGCCCTGTCCTGGCCCAATCTCGCACAGCACTTCACCCGATTGCGCATGGAGGCTGTCAACGATACGCCCGATAACGCCGCCGTCATGTAAAAAGTGCTGACCGAAACGTTTTCTCGGCCGGGGCAGGGTGGGCGATTCAGGGGTCACTGGATAATCGTTGCGCCAGTCTCACCGCGGCAATCAGGCTGCCCACATCTGCCTGACCGGTGCCGGCCAGGTCCAGCGCGGTGCCATGATCAACCGAGGTGCGTACAAAAGGCAGGCCGAGGGTGATGTTAACCACCTCGCCAAATCCTGCGTGCTTGATGACAGGCAGACCCTGATCATGAAACATCGCGACAACCACATCCAGGTCTTTAAGAGACTGTTGGGTAAATGCAGTGTCGGCCGGCAAGGGGCCACGTAGATCCAAGCCCTGCGCACGCAACGCTTGAAGTACCGGAATGATGACCTCAATCTCCTCTTGGCCTAAATGGCCAGCTTCGCCCGCATGGGGATTAAGGCCGCAGACCCCGATTGCTGGTGTTTCTATACCAAAGCGCGTACGCAAATCCGTATCGACCACGCGCAGGACCCCCTCCAGGCGCTCGCGGGTAAGTGCTAAAGCAACTTCGGCCAACGGCATATGGATCGTGACTAACGCGACCCGCAGGTGGTCGTTCGCCAGCATCATCACCGGAGTTTTTACGCCAGCGCGTTTGGCAAGAAACTCGGTGTGGCCTATAAAATCGTTGCCGGCCTCAATCAGCAGGCTTTTTTGTACCGGGCCCGTAACCAAACCCGCAAACTCACCTTTAAGGCAACCATCAGTAGCGCGCTCAAGCATCTCGACCACATAAAACGCATTGGTGACATCCAGTTGACCTGGCTGCGATGGGGTTTTCAGACTAACCGGCAGCACAGCTACCTCACCACCAGGCGCAACCAGCGTCTCGCCGCTCAAGGTCAAAGGCAACCCCAAAAGGGCCGCACGCTCCAGCAGTAGGTCCGGGTCGCCAGCAATGCACAGCGGGCCAGTGACTTCCTGCTGCAGCAGTTGCACCACGAGTTCGGGCCCCACACCAGCAGGTTCGCCGATGGTTACGACAACAGGAAGCGTTTCGCGTCGGTTATCGTTCATATTCCGCAAGTATGCAACAGAAAATCTGCGATGGGTCTTTCATTGTAAGCGCCCCGACACAAAGAAAAATCCTCTTAAGCAGCGTATCGCGGTGCATATGTACTAGTGTACGAGTTAAAAATTAGTGTATGGCATGCACTGATTAATTCAGTCCTTTATAACTCCTCACTGTAAGGATCATCCAATCAAGGTGAGAGTAACTTAACTCTTCTCGAACTGATATTACTAAGCACTGATCCATTTTATGGCGGTCAAAGTCAGAGCAATCACGGCAACTGCTGCGATTGATGCTGAAATACACCATATGATTCTTTCTCCACCTGTAAAACTCTTCATAACTTGTTCCTTGCCTTGGTTGTCGGTAAACGGCTGATTCGAGCCGTCAAAGACGGGTGTTATGACGGAGTCGGCCAGTGGCGCGCTTGACTTACATCAAGGAACAGCGCATTTGTGGCAAATCATCTGCCAGGTGACCGGTTGAGGTGGGGTCTTTGTACGCGTTGCCGAATCAACGATATTTCCGTTTATAATGTAAGGAAATTAGTAAATAATGTTGGATTCCTCTATGTTGCTGTTTCTTCTAGCTTAAATATCCCTATGAAGCTGACTTGTCGGGACTGTTCCCTGGCTGGGCTCTGTCTGCCACATGCGCTGTCGCCGGACGATATGGGGCAGTTTGAGACGATGGTTGATCAGCGCTCAGCAATGGCGCGAGGTAATTTTCTTTACCAAACTGGGGATGTATTCGGGGGGTTGTACGCAGTGAAGTCAGGCTCTTTCAAGACAACCATTTCAGCGTCTGACGGCGAAGACCAGATCACTGGGTTTTACCTGCCAGGTGAATTATTCGGTTTTGATGGATTTGATGATCACTATTCCTGTTCAGCGGTCGCACTCGAGCACAGTAGTGTTTGTGAATTACCGCTGAGTTCTATCGATCAGTTGGTGATCAAACTCCCTAATCTACGACGTGAGCTGGATCGGCTGATGGCGCGGGAGATAACCACCGATCAGTCTATGCTATTGCAGCTTTCCCGCCGTACGGCCGAACAACGATTGGCGGCTTTTCTTGTCAGTCTGTCTACACGGTTCAAGCAACGCGGGTTTTCAGGTACTGAACTCCGTCTCAGCATGTCCCGTTACGACATCGCAAATTACCTGGGTCTTACTGCCGAAACTGTCAGCCGTCTTTTTAAGCGGCTTAAAGAGCGTCATCTGGCGCTCGTCAACGGAAGAACCATAATCATTCAAGATTTCGAGGCCCTACACCGCCAGGTCCATGGTTCTGGAGGCCAGTAAATGCCGGTATAGGTCCAAACATCATAGCGTGACCGGTCCCAGCTTTTGTTTTCAGCGACTTCAGATCAGTCGGGAATATCGTGACTCGCTTCCGGGTGCCACATAAATATCAAACACCTTGCAGATACTACGGATCAGAAATCTTCCAGAGGGCCCGCCGTTGTCTGTCAGTGCTATTGGGGCACTGGTGTGGGCGATATTTTTGTCAGTAGCCGAAGGCGTGCCGCCATGGCAGACCACACAGCCTCCTGGATCGTTAAACGACTGAGCGATGGCCTTGATGACGATCATCATTGGCCCATCAGTGAAGTCTTCTATCCCCTGATGGCAGTAGAGACAACCTCCATCATTCGTATCTGCCGCCGATATTTGAATTGGCAGCAGCTGCATCAAAACAAAGACAATAGCCAAAGATGAATAGAAACACTTAGAAAGCATGGGCCGTCGGGTCGCCAGAGTGTGCAGGGCGACACTATCCCGAGATCTCTTTGCATTTATTGATTCAGATCAAATCCCGGTGGCAAATCTCTAGTGTCAGGCAGCAACAACTCTAGATCCTGACACAGGTCAATACTTCGCTGCTCTACGCACGATAAATAATTCTATGTCCCCCAAACAGATATTGACGCAAACCGTTTCGGGATAGGAGTCAAGGTAGGTCGCACCCAGCAACTTATCAATCCGAGCCCGCAACCCGTTGCTGGCTGGTGCTGGTTGGCTTCGGTGTCCGGCTGACACCGTGGGGGTTGCTTATTGAGCCGTTTTCACAATCACGTATCGTCACTGTCGGTCATCCAGTGGGCCAGTGACTTGAACGGGGTGTGCAGAGTTTGCGTCCAGGCGATTATTGCGCTTCGATCTGACGGGCGATTCTGACTGATTTTCTTGTGCGCCCGGCAACGCTCCGACGTAAAGCGGATGCCAAACACCGCGCTGGCCATCTGCTTCAGATAATCGGCTGGGGCATCTTCGAGTTTCCAGTTGGAACCCTGGGATTGTTCAAAAACGTTTACCTGGTGTGCCAGCAGATCCAGCAACTCGGGGTCGGGGACTTGTTCGAGTACACCGTAGAACTGGCAAGCGACATAGTTCCAGGTTGGCACCACCTTGGCGCTTTTCAGTTTTTCCGCGTATACCGAGGGGGAGATATAACCGTC
>JAAZZE010000024.1 GCA_014239255.1 Gammaproteobacteria bacterium
AAGGAAAGTGTTGAAGATCCCAGAGATGATTAATTTCTGCACGAACAAAGCGTCGATAAACGACACCATCCTCCGTAGCGAATTGTTCTCTATCAGAGATTTCTACAGTTTTGGCATTCAGAACTCTGAGACGGTTGAGATAATTAGGTTTATCAATCTGACTTTCGTACCACACGAAGAAGCCTACATTGAAGTTATGTGATCGGAAGTCTAGGTCAGATAATTCGACAATAAGGACCTTAAGCGGAATGAAGTTCGTGGTCGAGTCAGAAACGGACGCGCTAGCGCCAGCTGCTGAGAAAATTGCCAGCATACTCAACAAAAAAAGCTTATTCAGGCTCGAGATTAAACACCGAAGAGGTTTTGCGGGTCTTACAGTCACCTTATGACCTCAATCTGAGTCCGAGGAGATTAATCATAATTTACGCTTGAAGAAATGGTGGGCCCGGAAGGACTCGAACCTTCGACCAATGGATTATGAGTCCACTGCTCTAACCAACTGAGCTACAGGCCCGCAGTGTTCTTCGTAGTGAGAAACGACTTGAATTATAACAAAAGCACTTAGCCACCCCTATGTTCGGCCAGTCGTACGCTGCTCAAGATACTTTAAAACCGGAACAGATTGGCTAATCAAAGTAGTTCAACCAGAAGATAACCCCTGACGGTCAGACCTCAAGCTTTGGGATTAATTGATCTTGATTACGCAGGTGCTTGACTGGCCGTATTTAATCGTCAGAGCGTAATCATTGGGTCAAGACCCCAACTGAAAAATGGTTCGCCGCCATCAGGGGTTACCCGAATCACTTCCTCTATCCAGATTCGGTGATGCTCATCTCCGGGGACCAGAATATGTAGCGGTACCACCATATTCGCCTCAAGCTGCCAGTCATGGTTGGGGGCACCATCAGCTTTAGACTGCTCAAGTTCCATGTGACTAAGGCCCAGCCCATGAAAAAAAATCAAAACGTCGTCAGCACCTGCGGCTCCACTTTTTCGATACACTGCGCGACCAAGTTTTTGTAGCTCGCTGATTTTAATCCCTGGACGCATCGCCTCCATCACGGCCGTTGCGGCTGCCGAGGTAGCGCTTGCGTACTGCTTTGCGTCGCCCACTGCCTCTCCGTCAACCACCCAGGTTTTCCCGCCATCCCAACAGTAAAGATCGAGTGTTCCATGGCAGTCGAACAAGATATGTACGCCGGGCTTCATCTCGAAATCGTCCAGCCTCGATTGCAATGTGACAGCGGAATCACCAGAGCAAGGATGCCCCCATACCATTGCTCCAGGGTCTCGAAAAAATCCACCCAGGTCTATGACAGCTTTATGGTACTCATGGTTGAATTCCTGCCACATCATGCCCGGTGCCCAGGTTTTTATGGTCTGGCAGATGGCTAACTCATTGACACTGGTTGCTCTTTTCAGAAGCTCAATCTCAGCGGTTGTTTTTACGCAGCGGGCATACATCATGGGGTCGTAACCATCTGCCACCTCAATATCATCCATTCCCAATTGATGACCAAACCGGAGATCGTCGAATGCAATGCGACCAGCACCAACGCCAAGGTCGGTCAGGGCTTCGCGGCAAGATTGGGCAATGTTTTTGCCGTAGTGGGTCCGCAGATTACCTGCCCATGGAGCGTTATTGATGTCGCTGGGCAAAAACCGCTCCAGATCATCATCCCGGCCCGGCAGATCCAGTGGCAGCATCACGGCTCGAAATGCGCGAATATCTTTGATCCAGGTTGGCTGAGCCACCAGGCTGCCCACATAGTAATCAGCCACTACCAATATCGGGTGATCTGGCTGATGGCGCGAGAGGATTACCGCGTACGGGCGGGGCTCATCTGCCTTATGGGCAACCCCCTTGAATCCGGATAGGTAGTACACATTGTACGGAGAAGACACCACAACAGCATCCAGATTTCGCATCTTCAACGCATCGACTAACCGCTCGATGTTACATAACTGTTCAGGCAGCGCTTGTGGCGGGTATGGGATCATGTAAGGCGTCTCAGTAGATAAGGATCAGTGTAGTGCGCATGATCGATCTTAACCATGGAGGGCGCACTTGTGTGTCAGCGAGCAATTGCAGTGGTTAACACAGGCATGCTGACAAATCCAAATCGCCCGTCTTCTACGGCTTGGTCCAGTTGCTTGCGCCAGCGCTCGACGTCTGCCGTGGGAATACCCTGTTTTTCGGCAAAATGGGACAAAAGGCTCGAGGCAAGCCACGCAAATGAGTTGTGATGAAGTGAGTTATTCATAAACCCAATAGGAGTGCACTGTGCGCCAACGAAGCCATGTCGGGCAAGTTTGGCTGGCATTTGCAATGGCAGCATCTGGTGTGAGCGGTTCGCCTTGAATGCCTCGTGCATCTGGTCATTGAGCTTCGGTTCGGGCCCGTGAAAGCGCCAGTGGTCCCAAAGAACAGAAACTGAAACAAAACGACCACCGGCTTTAAGAACCCTGTGTACTTCGGCTAGCGCGGCGTCAACGTCAGCAATGTATTCGAGTACTTGAATAGATGCGACGCTATGAAATGTGTTATCTGCAAATGACAACTCAGTCGCTGAGTCCTGGCTGAACTCCACGTTGTCGAGCTCTTTGCACAGATCTTTTGCCGCGTTAATCTGTGACTCACTGGGGTCAAGTCCTACGGCGCACCCTTTTGACCCTACAGACAGAGCAAGATCTCTTAGCAGGTGACCGCCACCACAGCCTAGATCCAGTACATGCTGGCCGGGGGCAATGCACAGAGCTTCAAAAGTGGCCTTTCGTCGGCCCACGCCTTCTTGAGTCTGCGCCATACGGCGCTGGATAGCGCCTATCCCACCATTAAAATTCATTGCTTAACTCTGTTACTGAATCAACACCGTACTGTTATAACGTGCCAAAAATACGATATTGCACCATTATTGGCCTATATTTGTTAACACTGTGTCAGCAGTTGAACGCTTCGGGAAACATGAGTCAGATAAGCGTTCTTAACTGTGTGATTTTTACGACCTAAGATTTTGCAGTAGGTGAAGTATAGGTCCAATAATGACGGGAGAGAGATTTATGGGTGGTGTTAAGGGTCGCATTGCGTTGGTAACCGGAGCTGGGAGCGGTGAGGGAATCGGGTTTGCAACGGCCGGGTTGTTAAAGGCCGCAGGCGCCCGGGTGGCGATTACATCGACTACCGATCGGATCAACAAGCGTTGTGAAGAATTAGGTGGTATCGAAGCCGGTGTTTTTGCCCAGGCGGCCGATCTCACGGATAGTACTTCTGTGAATGTATTGGTGGAACAAATCGAAAATACGCTCGGGCCAGTAGATATTGTGATTAACAATGCCGGTATGGTCCAAATCGGACGAGACGAGCCTAGTTCACCACTGCATCAAGTAAACGATGAAAAATGGCATTACGGTATCGATATCAATCTGACAAGTGCGTTCCTGGTTACCCGGGCGGTACTTCCTGGAATGATGCAGCGTAAATATGGCCGGGTCGTTCATGTGTCTTCCGTGACCGGTCCGGTGGTGGGTATCGCAGGAAGTGCGGTTTACGGGACAGCCAAAGCCGGCATGCTCGGAATGGCCCGTTCTTTGGCCATTGAGGCAGGTCCAAGCAATATAACAGTCAACTGTGTTGGACCCGGGTGGATTCGAACGGCGTCGAGTGGTGAAGAAGAGATTGTTGCGGGTGCTTTTACACCAATTGGTCGACCGGGTACTCCCGAGGAGGTCGGTCATGTTGCTGTATTTCTGGCCAGTGAAGAAGCAAGTTATGTGACAGGCCAACTGATCGTTGTGGATGGGGGTAACACTATCCAGGAATATAAAGTCGCCTTATCCTGAAGTAGGATCGTCAATCGTATGTTTTTCGATCAACTGGAGCGCATCTTCAAGCTAAGTCTGCTTGGCGCCCTCACATTATTGGCCATCGCTTTTTTTCAAAAAGATCGACTGCCTGCGCCGGGTTTTTTTGATCAGGCTGTTCTACCGCAGCCGCTGCAAACACCAACCCAAAGTCCTTCCTTTAAAACTCAAGTAAACGCCCAGACCTATACCGTAACCCCACTGTATGACTATCAGTTAAACGGCGTCGTTATAACAGATTACGAGAGCGGCTCCTTTGGCGATATCTATCATCACCGTCGGTGGAAAGATTTTCTTAATGTGAAGGATCTGTGTGTCGTGTGGGGTGAAAATGTAACGTCTGATGTTTTTCGCAAAATGGATTACCACAGCGGACCCTGGACCTGTTTCATACAGGCGCCCGACCGACAGACGGCTAAGCAATTCAAGGATGATCAACTGTCTAACAATCATCTGCTGACTGACAATATTGATTTGCATCGCCTGATTATGAGCGCTGCGCCGGGAGATCAGGTCATGATCAAAGGTATGTTGGTGAATTATCGCAACCAGGCAAACAACTTTGAGCGAGGCACCAGTACCACACGAACTGATACCGGGAATGGCGCGTGCGAGATAGTATATGTCACTGATTTTGTAATCGTGAAAAAGGCCAACAGGTTCTGGCGAACCATTTATCGGATCGCGTTGTTCGTGGTACTTGCATCAGCGCTGTGTTTTGGCGCTACGCTTATAGTTCGACCGGCCAAAAGACCTTATGGATAAAACCTATTAACAGTTAACATTTGGACTGGTGTTACTGGTTTTGGGGTAAAAAAATCCCGGGCATCAGCCCGGGATTTGTGCAATTTTAGTTTGATTAGTCGAGGTAGCTGCGCAGTTTTTCCGATCGAGTGGGATGGCGCATTTTGCGTAGCGCCTTGGCTTCGATCTGGCGTATCCGCTCGCGGGTTACATCGAACTGTTTGCCAACTTCTTCCAGGGTATGGTCAGTGTTCAGCCCGATTCCAAAGCGCATGCGAATCACCTTGGATTCGCGTTCGGTCAGGCTGTTGAGAATGGCGTCCGTTGCCCCAGTCAGACCTGAGGTCAAGGCGGCTTCTTCGGGTGCCTCGGCGTTCCTGTCCTCAATAAAGTCCCCCAAGTGTGAGTCCTCGTCGTCACCGATCGGGGTTTCCATGGAGATCGGCTCCTTGGCGATCTTGAGTACTTTGAGAATCTTGGCTTCTGGCATATCCATGCGCTCGGCAAGTTCTTCAGGCAAGGCTTCGCGACCTTCTTCCTGGAGGATCTGTCGAGAGACGCGGTTCAGTTTGTTTATCGTCTCAATCATGTGCACCGGGATACGAATGGTACGTGCCTGATCAGCAATCGAGCGGGTGATCGCCTGGCGGATCCACCAGGTGGCATAGGTTGAGAACTTGTAGCCGCGGCGATACTCAAACTTGTCCACGGCTTTCATGAGACCGATGTTGCCTTCTTGGATCAGGTCGAGGAACTGTAGTCCACGGTTGGTATATTTCTTGGCGATTGAGATAACCAGGCGCAGGTTGGCCTCAATCATTTCTTTTTTGGCGCGCCGGGCTTTTGCTTCTCCTATGGACATGCGTCGATTAACTTCCTTAATCTGCTTGATACGGATACCCGAGATATTTTCGAGATGCTGGAGTTTATTTCGCAGGCTTTCAAGTTCCTGAGCATGGGTTTTGAGAATATCTTTGTCGCCTTCTTTCCCGCGCATCATGCTCCGGATCCAGAAAAGTTCGGCTTCCCGGCCGACGAACTTTGAAATAAAAGTTTTACGTGTTACTCGTGCCTTGCGCACACAAATCTGGGTGATGGCTCTTTCCAGTCGACGCACCTCGTCAACAATTTCGCGCATCACCTGTGAGAGGTAGTCGATCTGGCGGGGTGCCAGGCGTATCTCCATCAGCTCAGCCGACAGCTTGTCCTGGTATTTTTCTACCTGTGAGGCGCCGATACCGTAGCGACTTTTGCAGCGCTCCAGACTCTTAAACCCTTTGCGGATGCTGACGAAACGCTCCTTGGCCTCTTCTGGATCAGGCCCCTGCGGAGCGATGCTGGTGCCGTCCTCACTCGGCGGCGCGGGCTGAGGAATCTCCTCCTCCACTGCGTTGGGATCGATAAAACGAACCAGCAGTTCGGTTAGTTTTATCTTTCCGGCATCTACTTCATCGGCAAGGCGGATGATTTCAGCAATCACCACGGGCGCTGAGGCAATGGCATTCACACTTTGGTTGATACCGTCCTCAATACGTTTTGCCAGGCGTATCTCATCCTGGCGGGTCAACAGTTCGACAGTACCCATTTCGCGCATGTACATGCGTACCGGATCGGTCGTGCGACCAAACTCGCTTTCCACAGCGGTGGTCAGTACCGCCTCGGCTTCTTCGACTACCTCCTCGTCATCGCTGTTGGCCGTTTTCAGTAGCAGGGAGTCTGCATCTGGCGCGGCGTCGTAGACCTCGATGCCAAGGTCGTTGATCATGTTGACCACCGTTTCGATCTGATCGGTATCATTCATGTCTTCCGGAAGATGATCGTTAATCTCACGGTAGGTAAGGAAGCCCCGTTCCTTACCCTTGATGATCAGCTGTTTGAGTTCGGATTGCTGGCTTTGACTATCTGTAGACACGAGGCCCCCTGGAAATAATGCTGAATGAGGTAAAAAACCTATCAATTATATCATGCGATTTTTCGTCAAACCCACACGTTTCAGTCGTCTTCTCGACTGTGACGCAATTTTGCGCGCTTACGATAAAGGTCGGCAAGACGGCTTTTGCTGTCTTCATCGAGGTCCTCCTGGGCGGCACGCGCTACCAGCTTATTGATTGACTGGGCCAGCGCTTGGTCCTCCAGCGTGACCAGGGTTTCGGCGAAAAACGGTGAGAATTGTTCCTGCTCTAGTAGATGGTCTTTACTTGCCAGTTTTTCAAGAATGCCCGCGTCACTGGTGTCCCGGAAACGCTCAATCAGCGCTGCCGTGGTCAGCTCTGGGTTAGATGCGGCAATCTCATGGAGCTGTTTCAACAGAGCCACTCCGGGGTCTGTTGTTTGTGGGTCGAGATGCTCAGGCAGGCTATGCGCTGCAGCGAGCCCTGGCCGCTGCATCAAAAGACTGATAGCGGTCGCCATTGGCGTCAACCGCTGAGTAGTATTGCTTTTTGGGCGAGATTGGTGCCTCGAGACAGGAAGGGGAGTCGCTCCCGATGAGCGGACCCCGGTCTGCTCGTGCAGCTGTTGGAGCATTAGTTCGTGCAACGGACCCTCAGGAATTCTGGCCAGCAGGGGCCTGGCTAATTCCACCAGCCGTGCCTTGCCGTCCATCCGCGTCAGGTCTGTTTCGCTGGCGAGTTTTTCGAACAGAAAATCGGGTAGTGGCTTGGCATTGGCACCCCGCTCACGTAGGCCTTGCGCCCCCTCCTTGCGTACCAGGGAGTCCGGATCTTCACCGTCGGGCAGGAAAAGAAAGCTGGCCTGTCTGCCGCCGCCCAGTTCCGGTAGGGTTGTTTCCAGGGCCCGCCAGGCCGCTGCACGGCCCGCCTGGTCGCCGTCAAAACAGAAGATGATCGAGGGTGCGAGGCGAAACAACCGTTGCAGGTGAGCGGTTGTGGTTGCAGTACCCAGTGTGGCAACTGCGTTGTCGATGCCGTACTGGGCCAGGGCAACTACATCCATATATCCCTCGACTACCAAAGAATGGCCTTGCTGAGCGATTGGCGAGCGGGCCCGGTGCAGGTTGTACAGTTCTGAGCCTTTATGAAAGACCGGCGTTTCTGGTGAGTTGAGGTATTTGGGTTCACCATCACCGATGATGCGCCCGCCAAAAGCAACCACCCGGCCTTTACTGTCATGAATTGGAAAAATGACACGGGAGCGGAAACGGTCGTAGTAGCCTCCGGACTGTCGAGTCGCGACCAGGCCTGCCCGCGCCATGGTTTCCAGTACTTTGGCATCATCGGCTGCAGTCTGGACCAGATTGTCCCAACCGGGTGGGGCGAACCCCAAATCAAAAAGCGCTGCGATCTCTCCAGTGAGTCCGCGTTTTTTCAGGTAGGCAATTACCTCGGCTGACTCTTCATGGTTGCGCAACTGTTCTTTGAAAAAACGATTTGCTTTGGATAAAGAATCGAGCAGGGCAGGCGTGATGGTATCCGGGGCACGCTCCGGGCCGATATCAGGCATTTCCAGGCCGGCAGCCTGAGCTAGTTCTTCAATCGCCTCGACAAAACTCAACCGGTCAAACTCCATCAAAAAGCCGATGGCACTGCCGTTTGCGTTGCAGCCGAAGCAGTGGTAGAACTGTTTTGTTGAGCTGACCGTGAACGAGGGGGTATTCTCGTTGTGAAAAGGGCAGCAGGCTTTAAAATCTTTGCCGCCCTTTTTCAAAGGAACGCGCTGGTCTATCACCTCGACGATGTCGATGCGCGCGAGCAGTTCGTCAATAAATTCCCGGGGAATTTTGCCGCTCATTATCTCTCATGCCTCATTGATCAGCAGGATATTAGCATTCAGGTTTTTCCCGACTCTAGTTCTTGAGCCGTAGCCTTTCACCCGGGTAGACTACCCCAGTCTGTGAGGTGAAGCGCCCAAGGTAGATTTAAAGATGAGCACTATTTCAACCCAGGCCACGCCTTTGCCTGAAAGCCGACGTATCCCCCCCGACCCCGCTGTGGCGTCCTGGTTGTTGGCGTGCTGTGCTCTGGTTTTCTGCATGGTGGTCCTTGGGGGCGTGACCCGCCTAACCGACTCTGGCCTATCGATGGTGCGATGGGAGCCCGCATCCGGGGTATTGCCTCCGCTCAGCCAGAGTGCCTGGGAACAGGAATTTGATCATTACCGCGAGTATCCAGAGTACCGTAAGGTCAATACTGGGATATCACTGGCTGAGTTCAAAACCATTTTCTACTTCGAGTACGCTCACCGCGTCCTGGGCCGGGCCATCGGCTTGGTGTTTGCACTGGGGTTTGTCTATTTTCTCTGGCGCCGGCGCTTGCCGCCAGCACTGGCGCCGCATCTGATCATAATGTTCATGCTGGGAGGCCTGCAGGGATTACTCGGTTGGTACATGGTGAAAAGCGGACTGATCGACGTGCCACAGGTCAGCCAGTATCGCCTGGTCGCCCATCTTGGCGCCGCCATTTTGATCTACCTTTATATGCTCTGGGTTGCATTCGGTCTGCTTGAGCATCGGCCGGCACCTGCTGTAGCAACTGCTGTTCGTCGTGCAGCCAGGGGCCTGGGATTTTTGGCATTGATCACTGTGTTGTCGGGTGGCTTCGTTGCTGGCCTGAAGGCTGGACACGCCTTCAATACCTTCCCCCTGATGGCCGGCCAATGGATTCCGCCGGGTTATATCGTGCTTGATCCTGCGTGGCTCAACTTCTTTGAGAACATACCGACTGTGCAGTTCAATCATCGGGTGCTGGCGATCTCCACCTTCATTCTGGCACTCGTTTTGGCTTTTCGGATCGTTCGCGACCCGCAGTTAGAAAGTCAGCGTAGGCCGGCACTGCTACTGGCAGGAGTCGCGACGGTTCAGGTCGCACTTGGTATTGGTACACTGCTGGCGCACGTGCCGGTAGTTCTGGCGGCAGCCCATCAGGGTATGGCGCTCGGGTTACTCAGCGTCATACTCTACCTAATCTTTAAGTTGCGACGTTCTGTTGGCCGCTGAGGGTGGCTGAAGGGGTCTCAGGCCGAGAGTTTCTGCTTGATAGCGTTACTCACGGTGCCCATATCAGCGCGCCCCTGAACGTGGGGTTTGAGCCAGCCCATGACTTTACCCATATCGCGCACGCTTTGTGCATCGGTTTCATTCAGAGCCTTATTGATCAATTCGGTGAGTTCACCTTCAGCGAGTTGTTCCGGTAGGTAGGTTTCGAGCACCGCCAGCATGGTGGCTTCTTTTTGAACCAGGTCGTCTCGCGCTCCTTGCTCAAATTGGGTGATGGAATCGCGACCTTGCTTGATCATTTTCTGGATCACTGCCAGGACTTCTTCATCGCCGAGTTCGACACGCTCATCTATTTCGCGACGCTGAATCGCAGCGCGCAACAGGCGAATGGTGTCAAGCCGTACGGCTTCTTTAGCACGCATCGCCTCTTTCATTTCGGCGACGATGCGCTCTTTGAGCGTGGTCACAAAAAAACTGGAAATTAACTAGGACGTAGGGGAGGCGGACTTAATGAGCGCGCATCCGGGAGGGGTTCTGACGGGCCAGGCGCTTCTTCTCACGCTTCTCAGCAGCCGCGCCGTCACGTTTGCGTATGGTGGTTGGCTTCTCGTAGTGCTCGCGACTGCGCGATTCGGTAAAGACACCGGCCTTTTCGCAGGCGCGACGGAAACGTCGTAGGGCTACGTCAAACGGCTCATCCGGCCGGACTTTCACTGAAGGCATAGACTGCTCTCCGGGCAATCAAAAAGGTCGCGTATTCTACTCAGAAAATGCGCAAAAGTACATGTCATGCCCTGATCTTGTGGGCGCATGCTAGCAGACAACCTCAAGTCAGGGACAGAAGATTGGGCCATAAGCGGGGTACTCGTTCGGAATCGGACTTGGCGAAAAGATCAAGCGTAGGTCGATATAATTCACATCTTCAAGCAATCGTATTTTATGCGAGATTATTCAGGCTTTGCGCCTGTGGGGCATCACATTGCTGGTTTTGGGTATAGAAACGTCTTGTGACGACACTGGCGCTGCGGTTTTTGATACCGAGCGAGGCTTGCGTTCCCACGCTTTGGCATCGCAGGTTGACATTCACGCGCCTTACGGTGGTGTGGTGCCCGAGCTTGCTGCTCGAGACCATGTACGTGTGCTGATGCCGCTGGTGCACCAGGTTCTAAAAACAGCGGCTGTGCCCGGGTGTGATATCAATGGGATAGCCTACACCGCGGGGCCAGGCCTTACTGGGGCATTACTGGTGGGTGCGGCGCTTGGACGTGCCCTGGCCTGGGCCTGGCAGGTTCCGGCTTTAGGCGTTCATCACATGGAGGGCCACCTGTTGGCGCCCATGCTCGAAGACGAACCCCCGACCTTTCCGTTTGTTGCACTATTGGTATCAGGAGGGCACACGTTGCTGGTGGACGTCCTTGGTGTTGGCCGTTATCGGCTTTTGGGCAGTACTTTGGATGATGCAGTGGGTGAAGCCTTTGATAAGACCGCGAAACTGCTGGGGCTGAGTTATCCCGGCGGCCCAGCTATCGCTGCAGTTGCTCGCAACGGTGATTCGACGCGTTGGCGTTTCCCCCGGCCCATGACAGACCGGCCTGGATTGGATTTTAGTTTTAGTGGTCTAAAGACCTATACCCGAAACGCGGTACCCGAAGGAGGGCTGGATGAGCAGACTATTGCCGATATTGCGTGCGCATTCCAGGATGCCGCGGTTGATACCCTGGTAATCAAGTGCCGTCGGGCTCTGGAGCAGACCAACAGGCGCCGACTGGTGGTCGCCGGTGGGGTGGGCGCCAATGAAGAGTTACGTCAGCGCCTAAACGCGATGACAATAGCCTGTGGTAAGGCTGTGTACTACCCTCGGCTCGAGTTCTGTACCGATAACGGCGCTATGATCGCTTACGCCGGTAGTCTCAGGTTGCAGGCCGGCCAGCATGAGGGTCTGGATTTTTCTGTGCGCGCAAGATGGAGTCTCGCCGACCTTCCCGATCTGAAAAAGGCCGCTGCCTAGTTTTTCTTGCCGATACGTGACTCGGTCCCATTGACCAACTGGCGAATATTCTTTCGGTGGCGCCACGCCAGGATGAGGGCCAGTGTCGTGGCAAGAGTTGCATAAGTCGGTTCTTCAGTAATCCACCAGGTATACACTGGCGCGCTTACCGCACTGACGAGTGCAGCTAGCGACGAGTAGCGGGATATCGCAGCCACACCCAGCCAGGTCAGGGCTAGGGCCAGGGCTACTAGCGGATTGATGGCACCAAAAATACCCAACGCAGTTGCTACGCCTTTGCCACCCTTAAAAGCGAAAAAGACTGGAAACAGGTGGCCAACAAAAGCCCCACCGCCAGCCAGGCTGATGATCAGTGGCTCCCCTGACCACCAGTACGCGGCCAGCACCGGCAATACCCCTTTGAGGACATCGCCTGCAAGGGTGAGTGCTGCTGCCGGTTTATTACCAAGGCGCAGGACATTAGTGGCGCCCGGGTTACCGGAGCCGTCGCTACGCGGGTCAGGCAGATGCATCAGTCGCGAGACCAGCACAGCGCTTGATATCGATCCCATCAGATATCCAGCAAGTGAGAAAAGCAGGTATTCCATGTCAGCAGATTACACTGGGGTTTGGGTCAGTACCGGCTAAAGTATAAACTGCGGTTGGATACAGCCGGCCGATAAGGAGAAACGCATTGGATACGATTTTTGTACATGGTTTGGTGGTTGAATGCGTGATCGGGGTTTGGGAGTGGGAGCGACAGATCACCCAGAAACTGATTATTGATCTGGATATGGACTGGGATATTAAGGCAGCAGCTGCCAGCGATGTGCTTGCCGATACCCTTAGCTATAAGGACGTAGCTAAACGGGTGAGCACCTATGTACGTGAAGCCGAGGCGAATCTGGTAGAAACACTCGCCGATGGTATCGCGATACTGTTATCCGAGGAGTTCGGTGTAAAGTGGTGTCGCGTGCGTATCAACAAACGTGGTGCAGTCACTGGGGCGGGTGATGTAGGCGTTGAGATTGAGCGCGGCAGTCGCTGAATGTGGCCGGTTGTTGTCAGCTTGGGGAGTAATATTGAGCGCGAAACTAATCTTCGTATTGCAGTAACGCACCTGCGAACTCTTTACCCTGACATATTTTTCTCGCCCGTATTCAAAAGCGATGCCGTTGGTTTTAACGGGCCGTACTTTTTAAATCTGGTTGGGGTGTTTAATAGTGATTGTCCGGTTCATGGGTTGGTGGAGCAATTGCATAATATTGAGGCTTGCCAGGGTCGCCAGCGCACCAAGGATAACCTGACCTCGCGACCGATTGACATCGACCTGTTGTTATACGGCGACAGCGTCCTTTATGACCAGGGGATGGATGTGCCGCGTCGGGAGATACTGAAGTATGCCCACGTGCTCAAGCCGCTCAGTCTGGTGCTTCCCGATGTCTGCGATCCTGTTAGTGGGTGTAGCTATCACGAGTTGTGGGGTGCGATGTCGGTGTGCCAGGGCCAGTTGCTTGAACTGACTGATCTGAAGCTCTGAACAGGAAAAAGGTCAGGGTACTGCCGAGCGGCCACCATCTACATTAATGACCTGTCCGGTGATAAAGGGTGCATCCCGGAGCAGGAAACGCACGGTACGCGCGACATCTTGAGGGCTACCCAGCCGTCGCAGTGGTGTACGCTGCACGATCTCATCCTGATTTTCATCGGATTCCCTTGTTTCGGGCCAGAGTACAGCACCAGGCGCGATGGCGTTGACTCTAATCTCCGGGCCAAGGTCGCGCGCCAGCGAGCGAGTCAGGGAAATCAATCCGGCCTTGGCTGCTGAGTAGATCGGATGCTGTGCTAATGGCCTTTTTGCATAAATGTCCGCGAGATTAATGATGGCGCCACTTTGCATGGCCAGCATCGGTGCACATGCCTGTGCCAGAAAAAATGGTGCTTTGAGATTAACCGCAAACAAATCTTCCCATTCGGCCTCAGTCGCTCTATCCACTGGGGTCGGGTAAAAAGCTGAGGCATTGTTGATCAGGGCATCAAGACGGCCAAAGGCCTGGTGGGCGCATTGCGTCAGTGTTTCGCAAGCGCCGGAGTTCGTCAGGTCGGCCTGGCACAGTGTCACTGATCCTGGACGGTGCGCATGCAACTCTTCTTGCAAAGCCAAGGCGGCATCAGCGCTGTTGCGATAGTGAACAATCACGTCCATGCCTGTTGCATGCAACAGGCGCGTGATTGCTGCACCGATGCGACGCGCTCCGCCAGTGATCAGCACGGCCTTTGTGTTCGAAGAATTTTCAGATCTACTCATAGCAGTGCCGATTGTGTTGATTTCTTAAAACTTCTGTCGAAAGTCTACTGTTTGGGAGATGAAGTCAACGTGTCGATATACCGTTTCTTGGCTGAACTGTAGTTATTCGTGTGACTTTGACAGAAGTTCTGTCTGTCTGTCTAATCAAACTCCTTTAAGACGCGCTTTGGGTAGATGCCTGTTTACGCTTTGAGTGGATTAGCCGTTATGTGGTGTATAAAGTGGGGCCTCACTTCATTCGCTTGATTATACGAGTGAATATTGAAAGATCAGGCCTCAATTTTTCTCAAGAGAAAAAAAGGAAATCGTAGCTGTGTAGTGCGCAGTAGATGAAAGATTCGACGGTGGTTAGCGATAATAAAATACAGAATTCGGTTTGGCCGGACTTGGACCCGGCCGCTTTGGTACACAACGCCGCCGTTTCTAGGTATATCCGTGAGTTGATCAGGTTGGCCGGTGGCGTGCTGCCTTTTGATCAATACATGGAAGCCGCCCTGTATGCGCCGGGTCTAGGTTATTACGCAGCTGGCGCTCGCAAATTCGGTGAAGACGGTGATTTTGTCACTGCGCCGGAGGTGGGGGAATTATTCGGACACTGTCTGGCTCGTGAGGCAGAGCAGATTCTCGCAGCGATCCCTGATGCGATGGTGCTTGAGTTCGGTGCCGGTAGTGGGGCACTTGCCGAGACGTTGATCACCACGCTGGCCCAAAGCGGTCGGCTGCCCTCACAGTACAACATCGTGGAAATCAGCCCTGATCTGCGCCAACGCCAGCAGGAACGGTTGACCCCTTTATGCAAGCGGTACGGGGTAACGCTGCAGTGGCAGGAGACACTACCGCAATCACCTTTTAATGGACTGATCCTGGCCAATGAAGTGGTGGATGCGTTTCCAGTAACCCGGTTTCGCGTTGAAGGTGGCCAGCTTGAACGTGCGGGAGTGCGTCTGGATGGAGATGTGTTTGCCTGGAGTTGGATGGATGATCTGGATGCAGATGGAATGGAGGCGCAGGTGGCGCAAAGGTACCAACTGGCCGAGGGCTATGTTACTGAGGTGTGCCCGCGGGCCCATGCCTGGATACGGGCACTGGCGTCTTGCCTGAAGCAAGGCGTTGCCCTCATTTTTGATTACGGCTTTCCACGTGATGAGTACTACCTGTCACAGCGCACCTGCGGGACACTGCGTTGTCACTATAGACACCGTGTGCACGATGACCCTTTTTTATATCCAGGTCTGCAGGACATCACCTGTCATGTGGATTTCTCGGCTTTGGCAGATGCCGGCCGTGAGGCTGGTCTGCAGTTGTTGGGCTATACCAGCCAGGAGGCCTATTTGTTGTCTTTGGGCCTGATGGAATTGGCAGCGCCACGCGACGATGATGACGAAAGAGCAATTCTGGCAAGGGCTACACAGATCAAGCACTTGGTGCTGCCGTCGCAGATGGGGGAGGCGTGCAAGGTCATGGCGTTCGGTAAGGCAGTGGAGCACCCTCTGATGGGATTTGACCTGCGTGATCGCACCGCCAGTCTATGATTGAACCGGCACAGGCATTCTGGCTTGCGCTCGTACAAGGCGTAACCGAGTTTTTGCCGATCTCCAGTTCTGCACACCTGGTGCTGTTGCCAATCCTGGCAGATTGGCCTGATCAGGGGCTGGTATTTGATGTGGCCATGCACGTGGGAACACTGCTCGCGGTGGTGGGTTATTTACGCAACGATCTGATCAATATCGCTGGTGGCTGGCTGCGTCAGTGGGGGAGCGCTGGCCGCTCACAGAACAGCCATCTGGGGTGGTTGTTGATTATTGCCACTTTGCCGGCCGTGGTGGCGGGCGCATTGTTGGATGAGGTAGTAGAGGACTTTTTGCGAGACCCACTAGTAATTTCGAGTGCTACGATCCTCTTTGGTCTGATGCTGTGGTGGGCAGACCATCAGGCATCTCGCCGGCGGGCCATGCAAGATCTTAACCTGAAAGATGCGCTGCTGATTGGCGTCTTTCAGGCGCTGGCACTGATTCCTGGAACCTCGCGTTCGGGGATCACCATGACCGCGGGATTAATGCTCGGCCTGTCGCGCCAGGCAGCTGCGCGTTTTTCATTTTTGATGGCGGTTCCCATCATTATTGCGGCTGGCAGTTTCAAGGGGATAACACTGGTTAAATCGTCTGAGGCGATCCAGTGGGAGATCTTTGCGCTTGGCGTGGCTGTTGCATTTGTCAGTGCTTGGGCAGTGGTGGCGTTGTTCCTTAGATTTATCTCACAGGTGGGTATGCTGCCCTTCGCGCTCTATCGATTGATCCTGGGTGCCTGGCTGCTGATTCTATTCTGGTAATCCGTAAGACTAATCGGCTTTTGTGCGGTTCGGGCGCATGGTACTGATCGCCTCAGTACGGCGTCGCTCTACTTCATTACCTCTCGCGGTGCCATCAAGGCCTGAATCGGCAAGGTCGCAAAGATCAATCTTTCGGGCTGCGTTGAAATAGTCATTGAGCAGTTGCGCTGGGACATAAGGTCCCTTTGGAGCATTGCCCCGGCCTCGGGAATCTGCCTCGCAGGCCAACACAAAAGATTCGATTCGCTCAGGACGGCGAAAAGCGTCAAGCCGGTTCAAAAGTTTGAGCACAGTCTCAGGGCGCAATTCGTCCAGCCGGTGCATCAGCAAGTGTTGCCCGGTTACGAGAATCGCAAGATCACGATGATCATTGGGTACCCCAAGTCGCTGACATAGTGCTTTGACCAGGTGTACGCCGCGGTGTTCATGCTTAATGTGACGCGGCCACTGGTCCTTTGGTGTGGCGCCTTTACCCAGGTCGTGTACCAGCGCAGCGAACCTGACTTTGGTATCAGCAGATATCTGGGCTGCTGCATCTAGCACCATGAGCGTGTGCGTAAGGGCGTCTCCCTCAGGGTGAAAGTCGGCTCTTTGAGTCACACCTTCAAGGCTATCGATTTCCGGGAACACTCGGGCCAGGGCACCGCAGGCACGCAATACCCGGATGAATTCAGCCGGTACCGGCTCTGTCAGCGCCCGGCAGGTTTCCTGCCAGACGCGTTCGGCCACCAGCGCATCTATCTCGCCCGAGTGGCAGATGTCTTTCATTAAATCCAGAGTTTCTGGGGCGATGGTGAAACCTTGGTTCTGATATCTCGCCGCAAAGCGGGCGACACGCAGCACTCGCAGTGGGTCTTCGACAAAGGCGGTGGAGACGTGGCGCAGCACACCATCCGCAAGGTCCGCGGCTCCGCCATAGGGGTCAATCAGCGTTCCGTCAGCATCCTGCGCTATCGCGTTAATGGTCAGATCACGCCGGGAAAGGTCTTCTTCCAGAGTGACATCAGCGCGGCTATCTGTGGTGAATCCGGTATAACCCGGTCCGGTCTTGCGCTCACGTCGGGCAAGGGCGTACTCCTCACCAGTATGCGGATGCAAGAATACTGGGAAATCCTTGCCCACGGTACGAAACCCGCGCCGGCGCATCTCGTTCGGACTGGAGCCGATGACTACCCAGTCACGGTCCGATTCTGAAAGTCCTAGCAGGGTATCGCGTACAGCGCCACCGACCAGGTAGCACTCAAGGTGTTTGCAAGGATCTGACATTAGGGCTAAATCGATTGGGTAAAGCAGCGCAGTTATGAGAATGTGATTCTATTCCTGCTCTGGCAGGCTACCAAGTGTGCCGGAGCATTTGGTTTATTGCTGGTTGGAGTTCAGCGGTGGTTGTCAGCCCGTTGGAAGGTACACTGTGGCCCAAGACAATGCTCCATTTCCGCTACGATAGCAATTATTCCTCGGTCTGATGAGAAAAACTGTTTCGATGCCAAGATTTTGGTTGTTGCTATGGGGTCTGGCTATCTCGAGACTAAATTATCGACATTGTTGGTTGCCAGGAATGGTTTCATTTTTCCTGCTAAGTGGGTGCCAAAGTGTCGCTTTTTACACTCAGGCGACTATCGGACAGTCAGAGTTGCTCTGGCATAGTCGACCGATTGGCGAGGTACTGGCTGACCCGAAAACATCGGAGGTTATCCGCGAACGACTGACTCTGGTTGAAAGCGTTCGCCAGTTCGCGGCTAATGTTCTGGCGCTTCCGGCAAATCGCAGTTACCGGCGTTACGTTGATATTGAGCGTGACTTTGTCATGTGGAATGTATTTGCTGCCGCAGAATTCTCTGTCGAGCCGGAACTTTTCTGTTATCCGATTGCGGGCTGCGTCGGCTACCAGGGATATTTCAGTAAAGCTGATGCCGTGGCTTTTGCAAATAGCCTGACCGCGCAGGGGTTTGATATATCAGTCGGCCCGGTTGCAGCCTATTCGACTCTGGGTTGGTTTTCAGATCCAGTTGTGAGTTCAGTGCTGAGTTACTCTGATACGGATTTGGCTGGGCTGGTGTTCCACGAACTCGCACATGAACGAATCTATATCAAGGATGACACGACATTCAACGAATCGTTTGCCACTTTTGTTGAACGTGAAGGTATGCGACGTTGGCTGATGTTCAATGGGCGCCAGGCAGATGTGCCGCGTCTTGAAAAGTTCCAGAAGCAGCGAGACGCAGTCATCGACCTGATTCGAAGTGCGCGCAGTGATCTGCAAGTGTTATATCTGGAGGGACTTTCGATTGAGAAGATGCGCTGGCGAAAGCTTGCCGTGTTCGATCAGTTGCAGGCCGATTACAACGAGATGCGGCGTGCCGGTGACGCTAATAACTGGGGTAACTGGTTCGATGATAATCTCAACAACGCGAAATTGGCGTCAATCGGTGTATATCATGATCGGGTTGAGTTTTTTGAGAAATTGTTTGAGCGTTCCAACCGTAATTTTGAGGTTTTTTACGGTTTGGTTGAGGCATTAGACGACTCGCCCGAAGAAGATTGAGGCAGGCTATTGCAGATGAACTTTCAGGATGGATAATTACTGGGCAAACAAATAACCATTAGATGAAAGGATTAATGACAATGACGCGATTATTTTTCTACACCATAGCGACATTAGTGGCCTCAAGCGTGCTCCTTATGCCAGCTCATGCGGGTTGGTTGCCCAATAAAAAGGATCAGCCAACCTCCGAACAGGAGGTTACGGAAACCATTGCACTGTTTCTAAAGTCTGATCAAGGGCTTCAGGAGTTTTTTGATCAGGCTTATGGGTATGCCGTATTCCCCAAGATTTACAAAGGGGCTATCGGTGTAGGCGGCGCCTACGGTTCGGGGCAGGTGTACGAGAAAGGTAAGTACATCGGTGAATCAAAACTTTACCAATTGACCTACGGGCTCCAACTTGGTGGACAGGCTTACGCAGAGTTGATCTTTTTTGGGGAAAAAGATGCTCTTGAGCGCTTCATTAAAGAGAAAGCGGAGTTTAGCGCCCAGGTGTCGGCCATTGCGGCTACGGCTGGCGCATCCGCAGATGCAGCCTATTCGAATGGGGTTGCCATTTTTACCATGGCTATCGGCGGACTCATGTATGAGGCGTCGGTAGGTGGGCAGACTTTTGAATTTACCCCGGCCGAGTAGTTTTCTGAACGCGCTCGCACCGTTGCAGACCGTTTAAGTTATCGGCCAGCAGCGGCTGTCCAGCCCGAAGCGTATATTTACCCGGCCAGTTCTTTTTTGCCGTAGCGAGCCTGGTACGCCCGTAATGCATCCAGATATTTGTTGAGGCCTGGTCGCGTCGGGAGAAACTCCAGCAAAGTGCTAAATTGGGCCAGGGTATGTACCCGCAGACCGAGTTCGCGAGTTACAACATCGACTGCCGAATCACCATCTTCGGTAATGGTTTCCTCCCGATCCAATGCGATCACCACCGCTGTGGGGGTCGCGCCTGCATTGTGTATGAGTTCGACCGATTCCCGTATTGATGTACCGGCGGTGATCACGTCGTCAATGATTACCACGTTTCCCTTGAGTGGGGCTCCAACAAGCTGCCCGCCTTCCCCGTGATCCTTTACTTCTTTGCGGTTGAAAGCGAAGGGGATGTCACGCGTGTATTCGTTGGCTAGTGCGGTCGCAGTGGCTGCAGCGAGCGGTATACCCTTGTAGGCTGGGCCATATAGCATAAAAGATGTGGGCTCGGCCTCGTGCAGGGCTGCTGCGTAGAAGCTTGCGAGCGTCGACAGTGCCGCACCACTATTGAATAGGCCGGCGTTAAAGAAGTACGGGCTGACCCGACCAGATTTGAGGGTAAACTCCCCAAAACGCAATACTCCCGCATCGAGTGCAAACTGCAAAAAAGAGTGCTCGGTATTAGAGGTTGACGTCATTGATTGGAAAGTTGGATTCAGAGGATTTCACAGGTGCGAATAATAACCGTTAACGTCAATGGTATACGGGCGGCAGAACGCAAAGGATTTTTCGCGTGGCTGGCAAAGCAAAAGGCAGACTTTGTCTGTTTGCAGGAAACTCGGGCCCAGAGCGCCAAGCGTGCGGGCGAGCAGTTTTACCCAACCGGTTACACCACGGCTTACGTGGATGCACAACGTCCCGGTTACAGTGGCGTGGCCCTGTATTGCAGGCGCAAGCCAGATCAGATCCATGAGGGTTTGGGCTGGGAAGATTTAGATAGTGAAGGCCGCTGGGTTCAGGCGGATTACGGGCGGCTCAGCGTGGTATCGCTATACCTGCCTTCAGGCTCCAGCGGTGATCAACGTCAGCAGTTTAAATATGAGCTGATGGAACGCATGAAGCCGATACTAAAGAAATTCGCCGCCAGCGGGCGCGAATACATAATCTGCGGCGACATCAACATCGCCCACAAGGAGATCGATCTTAAGAATTGGCGCGGTAATCGGAAGAACTCAGGATTTTTGCCAGATGAACGCATGTGGATGGACTGGTGGTTTACCGATGGAGGCATGACCGATGTTTTCCGTCTGGTGGAGCCCGGCGAAGACCAGTACACCTGGTGGTCGAACCGAGGCCAAGCCTGGGCAAAGAACGTGGGCTGGCGCATCGACTACCAGATCGCCACACCCCTGATTGCCGCGCGGGCCTATGCCGTCAATATATACAAGACGGAGCGGTTCTCAGATCACGCGCCACTCATTATTGACTATCGGGTCAGCGATCGTTGGCTACGCGCCAAACCGTGATTATCCCGAATCCTCAGATGTCGTTATTCAGGGCGTCTGGCAGGGGGGTAAGCTGACATGAACTCTGGCAAGACGGTACAAGGTGGGACTCAGTCTTTCGCTGAGACCTTCGGTATCTACCTCGATCGGCGCATGGCCCGTATTGGTCTGCTGGGGTTAATCAGTGGTTTCCCCTGGGTACTCATTGGAAGTGCTCTTAGTCTGTGGCTGAAGGAAGATGGCCTCAGCCGTAGCACGATCGGCTGGGCTGGGTTGATCTTTGGGGTATATGCGATCAATTTCCTGTGGGCGCCGCTGATCGACCGGATTCGCATACCCTGGCTGACGGCTCGGCTGGGTCACCGTCGCGCCTGGATAGTTTTAATGCAGTCGGTGATTCTGATCTGCCTGGTCATCTGGAGTAGATCCGACCCGGTTGCTGGATTGGCTGGGGTCATCACTATCGGGCTGGTTATTGCTATCGCTTCGGCGACTCAGGACATCACGATTGATGCACTTCGTATCGAACAGGTGAATTCGACTGAAGGCAGTGCGATGGCGGCAGGAGCTGCGGTGGCCGTCGTAGGGTGGTGGACTGGGTATAAACTCGGTGGTGTTGCTGCACTGACAACTGCGCAGGCCTTTGAGAACGCGGGCGTCGCAAACTACTGGCAGGCGACATTCCTGGCATTAGGTATGGTCGTGATCGCCTGTAATATCGCCTTGATGTTTGTGTCCGAGTCACCGCCGGTAGATCGTGCCGCGGCACAATCGCACGATGACACACTGATTCGCTCGCGGCTGCACTTCAGCGGACTGCTTGCGGGGCTAGTGACCTGGCTGGGTGGGACCCTGATTGCTCCATTAGCAAGTTTTTTCCGACGTAATGGGGTTGCCATCGCCCTGGCTGTATTGGGATTTATCTTCCTTTTTAAGATCGGCGAGGCTTTTCTGGGCCGAATGTCGATCATTTTTTACAAGGAAATTGGCTTTTCAAAAACCGATATCGCCTTTTATTCCAAAGGCATCGGCTGGGTTACTACAGTGCTCTTTACGTTGTTGGGCGGGCTTTTTGCCGCCCGGGTAGGCCTGGTTCGCGCGATGTTCCTATCTGGAATTCTGATGGCCTTAACCAATTTGTTGTTCTCGGTGTTGGCGTGGTCCGGGAAATCGGAAGGGCTTTTTGCCCTGGCCGTGGTGATGGATGATCTGACAGGCGCTTTTGCCACGGTGACATTTGTGGCATTTATCTCGATGCTGGTCGACCGAACTTATACCGCGACCCAGTACGCTCTGTTAGCTTCAATCGGTACCGCAGGGCGGACGCTGTTCGCGTCATCTTCAGGCTCTTTGGTGGACTGGCTGGACGGCGACTGGGGCATTTTCTTCGTGATTACCGCGGTTATGGTCTTGCCGTCCCTTGCGTGCCTGTGGATGATCCGACGCCAGCTCGCTGGGATGCTGGCTGGGGCTAAAGTCAGGCTTTTCAGCAAAGCATCCGAGATAGATACTTAAGTACCGTCCCAGCAGAAGGTATAATTAGAGGTTCTGCTGCTCGTTATGAGTCAGTCAGCCTAGCCCTGTTTTCTGGAATCTGCCCATGCCAATCTACGAGTATGTCTGTCAACAATGCGATCATCGCCTGGAAGCTTTGCAGAAGTTGTCAGATGAGCCGCTGAAATTTTGTCCGGAGTGTGGCGAAGCCTCTTTGCTCAAGCAGGTTTCGGCCGCCGCCTTTCGCTTGAAGGGCACTGGTTGGTACGAAACCGATTTTAAAAATTCGGGCAAGCAAAAAGAGAAAACTAACGGCACCAAGACTGATTCCTCTAAAAAAGGGAAACCTGACACGAGCGGCAAAGAGTCAGAATCCAAGGCCTCTACCGCTTCAAAATCGTCTGAAACGACTTCTTCGACGGGAAAATCTGATAGCGGAAAAAAGAGCACGTCCTCCTCCACCTCTGAGTCGGCCTGACGGCTTTTGCAGGGGACATCTGTGACACCAGGAAACAACGTGAAATCAGAACAACGTGATTGCCTGTGTGGCGAGCTTGAAGAATCCTTTGTCGATCGTGAAGTCGTGTTGTGTGGCTGGGTTCAGCGCCGACGCGACCACGGCGGTGTGATTTTTGTCGATCTACGTGACCGGCGCGGCCTGGTACAAGTTGTGTTTGACCCAGATCGGGCCGAACAATTTGCTCTGGCCGAAACGGTACGCAATGAGTATGTGCTGCGCGTTACCGGCAAAGTCCGATTACGCCCGGAAGGTACCCGCAACCTAGATCTACCGACTGGCGCTGTCGAAGTATTAGGGTTGAAACTCACTATTTTGAATAGTGCCGATCCCCTGCCTTTTCAGATCGAGGATGCCGAGACTGGTGAAGCGGTGCGCTTGCGTTACCGTTATCTGGACCTTCGCAGCGAGCGTATGCAACGCAACCTACGGTTGCGTCATCGCTTGATACGAGCATTACGTCATTATCTCGATGAGCGGGATTTTGTCGAGATAGAAACTCCGGTGCTGACCCGGTCTACCCCTGAAGGGGCGCGTGACTATCTGGTGCCGAGCCGGGTGCAGCCCGGTCAGTTTTTTGCATTGCCCCAGTCGCCGCAATTATTCAAGCAAATGTTGATGGTCTCGGGATTTGAGCGTTATTACCAGGTAGCTCGATGTTTCCGTGATGAAGACTTAAGGGCTGATCGTCAACCCGAATTCACTCAACTTGATATCGAGATGTCCTTCATTGATGAAGCAGACGTCATGAGCGCTATGGAAGGCATGATGCGTGAAGTCTTCTCAAGCGTTTTAAAAATCGATCTGCCAGATCCGCTTCCAAAGCTCACTTATGCAGAGTCTGTCCGCCGTTTCGGTACTGATCGACCAGATCTTCGTATCCCACTGGAACTGGTCGATGTGGCCGATCTGATGGCTGAGGTTGAATTCAAGGTGTTTGCGGGCCCAGCCAGTACGCCTGGGAGTCGGGTAGCCGTGTTGCGCGTCCCAGGTGGCGCCTCCCTCAGTCGGCAACAGATCGATAGTTATACCGAGTTGGTTAAACAGTTCGGTGCCGGTGGACTTGCCTATATCAAGGTCAACAAACTCAGCGATGGCATCGGCGGGTTGCAGTCGCCGATACTAAAATTCCTGCCCGAAACTGTAGTTAGCGAACTACTCGACCGCGTCGGTACTGAAGATGGCGACCTGTTGTTTTTTGGTGCAGACCGCGAGCGGGTCGTCAACGATTCACTTGGTGCGCTTCGGATATGTCTTGGCCATGATCTTGATCTCGTTACGCCAGGCTGGCGACCGCTTTGGGTGGTTGATTTTCCACTGCTTGAAGAAGATGCCGAGGCCGGGCGCTGGGTAGCGCTCCACCATCCGTTTACGGCGCCGCACACCGAAGATGAGGTTCATCTGGCGACCAACCCAGGAGCCGTCCGATCGCGCGCCTATGACATGGTGCTAAATGGCACCGAGATTGGTGGCGGCTCAATCCGCATCCATCAAAGGGCAATCCAGCAGCAAGTTTTTGCAGCTTTAGGTCTTGATGAGGAGCAGGCGCAAACCCGTTTTGGTTTTTTGCTTGATGCATTGCGATACGGGGCACCGCCGCACGGTGGAATCGCTTTCGGTATCGACCGGATTGTTTCGATGGTGGCTGGTGAAGGCTCGATACGTGATGTGATTGCATTCCCCAAAACACAAAAGGCATCCTGTTTGTTGACCGAAGCCCCGGGCGATGTCGACAATGATCAGTTGCGGGAGCTGGGTCTTCGCCGTGCTACCCCGGTGCGCCCCGACGGGACGGCCATGGGGTGAGTGCAAAGGCTTTGTTGCCACCGGTGCGCTACAAGCGACCGGAATCGGTCCTGGTAGTTATCTATACTGTGGCCGGCGAGACATTACTCTTGCAGCGGATACGAAGCGGTTGTTGGCAATCGGTGACGGGTGGTCTGAACTGGGGTGGTGAAACCCCTGTCCAGGCAGCCCAGCGTGAAGTGTTTGAAGAGACTGGCCTCCAGAGAGTTTCGGGCTGGCGTGACTGGTGTTTCAGCCAGTCCTTTCGGATTCTGCCTGAGTACCGCCACTTGTATGGTCCGGGTGTGGTAGAGAATATTGAGCATTTTTTCTCACTGGAACTCCCGGCGCGGTGCCCGGTCAAGTTAGACTCGTCCGAGCATGACCAAAGCTGTTGGGAGGATCTGGCGGTAGCAGAACATACCCTGTGGTCATGGACAAATCGGGCTGCGCTGGCGCAGGTGATTGCAGAACTGGTGTAATCGCACTGTTAACTCAGTACTGATCAGGCAATTAGGCGGGGGAAGAGGCGACCAAGATGGCCGGACACAGCAAATGGGCCAATATCAAATTTCGCAAGGCGGCCCAGGATGCCAAGCGTGGCAAGTTGTTTACCAAACTGATCCGGGAGATCACCGTGGCTGCCCGTGCGGGTGGGGGTGATAGTGCATCTAATTCTCGGTTGCGTACTGCGGTGGAAAAAGCGCTCGCTGGAAACATGACTCGAGATACTGTTGATCGCGCGATCAAGCGGGGTACTGGAGAGCTTGAGGGGGTGTCTTACGAAGAGGTGCGTTACGAGGGTTATGCTCACGGGGGTGTGGCTGTGCTGGTTGACTGCACTACCGATAATCGTAACCGGACGGTAGGAGAGGTTCGCCATCTTTTCAGCAAGCATGGCGGCAATCTGGGCACCGAAGGTTCAGTCGCCTATCTATTCAGCAAGATCGGACTTTTTGTTTTTGCACCCACAGTGGATGAAGAGACTGTAATGGAGGTGGTGGTTGCTGCCGGAGCTGAGGAAGTGGAAACCGCGCTAGACGGATCGACCGAGGTGATCACAACGCCGGAGCTATTTGATACCGTTCGCGCCGCACTGGCACAGGAGCGCTTGGAGCCAGAGATAGCTCAGATAGTGCAGCGGCCAGCGACAGAAACCGAACTTAACGGTGATGATGCCCGGAAAGTCGTGAGTCTGGTAGATGCCCTAGAAGAGATGGATGACGTGCAGGACGTGTTTACCAATGCCAGTTTCCCCGCGGAGATGGCGGCGTCGGGCTGATAACCTGGCGCGGTATGCCCGTGGAAAACATCAGGGTTATTGGTATTGATCCAGGCTCCCGGGTCACAGGTATCGGGGTGGTTGAGGCGCGCGGCCAGTCCTTGCATTATATTTATAGCGAGTGTGTGCGTACCGGTGATGGCCCATTGGGGCCCCGCCTGGTAGCAATTCACGGTCGTATACGCGACGCCATCGATCAGTACCGACCCACGGCAGGTGCCATTGAGAAAGTGTTCATGGCAACCAATCCGCGCTCTGCACTGGTATTGGGACAGGCTCGTGGCAGCGCTCTTGTGGCTTTGGCGCATAATGAGTTGGAGATTGGCGAATACAGCGCTTTGGAGATCAAGCGCTCAATTACGGGTACTGGCCGGGCCAGCAAACAGCAGGTACAGCACATGGTGAGAGTTCTGTTGGGTTTGAATGATAAGCCACCACAGGATGCGGCCGATGCATTGGCCTGCGCAATCTGTCATGTGCACTTGGCGCAAGTTCGCAAACGCCAGGAATCAGCAATGTCCGAACTGGCCGATCGTGACTCTGGTGAGGTGAGACGGTGATCGGTCAGGTCAGCGGTACCTTGGTACATAAGCAGCCGCCACAATTGATGGTTGATGTAAGAGGCATTGCCTATGAACTGGAAGCACCGATGACTGCTTTTTACAATCTGCCGGAAGTCGGTGCCAGCGTTTCACTGTATACACATCTGGCGATACGTGATGATGCTCACCTACTGTTTGGCTTTACTGACCGGCGCCAGCGCGACCTGTTCCGTATGTTGCTGAAGACCAGCGGCGTTGGGCCACGGGTTGCATTGGCAATTCTTTCTGGACTGACAGCAGATGATCTGGTTGCCTGTATCAGTGCTGGCGATATTGCTCAACTGACCCGGGTTCCTGGCATCGGCCGCAAGACCGCTGAACGTCTGGTCATTGAATTACGTGATCGACTCGATGGCATCAGTGATTCTGGTACCGACCCGTCGGGTGCCGGGTTAACCCCCCAGCAGGACGCAATCAGTGCATTGGTGGCCTTAGGATACCGCGCGGCTGAGGCGGGTCATGCCGTACGCTCAGTTGATACAGACGGTGGCCCGACTGTTGAATCCCTCATCCGTGAGGCACTCAAGGCGATTTCTGGAGACACGACATGAGTGATCACGACCCGGTGATAAACCCGACCCATCAGGTCGATTCCTCCGAGGAACAGGTGTTGGATCACAGCCTGCGGCCGTTACGTCTGGATGACTTTATTGGTCAGCCGATGGTGCGTGAGCAGTTAGAGATTTTTATCACCGCTGCCAAAGGTCGAGCGGAGGCGCTTGATCACGTTCTGGTATTTGGTCCGCCGGGTTTGGGCAAGACCACATTGGCCCATATCGTGGCACACGAGATGGGTGCGAACCTGCGCCAGACTTCCGGTCCGGTTTTGGAGAAGGCAGGGGATCTGGCAGCGATATTAACTAATCTTGAACCACACGATGTGCTTTTCGTAGACGAGATTCACCGTTTGAGTCCAGCGGTAGAGGAGATTCTTTACCCGGCACTTGAGGACTATCAGTTGGACATCATCATCGGTGAGGGTCCAGCAGCTCGTTCAATAAAGTTGAACCTGCCACCGTTTACACTGGTAGGTGCCACCACTCGTGCTGGTCTGCTAACTTCCCCGTTGCGTGATCGTTTTGGCATTGTCCAGCGCTTGGAGTTTTATCAGCCCTCGGAACTGGCAATGATTGTCGAGCGCTCGGCACGTATCCTTGCTGTACCTAGCGACGCCAATGGTGTTGATGCCATTGCCAGGCGCAGCCGGGGTACGCCGCGTATCGCCAATCGATTATTGCGCCGAGTCCGTGATTACGCCCAGGTTAAGGCGGATGGTGCAATCAGCAGTGAGGTCGCTGACAGCGCGCTTGATTTGCTCGAGGTTGATGGTTTTGGTCTCGATGCGTTGGATCGGCGTTTGTTGCTTGCCATTATGGAAAAATTCGATGGCGGCCCAGTGGGTGTCGACAGTCTTGCCGCTGCGATTGGAGAGGAGCGCGGTACTTTAGAAGATGTTGTCGAGCCATATCTTATCCAGTCGGGATTTCTGATGCGTACCCCCCGAGGACGTGCTGCTACCCGGGCCGCATACCACCACTTTGGTCTGGCCCTGCCTGTAAGCGCTGGCCCTCAGACTGGCCTTTTTCCTGGAGCCTCCGAAGGTTCCGCACCATGAAAAGGTCAGGAAATTCTCATGCTGTTGACAGGGTTGGCAGGCGTTTTTCCTATAGTGTTGAGCCCACTGATGGGTATCGCATCGCTGTTTTATGATCGGGTCGGATGCAGTGTTCCGTTGGCCGGTACGGGTTTATTACGAGGATACTGATGCCGGGGGAATTGTTTATTACGCTAATTACCTTAAATTTATGGAACGGGCACGCAGTGAGTGGCTGCGCTCGCGGGGCGTAGACCTTGCTGTGCTGGCCCATAATGAAGATGCAATGTTTGTCGTGCGCTCGGCTAAGCTTGAGTTTTTGCGCCCGGCTCGTTTGAGCGACAATCTGGAAATATCTGTACAGGTAGCACGCCAACGCCCCGCGAGTGTAGAACTGTCTCAGGCGGTGACCCGATCTGGGGAAGCGCTATGTACTGGTGTAGTGCGTTTGGCCTGTATTAATACTCGCACCGCGCGGCCCCGGCCTTTGCCGGCTTTTTTTGAGGATAAGTAACAACCGATGAACGAAGCAGTCAAACTCGCAGTGAGCAATGAATCGCTGTCGATCCTACAACTGGTACTCCAGGCAACCTTGCTGGTGCAACTGGTCATGCTGATTTTGGTGGCGGCATCGTTGGTATCGTGGACAGTTATTTTTAGCAAAGCCAGTTCACTGAAAAAACTGCGCCGAGAGGCAGACGATTTTGAGGCTGACTTCTGGTCCGGCGGGGAACTTAACAGTTTGTACCGGCGTTGCACCGAGGGCGGTGTTGAGCCGATCGGCATGACCGGCGTCTTTGTTTAGGGTTATCGGGAGTACACCCGGCTTGCAGGTAACACAGCGATAGAGCGTACCGATCTGGTTGAGGGCGTGCAGCGGGCAATGCGCGTAGCCCTTAGCCGAGAGGTCGAGTCGTTGGAAGCGCACCTACCGTTTCTGGCGACAGTGGGTTCTATCAGCCCCTACGTAGGTCTTTTCGGCACCGTATGGGGGATCATGAATTCTTTTCGTTCGCTGGGCGCCATGCAGAGTGTTTCTATTGCAACTGTTGCACCTGGGATTTCTGAGGCCCTGATAGCGACCGCCATGGGTCTTTTCGCGGCGATTCCGGCTGTTATCGCCTATAACCGTTATTCTGCTGGTTCTGAGTCACTGATTGCCCGTTACGATGTTTTTGTCGAAGAATTTCTCAGTATCGTCAATCGACAGGCCGTGAGTGGCCAGCGACGTGGCTGACGAATCCTCCTCCGGGTCATTGTGATGCGTCCACGTCGCCAGAAACGCCAGATGAGTGAGATTAACGTTGTACCGTATATCGATGTCATGTTGGTGCTGTTGGTGATTTTTATGGTTACCGCGCCGTTAATGATGGAGGGGGTCACCGTCGAGTTGCCCCAGGCTGATGCTCGCGCAGTGTCAGAAGACAGCAAAGAACCTTTTGTAGTTCACGTAGACAACGCGGAGCAGTATTTCATTAATGATGATCCTAACCCGATCACCAATATCCAGGAGATCAGAATCAAGGCGGACATCGTGTTGCGCAACAGCCCCAAGACCGAGTTCTTGGTTCGCGCAGACAAAAATGTCCGTTATGATGTCGTTGTACAGGCAATGGTTTTGCTGCAACAGGCCGGTGTGCCTGGTGTGGGACTGGTGACCGACTCGCTGGAACATTGATCTCTGGTGAGTCGGAGCCCGCGCAAAACTGCCAGTCCGATTCGGGGTTTTATATACGCGGTTCTGATTCATATCGTTTTTGGCGTACTGATTGGGGTGAGTTTATGGTTTCAGCCCCAGGTGATCGAGCCCTTGCCGGGTAAACCGGTGCAGGCAAAAGCAATAGATCTGGCCGCAATTGAAAAGGCCAAGGCTGAGGAAAAACGTAAAGTAGAGGAGAAAAAGAAAGCGGCTGAAAAAAAGAAGAAAGAAGAGGCTTTAAAGAAGAAAAAGGCGGCTGAGAAAAAGAAAAAGGCCAAGGCTGAGGAAAAACGTAAAGTAGAGGAGAAAAAGAAAGCGGCTGA
>JAAZZE010000025.1 GCA_014239255.1 Gammaproteobacteria bacterium
GATTCACCACATTTTGGCCAATGGTTCGGTTTGATACTCTCCGCCCAGAATCACAAACAACTTTATGTGCCACCGGGTTTTGCCCATGGCTTTTGTGTATTAAGTGAGGTGTCAGAGATGGCGTATAAGTGCACTGCATTGTATGAGTCATCTGATGATGCAGCAGTGCTTTGGAGTGATCCGGATATAGGCATTGACTGGCCGATTGCGAATCCAATTTTATCCAATAAGGACAATGCCGCGCCGCGCTTGGCACAACTGCCCGATCTTGTGACCCGGACCTAAGTGATGCGAATCCTGGTGTTCGGGCGGGTTGGTCAGCTAGGGACTGCGTTGGCCGAATTGTTGGACCCACTGCACGAAACCATCTTTCTTGATCAACCCGAGATTGACCTCTCCGCACCGGACTCGGTGGTTGCCCACGTGCGCGAGCATGCGCCCGATCTGGTGGTTAATGCAGCGGCGTACACCGCGGTCGATAAAGCTGAAACTGAGCCGGATCTTGCAGATGCGATCAACGCCCAAGCGCCCGGCGCCATGGCGCTGGCTTGTGCCGACGCCAAGATCCCGCTGCTGCATTATTCAACGGACTATGTCTTTGATGGCAGCGCGTCAGCTCCGTACCGCGAGAATGCGCCGGTCAACCCGCGAAGCGTATACGGGAGGGGTAAACTCGCGGGTGAGCAGGCGGTAGCACAAGCAACCGACCAACATGTCATCCTGCGTACCGCGTGGCTCTACTCTTATGTTGGTCATAACTTCCTCAAAACCATGCTGCGTCTGGCTGCTGAAGGCAAGCCGGTGCGCGTTGTGGATGACCAGATAGGCTCTCCTACCTATGCCTGGGATCTGGCTCAGGCCAGCGCTGCGGTGGTCGAGGCACTGGCGCAGGGGCGAGACGATATCTACGGCATTTTTCACGCGACCAACGCCGGGGTTACCAGTTGGCACGGCTTTGCCGAACGGATTTTCGATCTGGCCGGCTACGATGACGTAGAACTCGTTGCTATCTCTACTGACGAGTATCCGACCCCCGCACCGCGACCAGCTTACTCGGTGCTCTGCTGCGAGCGCCTGCAAGAGGCTTTCGGGGTAACCCTGCCCGAGTGGCCTGATGCTCTGGCCCGTTGCATCGAGCGCTTATGAGTAAGTCCCCGCAGGGGGCACCTTCGGTCAATCTGCTAGCTGTGGATACAGCGACTGAAGGTTGTTCGGCTGCCTGCCTCACCGGTGATAAATCATTCGAGCGCTACGCTGTGGACCCTCAGGGGCACTCTCGTACGCTATTAGGCATGGTTGAGGCCGTGTTGGCAGAAGCGCGACTTGAAGGTTCGGCGCTGGACGCGCTGGCCTATGATGCGGGGCCGGGTTCCTTTACTGGCATTCGCATTGGTGCTGGTGTCGCGCAGGGGCTGGCACTGGGGCTGGAAAAGCCACTGTTTGCAGTTTCTTCGTTAATGACCCTTGCCGAGGGCGTAAGAAGAGACCAGCCTGGTTGCAATAGTGTTTTGGCCGCTATTGATGCCCGCATGGATCAGGTGTACTGGGCCCGCCTAAGATCGGATCCAGAAGCTCCCGGTCATTGGCGGTGGGATGAGATGCCCTGTGTTAGTGAGCCCCGAGAGGTCGCTGCAAATATTTCAGGATGTACCGGTGTTGGGAGCGGTTGGGATCGGTATTCGGACGTGTTTATGGGCAACAGGCCCATGCCATGGCTAGTGAAGCGATTTCCACATGCTCTCGATGTAGCTGTCATTGCCCGGCGGTTGCTGGCCCAGGGGGTTAGTGGTGCCTGGCATGAGGCGGTGCCGGTTTACGTACGAGATCGTGTGACTGGTTGAGTGTGTTGCGTGGCGGGTCTTAGAGTCGAGACAGGGTGATAGTGCCCTGGGTTTGGGATGCGCACCGGGTGGACGTACTTTTCCACACCCCATTGTATTGACCGGTTAAGCTGGAAGAGGAGCCAGTCAGGGTAAAAATTACACTGTCGGTCACAGTCGTAGTATCAATCGTTGCTGTCGCGATAGCTCCTGATCCACCACCGCCGGAGAAAGAGATCGTCGGAGCGATTAGATATCCGGAGCCTGGATTGGTAATGACCACACCGGTAACCTGTCCGGCGTCGGTCTCATTGAGCACCGCGGTGCCAACACCGCCGGTCCCGCCACCACTGTCGGCAATTGTGATGCTGGGTGCAATACTGTAACCACTACCAGGATTAGTGATCACGAAGCCTACGATCTCACCACTCTCGACGGTTGCTACGGCTATCGCCTGAGTGCCGCTGCTAATACTGGGCGCTCCAATTACAACAGTGATGTTACTGGTATATCCAGACCCAGCATTAGTCACGGTAATTGAACCAATCCGTCCTGCTCCGCCAATAATAGCCGTGCCTTTTGCGCGACTGCCCCCGCTGGACGGCCAACTGAAACTTACTGCCGGGGCGTTGGTGTAGCCTGAGCCTCCGGAACTGACCGCCACAGCACTGACGCCCCCGCTGGCCTGGCCTGAGGTGACTGTCAGGCTGACTGTACCGCGGTTGCTGTTTTCCTGATCACCCGTCAAAGGGTTATCGCCAGTGGTGTTGGTTGGCGCCTGTACCGCAGTACCGGTAAGGCTACCACCCGAGATGCAGGTATGCCCGACGACACTTAGTGTGCCGGTGACATCGCCGCCACCATCGGACAGCGCCATGCTTGCCACCTTGGCGGGGCTAGTGCTATCGCTCAGGGTGCCGGTCCATTGACCGGATACATTAAATGCCTGGTTATAAACACCTCCGCTGCTGCCGCCGCTACAGGCGCTAAGCAGAGTCGTAGTCAGCGCGACGACTAACACAAGGGTGAATGGGCGTACTGTTATCATCTTCGGCTCTGTCTACTAGGGCAGTTGGGTTACTTTACCCGATTATTCTAGGGCTGTACCGCAGGTTATACACAGCGGTAGAGTTTTATTCCTCTGTTGACACCGGCTTGGCTCTTTTTCTGGCACCTAGCTCAACAACTGCTTCTTCAGGATATCGTTCACAGTCTGCGGGTTGGCTTTACCCGAGGTCGCTTTCATTACTTGCCCTACCAGAAAACCAATTACTTTTTCCTGTCCTGCGCGGATCTGTTCGGATTGGTCGGGAAAGCGCGCAATGACATCGCTGACGACCTGCTCAATGGCGCTGCTGTCGGTAATTTGGGTAAGACCTCGACTCGCGATAACCTCGTCTGCGCTTCCTTCGCCATTCCACATGGCTTGAAAGACTTCTTTTGCGATTTTGCCTGAGATAGTCTTATCTAGTATGCGTTGCACCAATTGCCCCAGCATCGTTGGACTCACTGGACTATCAGTGAACGCAGTATTACTGCGGTTGAGCCAGGACATGAGTTCGCCGTTGATCCAGTTGGCAGTCAAGCGTGTTTCGCCGCCCGCTTTTGTTACCGCATTTTCATAGTAGTCAGCAATCTCCTTTTGCGAAGTCAACTGCACTGCTTCATCTGCACCTAGGTCATAGTCGCTAATAAAGCGCGCAAGTTGCGCATCCGGCAATTCGGGAAGTTCGCGGCGCAATTGCTCCAGATCAGCTTCGCTGATCACCAGCGGCGGCAGGTCAGGGTCAGGAAAGTAGCGGTAATCATGAGCCTCTTCCTTGCTACGCATCGAGCGGGTCTGATCGCGCTCGGGGTCGTACAGACGGGTTTCCTGGATGATATCGCCACCGTCCTCAACGACTGCGATCTGGCGTTCGATTTCGTGGTGCAGGGCGCGTTCAACAAAGCGAAAAGAATTGATATTCTTCAACTCAGTACGTGTACCTAAAGTCTTGTCACCGTGGCGGCGGATTGAGATGTTGGCATCGCAGCGAAAAGACCCTTCTTGCATGTTGCCATCGCAAATCTCCAAAGTGCGTACCAACGAGTGCAGTTTGCGAAGATAAGACACCGCTTCGGCAGGCGAGCGCATATCGGGTTCAGAGACAATCTCCAGCAGTGGTGTGCCAGCACGATTCAGGTCGATACCGGTCATGCCGCGGAATTGTTCATGCAGTGACTTACCGGCATCTTCTTCAAGGTGAGCGCGGGTAATACGGATAGTTTTTTCTCCTTCGGGAGTATGAATCTCCAGAGTTCCTCCACTGACGACGGGAATCTCAAACTGACTGATCTGGTAGCCCTTGGGCAGGTCAGGGTAAAAATAGTTCTTGCGCGCAAAAACTGAAACCCGATTGATCGTAGCGCCAACGGCGAGGCCAAAGCGGGCCGCCATCAGCGCCGCTTCACGGTTCATTACCGGAAGTACGCCGGGCAGACCGACGTCGACGGCGCAGGCCTGGGTATTGGGTTGAGCACCGTAGGCAGTCGATGCCCCAGAAAAAATTTTGCTGTGGGTCATCAACTGGGCATGGACTTCCAGGCCGATAACGATTTCCCAGGTCATATTCAGAACCCTTCGGGCGCGCGCTGATGCCAGTCAGTGACCTGTTGGAAGCGGTGCGCTACACCCAGCAGCCGGCCTTCGTCCATAAATTGCCCGATCAGCTGCATTCCCACCGGCAAGCCACTGTCGTCCAGACCCGTGGGGATAGAAAGTCCTGGCAGGCCAGCCAGGTTAACTGTGTTGGTAAAGATGTCATTGAGGTACATCGCAACCGGGTCCTGGGTTTTCTCGCCCAAGCCAAAGGCACTACTCGGCGCGGTTGGCCCAGCAATAATGTCGCATTGTTCGAATGCTTTAGAGAAATCCTGTGCAATTAGCCGTCGAATCCTCTGCGCCTTAAGGTAGTAGGCATCATAGTAGCCTGCGGACAAGGCATATGTGCCGATCAGGATCCGTCGCTTGACTTCTTCGCCAAAGCCTTCGGCGCGGGAATATTCGTACAGTTCCTGCAAGTTGGTCGCCTGCTCCGAGCGGTGTCCGAAACGCACCCCGTCGAAGCGGGAAAGGTTGGATGAGGCTTCAGCTGGGGCAATCACGTAGTAGCAGGGGATTCCAGCACGACTATTGGGTAGTGCGATATCGACCAGACTTGCACCCAGTTCCTCAAAGACTGCCAGCGCTTCACGCACCCGGGTCAATACGGTCGGGTTGACCGAGTCATCAAAAAACTCTGTTGGAAGCCCGATGCGCAGCCCACGAAGATTTATGTCAAGGGTCCCATCAATGTCGGCTGTATCGTGAGCCATTGATGTTGAGTCACGTCGGTCAAAACCTGCCATACATTTCAACAGTAGTGCCGCGTCCATGGCTGATCGTGCCAGTGGACCACCCTGATCGAGTGAGGAGGCGAATGCGATCATGCCGTAACGAGATACTCGACCGTAACTCGGTTTCAGCCCTGTTAATCCGCAAAAAGCCGCGGGTTGGCGGATCGAACCTCCAGTGTCGGTTCCGGTTGCTCCAGGTACCAGCCGTGCCGCAACGGCCGCCGCTGAGCCTCCAGAACTGCCACCGGGAACGCGTTCGCGGTTCCAGGGGTTGCGGACCGGGCCAAAATACGAGGTCTCGTTAGATGATCCCATAGCGAACTCATCCATATTGGTTTTGCCGGTGAGTACGCTTCCAGCACCAGCAAGACGCTCAACCACCGTCGCATCATAGGGGGCGATAAAGTTACGCAGCATTTTTGAGCCACAAGTGGTCAATATGTCGCGGGTACAGAAAATATCCTTGTGTGCAATTGGCACGCCAGTGAGGGGTCCATGCTCTCCGTTGGAGAGACGTTTGTCTGCCTGTTGTGCGCTGGCCATGGCAGTTTCCTCTTCCACCGTTATGAAGGCATTGAGGTCGTCATAACGGGCGATGCGGTCGAGAAAATGTCGCGTCAGTTCGGAACTGCTTATCTCGCGCTGGCGCAGCATATCGCGCAAGGTAGTCAGGCTGTGCCGGTGGGGCATGACGAGATCAGGTTGTTAGGCGTTAGAAGGGTTAGCAGTCAGGTGGCCGACAGCCAGGCGCTACTCAATTACCCGTGGCACCAAATATAGGCCGTCTTCAACCAGTGGCGCTCCTTTTTGAAAAGAAGATCGCTCGTTTAACTCGGTTACGCGGTCTTCCCGGAGTCGCAGGGCGATATCCTGGGGATGGGCCATCGGCTCAACCCCATCGGTATGACAGTCCTGCATTTGGGCCATCAGCTCAAGAATATTGGTCAGTCCCTTCTGGTAGCGGGCCAGTTCATCCGGAGCGACCCGGATCCGGGCGAGGTGAGCGACATGTTCGACGTCTTTTTTAGAGATGGACACCGGGAATTTAATATAGAAGAATGATAGGCAACCGATTATATCCCAGTGATCCGGGCTTATCCTGACACCCTGTGTTAAATTACGCGCGCAAAAACTTCTTTTTCCCCCAAGGCAACTCATGATACTCAAGCGTTTGCTGGGCCTGTTCTCAAACGATCTGGCGGTGGATCTTGGCACTGCAAATACCTTGGTCTATGTTCCTGATCGCGGCGTGATCCTGAATGAACCGTCTGTGGTGGCAATCCGAACTGGCTCCCTGGCGCCGGAAAAGACGGTACTGGCTGTGGGGCAGGAAGCCAAGATGATGCTGGGACGAACGCCAGGCAATATACAGGCGATCCGGCCACTGAAAGAGGGCGTGATTGCCGACTTTACTGTTGCCGAGGTTATGCTCAAATACTTCATCCGCAAGGTCCAGCAGAACCACTTTTTCTCTTCTCCAAGGATTGTGATCTGCGTACCCGGTGGTTCGAACCAGGTGGAGCGACGCGCGATCCGCGAGTCGGCGATCACATCCGGAGCGCGGGAGGTGTTTCTGATCGAGGAGCCGATGGCAATGGCAATCGGCGCATCGCTTCCTGTAGCTGAGCCGACCGGCTCCCTGGTTGTGGATATTGGGGGCGGTACCACTGAGGTTGCCGTGCTTTCACTGGGCGGCATTGTCTATGCCACCTCGATCCGGGTCGCCGGGGATACCTTTGATGAGGCCATCATCAATTACGTTCGTCGACGCCATGGTTTGCTTATCGGAGAGGCTACTGCGGAGCGGGTCAAAAAAGCAATTGGCACTGCCTGGGAAGAATCCGATCATCGTGAGATGGAAGTCAAAGGTCGGGACATTGCAGAAGGGATGTCACATAGTCTGACTATTGGCAGCGATGAAGTTTACGATGCGATCAGTGAGTCGCTGCGCCAGATCGTACGCGTGATTCGCGAGACATTGGAAAATACGCCACCAGAACTTGCAGCTGATATTGGTGACAGGGGCATGGTGATTGCCGGCGGCGGCGCATTGATCCGCGATATGGACAGGCGTCTTATGCAGGAGACCGGATTACCGGTAGTGGTTGCCGATGATCCGCTGACCTGTGTTGCCCGAGGTTGCGGCAGGGCGCTGGAGGAGATGAGCGCGCTGGGTGACGTCTTTACCCACGAATAGGCTGTCACTGCGTGTCTGCACCCTCGTGCTGGATACACTGTTCTTGTGGCTCTGAACGTTCAGAGTCTTTTCCGGATCCTACCCGGTGAATCGAACTAGGAATAGTGCGATTCGAGGGCTCAGCCTTTATGTCCTGCTGTCGGTTGGGCTGATCACTGCCCACTACTATAGTCCGGTGGTTCGCCAGATATTCCAGTTCGCTGCTGTTATTGGGGTGCCAGTGCATTTTCTGGCTTCCTTGCCCAGTACCGTGCTGGAGAGGATGCAGGGTGAGTTAGAGCCTACAGATCAGTTGCGCCGCAACTATGCAGCGCTTCGCGAACACAACCTCATTTTACAGGCACGCCTGCACCGCTTCGAATTTCTGGAGAGCGAGAACATCCGGTTGCGCCGGCTACTTTCCGCGGTACCGGCAACGGCAGAAAAAGTGACGCTCGCGGCACTGGTTGCAGTTAATCCGGATCCGAGAGGTCAAGCAGTACTAATCAATAAGGGTAGTGCAGATGGCGTTTTTCAGGGCCAACCCGTTGTTGATGCCGGTGGAATTGTCGGCCAGGTCACACGACCGGGATTGTTTCGAAGCACGGTCAGCCTGGTGACTCGTGAGAATCAGGGAATACCTGTCCAGGCTGCTCGCAGCAGTCTGCGAGCGGTGATTTACGGCGGGGGGCGTAACCGACCTTTGCGCGTGCTGTACCTGGATCGTAATTCTGATATTCGCACTGGGGATCTGCTGGTAACCTCCGGGCTGGCTGGCCGCTATCCTGCTGGGTATCCGGTTGCTCTGGTCACCGCAGTGGAACGGAATCTCAGCGAGTCATTTATGAGCGTCGCCGCTGAACCGACCTCGCATCTTGGAAGCGAACGTGAAGTCTTATTGCTCTGGCTGCCGGCGCTAGATGGGCCGGTGGCGAGTGACTTGTTCGACTCAGAAGGTGAGTTGGTTGATTGACGTCAATACAATGCAGCGCCGCACGTGGGTTCCGATTGCGACGGGGATCGTTGCCCTGGTATTTTTCGCGTTACCGACCGAAGAGCCCCTGCGAGGGTTTTTGCCAGACTGGGTATCTCTTGTCCTGATTTACTGGACTTTTGCTTTGCCGGCACGAATGATGGTCGGAATGGCGTGGTCAGCTGGGCTGGTAGTCGACATTGTGAGCTTTGGCTTGCCTGGCGTTTATGCTCTCAGCAAGGCTGTGCTGGTGTATCTCGCCCGCGTGCTGGCGCTTAGGGTGCGGACCTATCCTTTGTGGCAGCAAACAATTGTCGTACTGGGATTGCTTGGCATTGAGGCGCTGATACTGACACTTATCGATTTTATTGTTAGTGGCGACCTGACCGGGTTACAACGCTGGACCGCTGTGGTGGTGGGCGCTCTGGTATGGCCTGTGGTTTACTGGATTTTGCGTCGCGCTCGTCACCTTGCGCGGCTCGGCCGCTGAGGGGCTAGGCGTGGCGGCGACACAATCTTTTAACCGACAGCCCATGGAAGCGAGTGTTATCAAGGCGCGGCTACGGCTGGCTGGGTGGTTGGCGCTGGTGCTTTCTGGATTGCTTTTGTCGCGGCTTTACGTGTTACAGGTCGTCGAATACAGTCGTTACCAGACTCTGTCACTTGAAAATCATATACGCCTGCAGGCTCTGCCGCCTGTGCGTGGGCTTATCCTGGATCGTAACGGCATTGTCTTGGCACGCAACACCGCGGTCTACACCCTGCAGGTAATACCGGAAAAAGTTGGTGATATGGATCTGGTATTACACGAGGTAGGCAAACTGGTCGATCTTGAAGAGCATGATATTGCAGTATTCAAGAAAAACCTCAGACGCCGGCCAAGTTTTGAGAAACACTTGCTCAAGTCGAAGTTGGATGACGTTGAAGTTGCACGTTTTGCAGTTAACGAATACCGGTTTTCTGGTGTGATGCTTGAGGCCATGTTGCACCGCGATTATCCGTTGGCTGATCTGACCGGGCATGTGCTTGGCTACGTGGGGCGTATCAGTCAGCAGGACGAGGCGCGTCTGGACTCTGCTGCGTATCAAGGCGTATCTCATATCGGAAAGTTGGGTATCGAAAGTTATTACGAGAGCTTGCTCCTCGGGCGTTCTGGGTTCGAGCAGGTCGAGATTGATGCCCATGGCCGTACGTTACGAACCATTAACCAGGAGAGTGCGATACCAGGGCAAAATCTATACCTCAGTCTCGATGTTGGCTTGCAACGAATAGCTCGGGAGGCGCTGGGCAATCGCCGTGGCGCCGTTGTCGCGATGGATCCAGGTTCGGGCGAGATATTGGCGATGGTCAGTGCCCCGGCTTATGACCCCAACCTTTTCGTTGATGGCATCAGTCGGGAGGCCTACCAGGCCTTAACCCAGTTGACCGACAAGCCACTACTGAACCGCGCTCTGTACGGACGCTATTCTCCTGGATCGACGATCAAACCTATTATGGCTCTAGCCACTATGGACGCCGAGGTGAGCCCGCAGGAAACGGTGTTGTGCCCAGGCTGGTTCATGCTGCCGGATAGTACTCGTAAGTACCGTTGCTGGAAACGTACTGGGCACGGCAGCGTGAATCTGCACGATGCTATCGAGCAATCCTGTGATACCTACTTCTACCAGGCGGGAGCCCGTCTTGGCATAGACAAGATGGCTTCATATCTTTTCAGTTTTGGATTTGGCAAGCAAAGCGGGGTGGATTTACCGAGTGAACCTGCCGGTCTCGTTCCCACCCCCGAATGGAAGCAGGCCACCCGTCTGGAGACTTGGTATCCTGGTGAGGATGTTATTACTGCGATTGGTCAGGGATTCCTGCTGACGACCCCCTTGCAACTGGCGCGCGCTAGCGCGATGCTGGCTAGCCGCGGGCGACTCGTCAAGCCAACCCTGTTGCGTCTTCAGGAGAACCCGCTCACGGGCGAAGCGCAAGAGATGCAGGTCGATGCTTTATCAGAGGCGCCAACACTGGCCATAGACGAGAAAGATATCGAATGGGTTATCCGGTCAATGACGGCAGTTATGCACGGGCGGCGCGGTACGGCACGGGCCAGTGGGCGGCGCAGTGCTTACCGCATGGCGGGAAAGACCGGCACTGCACAGGTAGTTAGTATTGCTCAAGATGGCGAATACGATGCAAAATCTTTGCGTGAAACACTGCGTGATCACGCTCTATTTATCGCTTTTGCACCTGTTGATCATCCGAAGATCGCCATCGCCGTCGTGGTAGAAAATGGAGGTAGCGGTGCAGCAGTGGCTGCTCCGATCGCGCGCAAGGTGATGGATTACTTTTTTCTCAAACGCTTGCGGCGGGCAGCTTTGACTGGGGCATCCGGTGTTTTCGGGTAGGCAATTGCATCTGGATGGCCCACTGCTGATTGGCCTGCTGGTCTTGAGCGCTTTGGGATTGGTTGTGATTTTCAGTGCTTCGGGTGGGGACTGGGGTGTTATGGCCCGCCAAGGGCTTCGGCTTGGTATCTCGTGGGTAGTCATGCTGGTGGTGGCCCAGGTATCTCCTGAGAATCTGCGCCGTTTTTCTCCTCACCTTTTTGCCGTGGGCGTAATCCTTCTGGTGACCGTCCTGGTTATGGGTGCGGCAGGAAAGGGTGCCCAACGCTGGCTCGACCTCGGTTTAGTCCGATTTCAACCCTCGGAACTGATGAAGCTGGGAGTACCGATGGTCGTGGCCTGGTTGTTAACCCGCGGCCAAGTGCCACCCAGGTTTACTATTGTGTTGCTTGTGTTGGCGCTGACCCTGATTCCTGCGGGCCTTGTCGTGGTACAGCCTGATCTGGGTACGGGTATCATGCTTGTGGTGTCCGGGCTTTTTGTGCTTTTCTTGGCCGGTATCCGTTGGCAGCACGTACTCATGATGTTGGCCGCAGTGACTGCAGTGGCCCCCTATCTGTGGTTTCGTTTGCAGGAGTACCAGCGTCAGCGGATCCTGACGCTGTTTGATCCGTGGGCTGATCCCATGGGCAGTGGTTACCAGGCTATCCAGTCGCAGATTGCAATTGGTTCTGCGGGTATATCCGGTAAAGGTTGGCTAGCGGGTAGTCAGTCGCACCTTGAATTTATCCCCGAGCGCAGTACCGATTTCATCTTCGCTGTTTTCGCGGAGGAGTTTGGTTTAATTGGAGTGCTTATGCTTTTATTGCTTTATCTTTTTGTAGTGGGTCGTTGCCTGGTGATGGCGTACCATACGCGGGGGACTTTCTCACGATTATTGATTGGCGGTCTGGCACTGACTTTCTTTTTTTATGTTTTTGTCAATCTCGGAATGGTCTCAGGTATCCTTCCTATCGTGGGGGTGCCACTTCCACTAATCAGCTACGGAGGTACATCGATGCTTACACTGATGGCAGCATTTGGAATTATCATGGGCCTTCACGCCAGGCGCCGGTTAATGGCATGAAGATAATTTTGCGCTATGCCAATATAGAACGACTAGCGCAGGTTTGTGTGCTGGTCGTATTAGCAGCAGCCGTCGCACCGGCGATGGCTGTGTCCCTTGATCAGTATCCGCGTCTTGTGGAATTAGCCAATCGCATGGCCGGGACACCCGGGCTCAATGGCGAGCAGATCAAAGACTGGTTTCGGGATGCTGCGATCAAGTCGAAAATCATCAGTGCGATGAATCGGCCGGCAGAGCGATTACCCTGGCACCGTTACCAATCACTGTTTGTTAACTCTGCTTCTATCAGTGGCGGGGTTCAGTTCATGAAACACCATGCAGCGGCCCTCACTCGCGCCGAACAGCTATACGGAGTGCCCACTGAGATTATCGTGGCGATCATTGGTATCGAAACCCGCTACGGTAAGGTACTGGGTAATTTGCGTGTACTGGATAGCCTGGTGACGCTCTCCATGGAATACCCACGGCGCAGCGAGTTCTTTTCCTCTGAACTGGAACATTTCCTGCACTTGGTCTCAGAACAAGGGCTGGACCCGCTATCGGTCAAGGGCTCCTACGCTGGCGCCATGGGGGTCCCTCAGTTTATGCCCAGCAGTTATCGCAATTATGCTGTTGATTTTGATGGTGACGGACGAGCAGATCTGATCCACAGTGTTACCGATGCAATAGGTAGTGTAGCGAATTACCTGGCACAGCATCGTTGGCGCCCTGGTGAGCCTATCGTCACTCGGGTTATTGACCCCCCTGATGAATTGCAGGCAATGACAACCCGTGGTCTAAAAGCACAAACGCCGGTTGCCAAAGTTCGTGCTCTAGGCGTGCCAGTATCCACAGGCAGTGGCGACAAACTGGGTGTGATGCAGTTTGAGGGCAAGATGGGCACCGCTTATCGCCTCGGGCACCACAACTTTTTTGTGATAACCCGCTATAACCACAGCCAGAATTATGGGATGTCGGTTTTTGAGCTGGCAGAGCAGGTCGCGGTGGCGACCAGGAATTGAATGAAGTCTTGCAGGCGCTCGATTGCGCTGTACGTCTTATTGGTGTGCCTGTTGCCCGGTTGCAGTTTTGTTCGAGATAAATCGTCCGGTGCCTACTTTGAAGATGATGGACCGCCTGCTGGCGGCCCGAATCCCGCCAGTGTTGCCAATGCTCAGCCTAGGCCCGAACCGCTCAGCAGGATCGGTAATAAACCTTACGAGGTATATGGTGTGACCTATGTGCCGATACGAAAGGTATCGGTGGGCTATGCCCAGACCGGGGAAGCGTCGTGGTACGGTCGAAAGTTTCATGGCCGTAACACTTCCAATGGAGATGTCTATGATATGTATGGTATGACAGCGGCACATAAGACTTTGCCACTCCCCACTTACTTACAGGTGCGGAATCTCGATAATGGTCGTGAGGTCGTGGTCCGAGTGAACGACCGCGGTCCCTTCCTGGGCGGACGCATTCTGGACTTGTCATACATGGCAGCACAAAAACTTGGTGTTGTAGCGACTGGAACTGCCAAAGTCAGGATTGAAGTTATCGATGGCGTAGTGCCAGCTAAGGGGCCGGTCGAGTCCATAGCCCTTGATCGCCCTGATACTGTATTTTTCCTTCAGGCCGGCAGTTTTCGATTAGCCACTAACGCGCATCGGCTCAAGGTTGATTTGGCTGGGGCCGGGGTAACCGACATCCGAGTTGTCACCGTCCAGATTGGACAGAACCTGTATCATCGAGTCCAGGTAGGCCCAATACACGGCTCAGCGGCGGTGAGTACTCAGCGTGGTATTGTTATAAACGTAACAGGTGTCGAGCCTAAAGTGGTGAAGGAGTGCTGTTGAATATGGTTCAAAGATGGACGAGGGGTATTGGGTGGGGTGCATTGTGCCTGGCCCTGGTAACCGTGTCACTGACGGTTCACAGCGAGATCGAATCGGATCTGACAGGTAAGATGCGATCAACCATTTTGCCACCCAAACTTAAGGCTTCCTCCTGGGTGCTGATGGATGCTGCAACTGGTGTGATGCTTGCAGGCAGTAATTCAAGTAAGCCGGTTGAGCCGGCTAGTCTGACCAAGCTGCTGACCGCGTTTATCGTTTATCGCGAAATCCAACGTGGTAGCGTTAGCCCAGAAGACGAAGTTGTGGTGAGTGAGAAAGCCTGGCGATCGAAAGGCTCACGCATGTTTATCGAGGCGGGAGATAAGGTCCGGATTGATGATCTGTTAATGGGACTCATTGTTCAGTCAGGCAACGATGCCGCAGTGGCGTTGGCTGAGTACGTCGCTGGTAGTGAGGTCGGGTTTGCCGATCTTATGAATCAGGTAGCTGCCGAACTGGGTATGACTAACAGCCATTTTATAAACAGTTCCGGCATGCCGCACCCAGATCATTTCAGTACGGCCTATGACCTCACTCTCCTGGCTCAGGTAATCATCCGCGATCAGCCCGAGCACTATGCACGGTACGCCATCAAAGACTTTACCTGGAACGATATTACCCAAAAGAACCGTAATCCCCTATTAGGTCGGGATGACTCGATTGACGGCATCAAGACCGGGTACACCCGATCGGCTGGCTACTGTTTGATTGGCTCAGCACACCGTGACGGGATGCGCCTGATCGGTTCAGTAATGGGTGCCGAGGGTAACAGGGAGCGTGCTGATGCTGTTTATTCGTTGTTGCGCTTTGGTTTTGCTGCCTACGAGCGCCATGACCTTTACCTGGCAAAGCATAAGATTGTGGATGCAAGAGTATTTAAGGGTGCAGCAACCTCAGTTGAGGTGGGGCTAGCTGATCCAATCGATCTGGTGCTGCCCAAGGGAGCCGGTAAGAGTTTGCAGGCAACTGTCCAATTGATGGACCCTGTGGTGGCACCGCTGGAAACGGGTCAGCTACTGGGAACACTCACAGTCCAAATGAACGGAGCTGACTTGTTGTCGCGCCCGCTGGTGACCTTGCACGCTGTAGCCGAGGGGGCATGGTTCAACCGTATGGCTGATGTGGTTCGCTTATGGTTTCACTGATGCCGGGCCATTCAGATCAGAACCCCGCAGAAGAGGTGGAACTGTTCAGCTTCCCCTGTCGTTTCGAGATCAAGGTAATGGGACGGCAGAGAAAAGGGTTTGACGCGCTGGTCTCTAAGGTGGTGAGCCGTCACCTCGATGGCGCGGTTATACTGAATGTCAGTGCACGCGAAAGTAGCGGCGCAAGTTATGTATCGGTCAGTTGCACTATCGAGGCGACGAGCCGTCAGCAATTGGACGCGATTTATTTTGACCTCAACAGCGAGAGTGACGTACTGGTCACGCTGTGACATTCCAAGATTGATCGCCGTGGTCCTTGGATCGTGAATGGCCTGGAATTTCATCGCCTGGGAGTGCGCGACTACAGTGACACGCTGCAGGCGATGCGTTCACTAACCGATACTCGTACTGAAAGTTCGTCGGATCAGATCTGGCTGCTGGAACATTATCCGATCTATACCCAAGGGGTAAGCTGCAAGGATCGACCGACTGGTAATTCCGTGGATATCCCCCTGGTTCATTCGGACCGTGGCGGCCAGATCACCTATCATGGTCCAGGGCAGTTGGTCGCCTATCTGTTGCTCGATATTCGCCGCCGAGGGATCGGGGTGCGCCAACTGATCAATGTCATAGAGCAGTCGCTGGTTACGTTACTGGCGGATCTGGGGCTCAATGCGGCAATACAGCCTGGCGCTCCCGGGGTCTACATCGCCGGGGAGAAAATCGCAGCTCTCGGACTTCGAGTACGTTCAGGATGTTGCTATCATGGATTCAGCCTTAACGTTAATCTGGATCTTGAGCCTTTCAGCCGTATCAATCCGTGCGGTTTCGTGAATCTTGCGGTAACCAGCCTGGAAAAACAGGGAGTTTCGCTCACAGTAGCCCAAGCCGCTGACCGGGTGCAGGCGATTCTGTCACAGGCTCTACGGTGAGCGCCTGGGTCGTGATCAGCGCCTTTAGAACCCAGTGGTTTCTTGATGATGCCCAATCAAACGACATCTTTTTTGCCGATAATGACTGACACCGCGGCGCCGGCGGCTCGCGAGCTGATCTCGGTGACCGCGGTGTGTACTACCATAGGCTCGAGCCTCAGACAGGCAGCATTGGTGTTGCAAGGTCATAAGTATGGTTGTCTGCCGGTGATCTGTGAGGAGCAACTGGTCGGTATCATTAGTGACAGTGATTTCATTGGGGTATCAATCAACCTTTTGCAACAGCACGAAGAAATCAGCGATGAAGTAGAAGTCGGCGAAGACCTTGAGGTAGTTCAGCTCAATGATCTGAGTGATCTCAATATTGAGATCGAAGAGACTGATGACTGGGAGCGGGCGGACCTTTAAGCGAAGATCGGCGGTCGTTACAGATCAGGAGTCGGACTCGAACAACTCTTCTGCCTTGGTTTGTGCTGCGCGAAGATTTACTGGACTGCCGACGTCAATCCAATGCCCGCGATACATTTCGCCACTGACAGTGCCGGCCGCGATGGCTTGATGCAGCAGCGGTGCAAGCGCAAAGCGTCCTGGAACACACTTTTTAAACAACTCGGCACGGTAAACCCCGATACCCGAAAAGGTTAGCGATGACGGGTGATCTGTATCGTTAGCTATGACATCGCTACCACGAAGGCAAAAATCTCCTTTGGGATTGTGGTCTGGGTTTTGGACTAACACCAGGTGAGCCAGTTTTGTCAAAGGCCTGTGCAAGTTGGCAAAATCGTAGTCCGTCCAGATATCACCATTCACGACAATGAATGGATCTGACTTGATCAGAGGTAGGGCGTTATGAATGCCACCGCCGGTTTCGAGCGCTTCAGAAGGCTCGCAGGAGTAGCAGATCTGGGTATCGTTTTGGGCTGAATGGCCGAGTCGTGCAATTATCATATCAGCCAAGTGCGCTACGTTGATTACAATCTGGTCAATACCCGCCTCGATCAGCGCATCCCGGTGGTATTCGATCAGACACCGCGGCCCGACTTTGAGTAAAGGCTTGGGAATGGTATCGGTCAGCGGCGCGAGGCGCTTGCCTCTTCCAGCTGCGAGTATCATGGCCGATCTGATTGTCATAGAACTTCCCTGGGAGTGAGGTAGTATAAATCCTTGTAAATTCCCGGTAGCCGGCTGGGTTGCCTATAATATTCACTCTTATACGTTGGGCTATGTGCAGCCGTGTCTGTCGACCTATTGCACTGTGCTGGGCAGCGTAAGATTTATGACGTAACGGTCTCGTCCGCTACGACCGATCCATGGAGCCGCCTGTAAAAAATGATTGTTTCCCCTGTTGTCGCTAGGCTAACCGCCGGGTTCATTATCGCCCTTGCATTGCTTTCAGCAAAGTCGTGGGCCGATGCGCCGGTTACCTTTGCTGATGAAACGACCTGTAAAGCCGACCTGATCAGTATACCGGCCGATCTCCTACCCTACGTGGCGCAGGAAGTTTCGGGACAGCCAATAAATCTCGAGGCTGATCAGATTGATGTGCCTGTTGCAGATACTCTCATGCTTAAGGGTAATGCCTTTGCCACCCAGGGGGCGCGCGGCATATATGCGGACGAGATCATTTTTGACAAGAGCGCGCTCTCTCTTGAAGCAAAAAATGCGGTGCTCTACACAGATCAGGGCGACCGGATTACCGCTGAATCGCTGCAACTCGAGATTGAAACCCGGATCGGTTCTGCGCGAAATGTCACTTTACAGTTGGCTCGACGAGAACCCCTGGTCAAACGTAATGTGGTGGACTTCACTGCACCGACATTTGGCCAGGCGGGCTTCAGCACTGCCATTGCCGGGGCGCCCGGGAGCGTGAAGGGGCCGCCGGTGAAGCCAACCGATGTTATTCGTTTGTCGACTGGTGAATTTATCAAACTGGGCCAAACTCCTGCTCAAATTGAGAGCTCGGACGATACGGCATCTAATGAGTCTGATCCAGTTGAAGTCAAGGCCAAAGCCCGAGCTACAGCCGATGCGCTTTTTCTGGAAGGGCACGATCGTGAGCGTTTGCAAAATGTGATTTATTCGCGGTGTGTGGCAGGCGATGATTCGGTATTGATCGAGGCAAGCGAACTCACGCTGGATCATGCAAGTGGTGTGGGTACCGGAGAGCATCTGAAGGTACGCTTTTACGGTGTACCCATTGCTTATGCGCCGCGCCTCAGTTTCCCGATCAATGATGAGCGAAAAAGTGGCTTACTTTTTCCGACGGTTGGTTTCGGAGAAAATTGGGGTTTCAATCTCGAAGTGCCGTACTACTGGAATATTGCCCCACAGCATGATGCGACCTTCTCGGGACGATATATGGCCAATCGTGGTCTGCTGGGTTCAGGCCAATATCGCTTTTTGGGCGAAACTACAAACGGGGGATATAGTGGTATTGTGCGTGGAGAGCTCATACCTGACGACAGTAAATTTGGCTCTAGTCGTTATGGCTGGAGTTACGAACATAATCAGAATATTTACTACTGGGATACGGATTTATTTCTCAATACTGATATCGGTTACGTTTCTGATACAGCCTACCTTGATGATCTTTCCGATAATCTTCAGATTAGCAGTGCCTCGCATATTCCCCAGACGGTAAACCTTTCTATCGATCCTTTTGACATATTCGTCGAGGAAGAGAATCTGCAGATCAATGCTGATATATCCGCCTATCAGACGCTTGACAGCAGCGTGAGTAGTGATGAGGAGCCCTATACCCGGCTTCCTGGAATTAACCTAACCTGGAGTAAGGGCTATGAGCTGAATCTTGAGGACACGGGGGGTTACCTACGGGATGACAGTACGCGATTCTCCTTGTTGTCCGAACTTGGCTCAGAGTTGGTCAATTTCACCCATAGTAAAAAAAGAAAGACCAAGGGGCTGCGGTTGGATCTGCAGCCGGCGATTTCCCTGCCGATGGAGCGTACCTACGGCGCGATCACGCCTAAGCTGACCTATGCCTATACAGCCTACAATGTACATGATCAACCTAAGAAGAAGCCTTCGGACCCGACCCGCGGCATATATCTGTTTGAGATAGGATCAAATCTTTTCCTTGAACGTGAAGTCAACTGGCAAGCGCAAGATCACACGCAGACACTGGTGCCGAGCCTGTCCTATCACTATGTGCCGTACGAAGACCAGGATGACCTGCCGGTGTTCGATTCAGGATCAGTGGGTTTTGACAATATCGCTGATGCTTTTCTGGGGGATGGCTTCTGGGGCTCAGATCGTATTCAGAACTTTCAGGGATTTACCCTAGGGCTTTCCAGCGAGACCTACGAGTTGGAAACAGGTGATCAACTCCTGCGCTGGGAACTTGCCCAGCAGATTTATCTCGCTGACCGGGACGTAACCCTGGGCGATGATGAGGCAGATTCCAGTGAGTTTTCACCGTTCCTGGGCGAGGTTCAATTTCACATCAATCAACATCTCAGCACGGACGGCTTTGCTAACTGGAACTGGGATGAAAGAAGTATCGGTAGTTGGCGCGCAGGTGCCCGCTATAGCCCGGATTTCCGGCGTGAGTTTGGGGTGTCTTATTCCTGGGAGGAAACCATCAATAATCTTGAGTTGGATTTAATTTGGCCACTGGCGCCACAATGGCAAATCGGTGCCGCGGCATTGCTCGGCCAATCTGACGATGACGAGGATGGCTCCTATACACGGGTAAGTCTGGGATACGACGCCTGTTGCTGGGCGATTCAACTAGCGCTGGAGGACCGTCCAAGTGAGGAGGAAGATGAGGAGGGCGGCCTGCAGTTCATGGCGACTTTCAGCCTGAAGGGTCTGGGGCGTATTTCCAGTAATCAATTCGAAGACGAATTTTCGGTCACGGCCCCGAACTTCGATTGACAAGAGATTATGTTGAAATATTGTCGTCGTATTCTCGATAGCGGATTGCTGTTCAGGTCGATTACCCCTTGTTGTATCGCAATATTGTTTCTAGTGCCAGTGCCGAAGGCCTGGGGCGGCCAGGACCTCGACCGGGTTATGGTTATCGTCAACGAGGGAGTGATTACCCAGTCTGATCTTGACCGGGAGATGGGCCTGGTTGAGATGGAATTGCGTTCTGCCGGTCAAACGATACCCCCTCGTGAAAACCTCGCACGCGAACTGCTTGAGACCTTGATCGTAGATCATGTTCTCCTTGAGTTTGCCGGGCGACTCAACATCGCCGTGAGTAACCAGGAGTTACAGTACGCGCTTTCGAGTATTGCCGAACAGAACCGCCTGACCCTGGTTCAGCTACGCCAGACGATAGAACAGCACAAAGTCCGGTTTGCTGATTATCTGGATGATCTGCGCAAGCAGTTGACGATCCGTCAACTGATCAACCGGCAGATCAGCGACACCGTCAATGTCACTGAGATAGAAATCGATGAATACCTGGAGCAACATCCCGAGTTGTCAGTATTGACACCAGTTGAAATCGAGTTGGCACATATCTTTCTTAAGATACCGGCAGACAGTTCTGAGGTCGAGGTGGTTCGCCGGCAGGAGCTGGCCCAGAACATACGTCAGCGTCTTCTCGACGGTCTGCCGTTTGGGGAGGCAGCACAACGGTATTCGGATAGCCCTGAGGCGACTCAGGACGGATTGCTGGGATGGCGCAAGCAGAGCCAGCTACCCGATGTTTTCCTGAAGGCGCTTGACGGAGTCCTAGTGGGCAGCATATCCGAGGTCTTTCAAAGCCCTAATGGCTTGCACCTGCTGAAGCTGCTGGCTCGGCGTGGAGGGTCTGAGACCATTGTCACCCAGTACCAGGTGCGTCATATCCTTCTACGTTTCAGTAACCTTCTAGCCGAAGACCAGTTACGCAGTCGACTTGAGCATATACGCGAGCGGATACTCGGGGGGGAGGGTTTTGACGCGGTGGCGCGTTTGCAATCAGAGGATGTCAATACTCGGGCGCTGGGGGGGAGCCTCGGTTGGCTTAGTCTGAGGGAACTGCCCGGCGTGTTGGGGCAACTGGTGCAGCGCCTGGCGATTGACGAAGTCAGCCCGGTCTTCCAGACCGGGGCCGGTTGGCATATCGCCCAGGTCACTGCCAAGCGGGAGGTTGATCTTGGTGATAATGTCCGGCGTGGACGGGCTGAGCAGGCAATCCGTGCCCGTAAGACCGAGGAATCATTTGATCAATGGACCCGGTCATTGCGTGATGAATCATTCGTGCAGTATCGAGTAAGGCCGGGTGAATAAATAACAAAGGCGCCTTTAAGGGCGCCTTTCTAGTTAAAGTCTCGGTTTGAGCTAGGCGCTTAGGTTGTAACCACGCTCGTCGTGCAGGGCAACATCGAGGCCTTCCGCTTCTTGCTCTTCATTGACTCGAAGCCCCATCACGCCGTCGATGACCTTGAGGAGTATGAAACTGACTACACCGGTATAGACAATGGTGGCGATGATACCGAGGGCCTGTGTTTGAATCTGCTCGCCAATACTGCTGATGCCACTGCCAAAACCTACACCACCGAGTGTTTCTGCTGCAAATACCCCGGTGAGCAGTGCACCGATAATGCCGCCAACCGCATGCACTCCGAACACATCGAGCGAGTCGTCATATCCGATTTTTCGCTTAAGGTTAGTTGCGGCAAGAAAGCACCCGACACCGGCTGCAATGCCGATTGCTAGTGCCCCCATTGGACCAACATAGCCTGAAGCTGGTGTGATTGCGACTAGCCCACCGACAGCACCGGAAGCGATTCCAAGTACGCTGGGTTTGCCATGCGAAAGCCACTCACAGAACATCCAGCCCAGTGCAGCGGCTGCGGTTGCAATTTGGGTGACTGCCATCGCCATTCCGGCAGTGCCGTCCGCCGCCAACTCGCTGCCCGCATTGAACCCAAACCAGCCAACCCACAGCATGGCGGCACCGATCATGGTGTAGCCTAGGTTATGCGGTGGCATCGGGGAAGTCGGATACCCTTTACGCTTGCCAAGCACCAGGGCCGCGACCAACCCCGCGATTCCCGCATTGATGTGGACTACGGTACCGCCGGCAAAGTCCAGTATTCCAAGGCTGCCCAGCCACCCGCCATCACCCCAGACCCAGTGCGTAATAGGTGCATAAACGAGGGTCAGCCAGAGCCCCATGAACCAGAGCATGGCGGAGAACTTCATCCGTTCGGCAAATGCACCGACGATCAATGCCGGGGTGATTATGGCAAACGTCATTTGGAAGGTCATGAAGACGGTCTCCGGGATCGACCCACTAAGGGAATCCACTGTGACCCCGCGCAAAAACAGTTTGTCTATTCCGCCCCAGTACGCACCCTCACCACCAAAAGCGATGGAATATCCATAAAGTGCCCAAAGAATGGTCATGAGGGCGGTGATGGTGAAACACTGCATCAGTACAGATAGGACGTTTTTGGCTCGAACCATTCCTGCGTAAAACAGTGACAGGCCGGGGATGGTCATAAACAGTACCAGAGCAGTTGCAGTGAGCATCCACGCGGTATCACCTGCGCTGAGTTCGGCCTCACCGGCAAATGCTTGACTAACGTTCATGAAAAGGCCGACGGCAACCATCAGCCGGACCATGTTCGGTACAAGAAAAAGTTTCATCTGATGTTCTCCTGGCGTTCGTGTTGGGTTATAGGGCATCGTTACCAGTCTCACCGGTGCGAAGGCGGATAACCTGGTCGAGGCTGTAAACAAATATCTTGCCGTCGCCTATCTTTCCGGTCTGGGCGGCACTGCTGATTGCCTCGATAGCCTGATCTACCAGATCGGTTGAAAGAGCCACTTCGAGTTTGATCTTGGGCAAAAAATCCACGGCATATTCAGCACCCCGATACAACTCGGTGTGGCCTTTTTGCCGGCCAAAACCTTTGACCTCGGTGACAGTCATTCCTTTGACCCCGATCTGGGCCAGGGCATCGCGCACATCATCCAACCGAAAAGGCTTTATCACTGCGGTGAGCAACTTCATCAGTGTTCTCCTGTAGCATTGGTTTAGCTTTGCACTCGACTGCCCAGTGGCAATTCAAGCGCCTTAACTGTTGGTAGCAATTTTCGTGCCAGGTCGAAACCCTGATGTTCGAGTCAATAAATCAACCTGCTATTCGGTGATCATGTCTGGGTCTGCACCGCCAGGTCGCACCCAAACTACGGCTGCCCCGAATCGGTGCGTTTTTCACAGAAACCTTCCCTCGTCTCTGTTAACATTGGGCTTCTTGTGACCTACAGCGAGTGCAGTAGAACGGTGAGAAAAAAATGCCCCTGAAAAAAATTGCCGAATCACTGGGCGAAGTACTACCTGGCGAACTGCTCCAGGATGTGAAGCAAAACGTGCGGGGCGTGGTACAGGGATCGCTTGACAAGATGAATCTTGTTACCCGTGAAGAACTCGATGTTCAACAGAAAGTGTTAGCCCGAACGCGCGAGCAGTTGGAGACGCTGCAACAGCGGGTCAGTGAGTTGGAAAAAGCGCTACAGGATACTGCCAACCCCTGATTGGCAGATTCATTCCAAGGATTGGAAATTTATGACAAGGAGTTGTCAACATGTCCCTCGCGAGATTGCAAAGCCGGGCTGGCAACGGCCTAGACGCACCCCCTGTTTCAGTTGAAGTCCACCTTGCCGGTGGGCTACCGTCGTTCACTATCGTTGGTCTTCCCGAAGCCGCTGTCCGCGAGAGTCGTGACCGGGTTCGCAGCGCGCTGATCAATTCGGGGTTTGATTTTCCCGCGCGTCGGATCACGGTCAATCTGGCACCTGCTGATCTTCCCAAACAGGGCGGTCGCTTTGATCTGCCGATCGCGCTAGGTGTCCTGGCTGCATCGCAGCAGCTGCCAGGCAGCAGTTTGCTCGAGAATGTGGAATATTTGGGCGAGTTGAGCCTCGGAGGGGAGTTGCGGGCAGTTCCGGGAGTTTTGCCAGCGGTGCTCGCGGCAAGTGCGGTCGGTCATCCAGTCACATTGCCGAGCGAGAACTATGATGAGGCTTGCCTGGTTCGCAGTGCCAAGGTAGTACCCGCAGTCAGTTTGACTCAACTGACCGCGTATCTCCGAGGCGAAGCATCGGCCCCTGTGACTCCTCAGCCAGGGTCGCCGTTGTTTCCCACGACGTCTGCGAAAGCACCTGATCTGAAGCAGGTGAGTGGTCAGCAACTAGGTCGTCGAGCGTTGGAGATTGCGGCGGCCGGTGAGCACTCACTGATGATGGTGGGTCCGCCCGGGTGCGGCAAGACGATGCTCGCAGAGCGTCTGGCAGGGCTGTTGCCGTCTATGACAGATGTTGAGGCGCTGGAAACCGCAGCGATCTACTCAGTATCGCGGTCAGGGTTTGATATTAACGACTGGCAGGCGCGCCCGTTTCGGGCGCCACACCACAGTATCTCGCCGGTAGCCCTAGTTGGCGGTGGAGCGCGGGCGATGCCAGGGGAGATATCCCTGGCGCATAATGGCGTATTGTTTATGGATGAGTTGGGAGAGTTCAGCCGGCGGGTCTTGGACCAGTTACGTGAACCTCTAGAGTCGGGCGCGATTATGGTTGCCCGGGCGAATCGAACCGTGCGCTACCCCAGTCGCTTTCAATGGGTAAGTGCGATGAACCCTTGCGCTTGCGGCTATGAGGGCGATCCCTCGGGCCGGTGTCGCTGTACGCTAGAACAGATTGCCCGCCATCGGGCGCGTTTGTCAGGGCCGCTGATTGATCGGGTGGATCTACAGATTCGACTCTGCGCCTTGGCGCCTGCAGAGCTGTTTTCCACAAGCACGCAACCTGAGACTAGTGCACAGGTCCGAAACCGGGTACATGACGCCCGCGAGCGTCAGAAGGTCCGGGGGAAAAACGTCAATGCCCGCCTGACATCTGCTGAACTGGAGTGTTGTACTGCACTGACCACAGGCGGTCAGACTCTTCTCACCGAAGCCGCCGAGTGTTTGGGTTTCTCTGCCCGCGGACATTACCGGGTACTCGCAGTGGCCCGCACAATAGCCGATCTCGCGGAATCAGAAACGGTGCGTGAGGAGCACCTTGCCGAGGCGTTACAGTTTCGTTTTCTCGATCGCAAGCCCGCGGTGGCTGGCTGAATGGGTGTAATCTCAGCGCCAGTCAGGGGTGCGCTTTTGAATAAAGGCATCGATACCCTCAACGGCATCTTCGAACAGCATATTGCAGGCCATGGTTTCGCCAGCGATCTGGTATGCCTCAGCTAACCCCAGATTCAGTTGCTGGTAAAACAGCGCTTTACCGGCGCGCAGGGTTTGTGCCGGTTTGCCGGCAATATTTTGTGCTAATTGGTTGATCGCTCTATCAAGGCTCTCGGCGGGGACAGCCTGGTTCACTAAGCCGTAATCGACTGCCGTTGATGCATCGATAAAGTCTCCAGTGACCAGCATTTCAAATGCTCGTTTGCGTGATACGTTGCGGCTCAACGGGACACTGGGAGTGGAGCAGAACAGTCCCAGATTAACACCAGATACGGCAAAGCGGGCATCCTGTGAGGCTATCGCAAGATCGGCATTGGCAACCAACTGGCAGCCCGCAGCTGTTGCCATGCCGTGCACTTTGGCAATTACGATTTGCGGTATTTTCGTGAGTGTCAGCATCATCTGACTGCAGGTAGCAAACAGCGTCTCATAGTACTGTTTGTTCGGGTGGTCGCGCATTTGCTTGAGGTCGTGCCCGGCACAAAAGGCTTTGCCATTGGCTGCAAGAATTAATACCTTAAGATCATCCCGCCCAGCAATTTCATCGAGAGTCCTCTGGAGCGCTGCCAGCATACCTTCCGACAAGGCGTTATACTGGCTTGGCCTGTTTAGCGTCAGGGTCAGGACACCCGGCGAGTGGTTTTGTTGCAGGAGTATCGGTAAATCGTCCTGGGAGTTTCGGGCTGACGTCATCGCAATGGTTCCATAGGAGATCGGACCCGTAACTTACACCTCAAGAGCGTTTCAAGTAAACCACTATGTCGCAAGCAACTATTGCTCAGATCGAGAGATTGACTGGTGAACAATTGCCTTTCGCACCTGCCCATGGTTTTCGCCTTGAGGCTTTGGATAGCGGCACCGCTACGGTTCGGGCGCCTTACAGTAATGAATTTTTGCGCCCGGGTGGGACGATCTCCGGGCCGGTTATGATGGGTCTGGCAGACTACGCCGTGTACGCTGCGGTACTCAGTTGTATTGGTATCGTTGAGCTTGCGGTCACCACCAATTTGAATATCAATTTTCTGCACCGGCCCGAACCTGGTGACCTGCTTGCTTATGCTCGGATCATCAAGCTCGGCAAGCGCTTGGCCGTCGGCGAGGTGGAAATGTATGTCGAGGGAGAAGAGGAGTTAGTCGCGCATGTGACGGCGACTTATTCCATTCCGCCGGACAGCGTGGGTTCACCTATTTCTAAGTCACATAGGACGGAGCGGTAAAGCAGTTTTATGGCATCGTTAAAAGGAATCCAAGCCTGCGTTTTTGATGCCTACGGCACGCTGTTCGATGTGCATTCAGCGGTGGCTCAACACAGCGCCCGGTTGGTTGATGCTACAGCGGTTTCAACTCTTTGGCGTACCAAACAACTTGAGTACACCTGGTTGCGCACCCTAATGGACCGCTACGTGGAGTTCTGGCAGGTAACCGGCGACGCGCTCGATTTCGCCCTTGAGACACACCAGGTCAGTGATAGTTCATTACGTGAAGATCTAATGCAGGCCTACCTGGGGTTGTCATGCTATCCGGAGGTGCCTTTAGCACTCAAGGTGTTGCGTCAGCGTGGCATCCGGTGCGCCATTCTCTCCAATGGCTCACCCGAGATGCTAGCAGCGGCTGTTGAAAACGCCGAACTCGGCAATCGGTTCAGTGCTGTGATCTCGGTAGACCCTATCCAGGTTTACAAGCCCGACCCGCGTGTGTATCAGATGGCCGTAGATGAATTGCAGTTGGAGCCTGCCCAGATCGCATTCCAGTCGTCGAATGCCTGGGATGCGGTCGGTGCGGCAGTGTTCGGTTTTCAGGTGGTTTGGGTGAACCGTTTTGGCCAGCGCCGCGAGCGCCTCGGGATTCACCCCGCAGCCGAGCTCAAGAGCCTTGAGGGTCTGCCGGGCCTACTTGGTGACTGAGCGGCGCAACCACTTTGTTTGTGGTTGACCATCGGGACGACTGAGAGCCGCACTGGATAATATTCTAAAACTTAGGGCTCCGAGCCATCGACCATACCGTGTGCCTGCGCCAACGCTTTGACAGGCGGTAAAACTTCAGGTTACTATTCATATAAGCGCCGATTTGAACATCAGCTTGCGGGCGCTTTATAAATACGGCTAAAGCGAGGTGTAAGTAAACCCCGCTCTGGTCCAACCTGCAGCGGGTTTTTTTGTGACTGGCGTGCCGGGTAGGGTCAAGGAGGCACGACAGTGACAGTATCAACAGTTCCCCGGAATCTTCAAACCGATGCGATCCGCGCGGGTCAGCAGCGCACCGCTGAGTGCGAGCACAGCGACCCGATCTTTGCGACGTCAAGTTTTATTTTTGATAGCGCTGCCGATGCAGCGGCAAAGTTTGCCCAAAAGACGCCGGGCAATGTCTATTCACGTTTTACCAATCCGACGGTGCGGGCTTTTGAGCGCCGGCTTGCGGCCCTGGAAGGGGCGGCGTATTGCGTGGCCAGTGCATCCGGCATGTCAGCGATCCTCTGTCTTGCGCTTGCTCTGCTTAAGGTTGGAGATCGAGTCGCAGTTTCGACCAGCGTCTTCGGTTCAACTGTGTCGTTGTTTACCAAGATTCTCAGTCGTTTTGGGATTATTGCCGATTTCGTTCCACTGACTGATCTGGCGGCCTGGCGCAAGGCAATCACACCGGCCACCCGCCTGGTTTTTGTCGAAACCCCCTCCAACCCGCTGTGCGATATCGGCGACTTGGCGGCGTTGGCGAAGTTGGCGCATGAGGCCGGCGCCCTGTTTGCGGTCGATAACGTGTACTGCACTCCAGTATTGCAACAGCCGTTCGCCCTGGGGGCAGACGTCGTCGTCCATTCGGCGACCAAGTACCTCGATGGTCAGGGCCGCTGCGTTGGCGGCGCTCTGGTGACTGACGACAAAACCTTGCACGAGATGCTGTTCAATACCTTGCGTACCGCCGGGCCGGCGATGAGCCCGTTCAATGCCTGGGTTTTTCTCAAGGGTCTGGAAACCTTGCCGCTGCGCATGGGAACTCATTGCGATCATGCGGCCGAGGTGGCTCACTGGTTGGTGGATCACCCGGCAGTCACTAAAGTTCATTACCCGGGGCTTGCCAGTCATCCTGGCCACGACCTCGCCGCGCGTCAGCAGAGTGGTTTTGGTGGGATACTCTCTTTTGAAATCTCTGGCGGCAAAGACAGCGCCTGGCAGGTTATTGATTCGACCCAGATGCTCTCTATTACCGCGAACCTGGGTGACGTCAAGACCACCATCACCCATCCAGCTTCGACCACACATTCACGTATCAGCGCCGATGAGCGCAAGGCTGCTGGAATCGGTGACGAACTGGTACGCGTGGCGGTTGGGTTGGAGCCCCCAGCCGATATTATTGCCGACCTCGCCCGAGGGCTCGATCACATCAAGAAACGCGCGATCGAAGTGTTAGTCTGAAACAGCGCTCGGCTAATGGCGGCGCGCCAGCCGTGCCCGAGCAACCCTCGAGGCGGGTGGGTGACCGAGTCGCTCACACAGTGACTCGGTGATGTCTATCAGGTGTTCGAGACTCACGCCCGATTCGATGCCCAGACCATCAAGTAGATAAATCACATCTTCAGTCGCGACGTTACCTGCCGAGCCGGTGGCGTAAGGACAGCCACCGAGGCCACCAACGGCGGTATCTACCGTGGTTACGCCGATTTCAATGCAGGCAAGGATATTCGCCAGGGCCTGTCCGTAAGTATCATGGAAATGAACAGACAGACGCTCTATACCGATTCCATGGGCGCAGGCCTTCACCAGCGATCGAGCTTTGTCAGGCGTGCCCACACCGATGGTATCGCCCAGAGTGATCTCAGTGCAGCCCATCGCTGTCATCCTGGCTGCCAGTTCAGCTACCCGCCCCGGATCAACTTCACCCTCGTACGGACAGCCGAGCACGCACGAGATATAGCCACGGATCGTCATTCCCTCATCGAGCGCCAGAATGCATATCTCGGAAAAGCGATCGATGCTTTCGTCAATACTGCAGTTGATGTTGCGCTTTGAGAATGTCTCCGACGCGGCGCCGAATACCGCGATCTCGCGGGCACCCGCGACCCGGGCGGCCTGGTAACCCTTGCGGTTGGGCACCAGCACGGGCAGACGCAGGTCTGATCGGGAAGAAAGCGCCAACAGTACCTCGTCGCTGCCAGCCATCTGAGGTACCCAGCGTGGCGAAACAAATGCAC
>JAAZZE010000026.1 GCA_014239255.1 Gammaproteobacteria bacterium
AAGTATCGGAGCATCAACCTTCTCCGATAATTTATACAGTACCGGTATGAAGGCAATTAAGGTCATAACAGCGCGTACGATTTGCAGGCCCAACGACTCCACGATCCGGGCAAAGCGATTACAGTCTTCCTGAATACGTTGTGAGGCCCCTTCTATCTCGTGCTCAACTGCCCGCCAGCGGGGAACATAGTTAAAGGTAATGGCTTCGCGCCAGCGCAGGCCATAGATCCGAGTGAACCACCCCGTAAATATGGCAAGAATCACGTACGGAAACGCAATCACAACAAACGATGGTGTTCCTTCAAAACCCGAACTCACGTAACCGATCGAAATCAGTTCCCCAAAGAATTGATCAATACCTTTTTGTGGCTCGTCAGAGAAACTGGCCGCATTTTGCAGTAAATCATAGAAACGGCCATACCACTCGTTAAGCGCGACTGTCATTTGTACCTGCAGCCAAAGGGAGGATATCAGTAGTGCCCCGCCACCATAGGCCCATAACGCCCACTCCCGGGCCTTGTAAAACGCCTTGATCATTTATTCAGTTCTCCAGAACGATTCTCTTTAAATGCCAGTTATTAGCCCTGCTCTTTGTTCATGTGACGAGAGATCGAACCTCGCGGGTACCGGGGATCCCGAGCCACGACCTTTTTACCATACAGTGCCTGATCTGCAGGATTAAATTTAATTTAGACTTCTCTTTTGGAATGCTTTCAGATCATCGTCAGAAATGCCTGGCCCTCTGATTCAGAGATGGCTCATCATCGAAACATGGGTGACGGGTTTCATTATTGGATGATCATAGTCATGATCTAGATACCATGCCCGAATACGATTACATCATCATTGGCGCCGGATCGGCCGGCTGTGTCCTGGCCAACCGGCTAAGCGAAGACCCGAGTAACCAGGTTCTTATCCTGGAAGCCGGACCCATGGACCACCAACTGATGGTACATATCCCTGCTGGGGTCTATCACGCCTACAAGGATCCAAGCATTAACTGGAACTACAAGAGCGAACCCGAGCCCGGGTGCGATGGCCGGCGGATTGATTTGCCGCGCGGCAAAGTGATCGGCGGCTCATCTTCGATCAACTCGATGGTCTACATGCGCGGCCACCCGATGGATTATGACCGCTGGGCGAATAAATTCGGACTGGCCGATTGGACCTTTGCGCAATGCCTGCCCTATTTCAAGCGCTGTGAATCCTCGGATCGCGGTGAAAACACGTGGCGCGGCGGCAATGGCCCGCTTGGGGTAACCCGGGGCACCCTGGAGAACCCGCTTTTTGATGCACTCTATCTGGCGGGAGAGCAATCCGGCCAAGGCACCTCAGACGACCTGAACGGGTTTAAGCCCGAAGGCATCGCCCGCCTTGACAGCACTACCCGTAACGGCCGGCGCTGTAGTGCCGCGGTTGCCCATCTAAAACCTGCATTAAAAAGAGCCAACCTGACATTAACGACCCGGGCTGTGACTCGGCGGATCATTATCGAAGGCAGCCGCGCGAGTGGCATTGAATATGAAAAAAACGGCCAGGTGCGCCAAGCCCATGCATCACGTGCGGTCCTGGTCTGCTGCGGCGCCATCAAGAGCCCGCAACTGCTGATGCTCTCAGGGATTGGTCCAGCCGATTATCTAAAATCAATGGGCATTACACCGCTTGTGGACCTACCCGGTGTCGGACAGAACCTGCAAGACCACCTCAGTATCATCAGCGCCTTTTACTGCAAAAAAGCAGTGACTTTGCATACACTGGCCCGACCCCTGACAAAACTCAGTACCGGGCTCAAGTGGCTGACTTCACGCTCAGGCGTCGGTGCATCTAATATCTGGGAGATGGGCGGCTTTGTCTATGGCAACACGGATGCAGCCCATCCCAATCTGCAATACCACTTTGCGCCGGTATACAGCCAGTGGCAAGGACGACGCATTCAACTCAAACAAGGCTACGTGCTGGATTGTGACCAGTTGCGTCCAAAAAGCCGTGGCGAGGTGAAACTGCATTCAGATGATCCTCATGACCGTCCCGCAGCACACTTTAATTACCTGAGCCATCCCGATGATACGCAGGAGTTGATAGAGGCTTTGCGAGTCATGCAGGACCTACTGACACAGCCCGCGTTTGATGAATTTCGTGGTGAGCGTATCCAACCCGCGCCGGACCTCGATTCAGACAGTGACCTTGAAGCCTGGGTACGGGCCTACGCCACAACAGACTATCACCCCTGCGGCACCTGCCGCATGGGCAACGATGGCATGGCAGTCGTCGATGCGCAGATGCAAGTGCGCGGAATAGATAACCTACGGGTAATCGATGCCTCGGTAATGCCGGATATTGTTAGTGGGAATCTCAACGCCCCAATCCAGATGATGGCCGAACGCGCAACCGATTATCTGTTAGGAAAACCGCAACTACCCTTAGAACAGGCACCGTTTCATTTCCAGAAGTAGTGCCAAATTTGGTGCTAGAGGTACTTGCCCAAAAGGGCTGTCACTTATACGGCTCGTTTGCGAAATTGTGAATCCAGCCAGACAACCAAGCCGCCCGCGGCAATCAGCACGATGCCGGTCAGTGCCATGGTGTTGGGGAACTCATTGAATACCAGGTAACCCCAGAGCAATACCAAAGGCAAATTACTGTACTCAAAGGGCGCAAGAAGGGAAGCCGACGCGCTGCGATAAGCCGCCGAAATTGACAGGGCTGTAATCGCCGACAATACGCCGATGGCCCCAAAATAGACCATGTCGGACGATGCCGGCCAGTGCCAGGCACGCAATATAAACTCAATCCCTGGATCGGCATGCCCGGCAAACTGTCCGCCTCCAACGACGAGCCCCATCAGCGCACTCACCAGAAGAAAAGCGCCCTGTGCTGTAACCGCGAGCAATGAAGCACTCTCGGTTTTACCGATATAGCGGGTCATCGTGGTAAAGCCCGCGTAACAAAAGGCGGCGGCCAACGGCCAAAGATACGCCACTTCGATACGCCCCGAAAATGGCTGCACTACGAGGATCATACCCACCAGCCCGACCAACACTGCTACCCAGCGAAATGGCCCGAACTGCTCTTTCAGAATCCAAAACGAAAATACGGTGATGATGACGGGGGCAAAAAACACCAAAGCAGAAGCCTGGGCCAACGGTAAACTGGCAAGGCCTGTAAAAAATGTCATGTTGGCCATGACCAGTAACAACCCACGAAAGATATGTGCGCCGGGTCGACGGGTATGCATCGCCATAATGCCATGGCGAAACAAGACAGGCAGCAAAATCACCAGACTAATGCTAGCGCGGATGAATACCAACTGGTGCAGAGCATAACCGCCGCTCAACATCTTGATCATGGTATCCATGATTGAGATGCAAAACATGGCAAGTAGCAGATTAGCAACTGCTTTTAGGTGCATAAGCCCTCGTTTTTGTGGTCATCGTAACAAGTGATGCTGGCTAGCCCCTGACGGGTATTCAAAGATTGGATGGTACAGCAGAAGTTACCCATCAAAGGCATTAAGGATAGCCTCGACACTTTCTTCAAACCCGGGGTGCCGTGCTAAGACCATAGGCTTACAATCTAAGGGTATAGGATCCAGAAGGGATTCGACAAAAACCCAAACGACAATGAATATTCTTTTTATCATGTGTGACCAATTGCGGGCGGATTATCTGTCGTGTTATGGGCACCCGTATCTGAATACCCCTCATATCGACGCACTCGCTGCGCAGGGGGTGCGGTTTAATCGCGCCTACTGCCAGGACCCCTTGTGCGGGCCATCAAGAGCGAGTTTCTACACCGGTCGATACGTCTCTTCCCACGGCGTCATGGCCAATGAAGATCCTCTTCGGATCGGCGAACTGACGCTGGGGGACTATCTTCGGGAAGCCGGTATGCAGGCCGTGGTTGTCGGTAAATCCGAGGGAAAATTCAATGCCGCCGCTGCAATGCGGTTTCAGGTAACCGAGGGGTCAGAACAGGAACGATGCCTTCGCAATAACGGGTTCACACCCTACGAACTCTTTGCGGGAGTTTACCCCGACCCCATCCTACCGGCAGACCTTGGTTACAGTGACTATCTTCGAAGCCACGGTTTTGATGGCGACAATCCTTGGGAGACCTGGGCCAACAGTGCGGTTAATGAAAAAAGTAAAATCGTCAGCGGATGGCAGATGCGTAATGCTCACCTCGCGGCGAGAGTGCCTGAGGAGCATTCAGAAACCGCTTTTGTGACTGACCGGGCAATTGAATACCTCGACGGCCTGCAGGCGGGTGAACCCTGGTGCATGCACCTCAGTTACATCAAACCACACTGGCCTTATCTTGCGCCAGCACCCTATCACGAACTGTATGGCGCGGAAGATATATTGCCCGCAGTACGCAGTAACCAAGAAAAAGAAAACGCCCATCCCGTGTACCAGGCGTTTATGGCGCAGGACTATAGCGAAAATTTCTCACGCGACGAGGTTCGACAAACCGTAATCCCAACCTATATGGGACTCATTCAACAGGTCGATCACCACATCGGGCGGGTACTCACAAAGCTCGAAGAAAAGGGCTTAAGGGACTCCACGATGATCGTGCTGACGAGTGATCACGGCGACTATCTTGGAGATCACTGGCTGGGCGAAAAGGATCTCTATCATGAGCCTTCGATCCGAATACCGCTGATCATCAGCGATCCTTCGCCCGCTGCCGATGCCACCCGCGGCCTTGCGCGAGATGACCTCGTCGAATCGATTGATCTCGTGCCTACTTTTGTTGAAAGTGCCGGGGGTGTTATCTCTCCCCAGCGCATGGAAGGACGCTCGCTCCTACCCCTGCTGCATGATGCCGTGCCAGCCCTACCCTGGCGTGAGTTTGCCGTCAGTGAGATCGACTTTAGTGACCGCGGCGCGCGCGAACTGCTCGGGGCGCATCCTTATGACTGTCGGGCCTGGGTCATCCGTACGGCAAAGTGGAAATACGTCCTGCACCAGAAATTCCGTCCGCAGTTATTCAATCTGGTGGACGACCCCAACGAGTTTGATGATCTTGGAAATGATTCCAACTGCAGTCGAGTGCGCGAAGAACTTCATGAGATGTTGTTTGGATGGCAGCGCGCCTTAAAGGCCCGTACAGAAATCCCCACCGATGATCTGATGGACCGGGGACCCAAACGCGACGAAGAGGACTTCGGCATCCTGATCGGCCGCTGGTAGGCCTGCGCCCCGGTAACGCTCAGGCTGAGCGGCTTTGCGCCTTCTTGCTCCTCGCCCTCAGCAGTGCCGTGACGTGCGCCACGAGTGCGAACACAATGATGGCAAAAATCGTGCCGGAGACCGGCCGGTTAATAAAATCGAGCGGTGTCTCAATACGCGCCAGACTGGCCCGGAACCGCTGCTCCATGATGCCTCCCAAAACCATGCCCAGCACAATCGGCACCAATGGCAGTTTGAGGCGCTTGAGGATATAACCGATCAATCCGAAAACTGCGCAGACGGCGCAGTCCACAATCGCATTCCGCAGTGAATACACCCCGACAAAAGACAGCACCAGTATGCAGGCGCCCAGGAAACGGCCCGGTATAGCAATCACCTTGAGCAGGGTATTAGTGGACACCATCAAGAATGCCAGCACCAGGACATTCACCAGGAACAGACACATGTAAAGGGTGACCAGAAAATCCGGCTGGGTCTGAAAAAGCGCCGGACCGGGAATAATGCTGTGTATATAAAAGACCGAGAGCATCATGGCAGTGAGCGCCTCTCCGGGGATGCCGAGCGCCAGCAAAGGAATCATCGCCGCTGCCGGAACCGCGTTATTCGCTGACTCCGAGGCAATCAACCCCTCAGGCGAACCCTTGCCGAAAAGCTGAGGCTCGCGGGAAAGATTCTGTGCCAGGGTGTAGGAGAAAAATTGGGCGAGAAACTCACCTACCCCGGGAATGATTCCCATCACCACGCCAAATCCAGAGGAGCAGCCTACGACCCGCTTGTGGCGGAAAAGCTCTTTCATACCGGAGAACAGTCTCCCCGAGACCGATTCGGCCCGGGTCGGCGTATCGCGGCCAACCAGCAGCACAAAGGCCTGGGAGAGAGCGAAAAGTCCCAACAGCACCACAATCAGGTCAAAGCCTGAAATCAGCCACGCCTGATCATAGGTAAAGCGCTTGGTGTAGCGGACACTTTCCATACCGACGGTGTCGAGGAACATGCCGAAAAAGACCAGCATGCCTGCGGCAAAGGTTTGGCCCCGATGGGCAATCACGACGAGGATCACACCAAGCAGGGCAGCCATCAGGATATCGCGTGACCCGAAAAGCGGTGCGACCTTGGCAATGTAGGGTGAGAGCGTAATCAGACAGATCACCGAGATAATGCCGCCGCAGAATGAGGCGCTGTATGCCAACGAAAGGGCCCGGCCCGCCTGCCCCTGCCGGGTGAGCGCGTGTCCGTCATAGGTGGTCAGCGCATTCACAGGCGTACCCGGAGTGTTGATCAGAATCGCCGGGATAGCCCCACCGTACATGGAGGCGCCGTAGATACCCAGCAGCAGGGTCAGACCCACGATCGGCTCCATAGCGAAGGTTGCTGGCAGCAGAATCGCGATCGCGACGGCGGGTCCCACTCCCGGAATTGCCCCTATGATCACCCCGCCAACAGCGCCTACCAGAAGTGCCAACAGCACATCCACCCGCCAGAGGGTATCCAACGCCGAGAGGAAGATCTCCACCGCGCCTCTACCTAGAAATAAAGAATGAGGAGATTACGCAAACCATCCGGAAGAAACTCATACCAGCGCCCGCCTGGAATCCGGACCTGCAACAGCGTCTTGAAGACAACGACAGTACAAAGGCCGACCAGTATCGATGCCATCAGTTTGGATGGGCTTCGGTACCCAAGGCGGAACACCAGGGCGGGCAGAGCCAGCAGCGTGGTTGGCAGGTACCCGAGCTGGGGCACCAGAAAGACATAAGCCATAAAGTAAAGCGCGTACTCTGTGGGCCGCGCCCAGTTGGCCAACTCATCGGCCGGCAAAAAAGAATACTGATGGGACTGCCGGTGTCTGGCCCAGGTGCTGATGAAATGGCAGAGCGCAAAAAAGGCGAACCCAGCGAGACAAAGTCCGGGCCAAAAGCGCGGTTGTACGAGCAGGGCAGTCCCTTTAAGCCACTTGGTCTGCTCATCCATCTGCACGAGCAAGACAAGCGCGCCAAGACAGACAGCGAGCGCGAAGACGACCGCTCCCGGCCGCTCCTCTACCGCGAAAATATCAACGACATCCGGCTGCTTTTGCTCCATAGGCACCTGTCCCTGGACATCTGTGGCCTATCGTAATCGAACAGGCGCCATCGGGCACTACCAATCAGCGTCTGTTATCGAAACAAACCCACAGCCCCGGAACCAACCGGGACTGTGGGCGTTAGCAAAAAGGACTCAGCCGCCGAGCAGTGACCCGATGGTACCCATGGTGGCGATGTCTTTCTCGATCTGCCCGGCAGATTCGCTTGCATCCATCCAGTAGACCTGGGCGCCAGTGTCTTTCGCCACCTGCTGCGCTTTTTCACTCAGCATGGATTTTTTTGCGACTGCAGTGATCTTATCTCGCACATCCTGCGGCGTTCCCTTGGTTACAAAAAGGCCATTCCAGAGGAAGATATCCAATTCCGGCACGATCTCGCCCATGGTTGGCGCATCTGGTGCCTTGGAAATCCTTGATGCTGTAACCGATGCAAGAATCTTGACCTTGTCAAGACACGGAAGGATCAACTGTATGGTGGTATTGATGACATCCACGTCACCCGAGGCAAGTGTATTGCAATCGAGCATATCAAAGGCCGCATCTGAAGCCCACTCAAAGCCGAGCGCTTTCGCCCCTGCTTTAGTCACCTGGGTTGGCGTCAGGGGATCTCCAAAATGGCCCAAGGCAACCTTGTTATTTTTGGCATGAGCGGCTAACTCCTGCATCGAACTGTAGGGGGCATCACCAGAGGTCGCAATCACGAAGGGATAGGTCAGAAAAATACCCAGCGGCTCGAAGGTCTCTGCCGTGAGTCCGTCAATACCCAGTTTCGGGCCCACCACAGGCACTCCGATCACAAAAGAGCCCACCATTGAACCATCCGCAGGGGCATTAGCAACCTCCATGGCGCCAGGAAAGGGGCCACCGCCACCACCAGGCTTGTTAACTACCGCTGCTGCCACACCGTAAGCCGCCTGGAAATCGTCTGCAATCATCCGGGTCAACACGTCTTCAAGATCGCCCGGAGGCCAGGGCACCACAAACGATACCGGCTTGTCCGGGTACTCTGCACTAGCGGCACCCGTGAAGCACAATAAGAAACCGACCAAAAACATGCTCATCCACTTTTTCATTTTCTCGTCCTCACTTATTTACCTATGGTTGAAACCAAACTGGCGATGCCTCGCCAGACTCCAAGCCCCTCTTTCTGCCTGACGCGATTGCATACCGCCACCGTCCCGCCGGGAATATGAGAAAAGCATATCAAATCCAGCCTGCCACAGGCCGATCGAACCACATGTGCACCTGACCAGTACCAATCGCGTTTTCGTATTCACTAAAGCGCCGACCAGGTGCCGCACATTGAGCGCCGCCGATCGCTGCAATCATCATCAGGTAGTGACCAAAAAGTCCTTCAGGACGATGGCGCATGAAGTCATCCATGGAATGGACTACCGCAGCGTGATCACCGTGCTCCCACCACCTAATACACTGTTCATCTGCCGCACGGGCTTCAGGTGTGATCACATGGGCCGGATCAGATGATTCATGCTGATCCAGTTCTTTCATTGGGTAAAAACGATGGCTAAGCGATCCGCTTGCAATCAGCACAATCCGTGAATCGGATGTACGGATCGCTTCACCGAACCCCCGACCCGCCGCAAGAAAATCCTCGTGTGTTGCCGTCTGACAAATGCTCACCGAGAGCCATTTCTCACCGCGGTTCAGATAGTTCGCAATATTGACAGTGCCGTAATTGACCGGCAGTTGTGGGTCTGCATTGGCGGTGCAGCGTGCTCCGGCATCAGTTGCGTGCGATGCAAGAGACTGGGCAAGTTCAGGATCACCCGGCATATCGTAGTGCACCTGGTTCAAACCCCGCGGCACCTCCTCTGAGGTGTATATCCCTTCGCGGCGTTCATGGGCGGTGACAATAAATTCAAACAGTGAGAACCAGTGGGTATCAAACACAATAACAACGTCCGGACACAGATCATCCAGCACCTCGTCCCGCAACCGCTTCAGACCCGGGACCAGGCTAATCTCATTACCGTTGTTCATTTCCCGACGCTGTGCTTCGGGCAACATAATGGTGGGTACGTGTGACAGGAACCCTGCCCCAACCACTTCTCCCATCGCTATCTCCTGTTAGATCGTGCCACTTGTATATCAGTGACTTCTTATAGACAAATCGTTCGGGCCTAAACTAACATGGGATTGGGAGAACCGCAACAAGGGGCAAAATGGTCGATTCAAGCGTAACAATACCGGGTGATGCGAATGCCGATATCACCTCCCATGACGCTTATGCCCACGGCGTACCTCACGCAACCTTCGAGCGGTTGCGCCAAAAGAGTCCGATCTGCTGGGTCGACCGCAGTGACGGGCCTGGCTTTTGGGCAGTTAGCCGGCACGAGGACATTCTCACGATCAACCGCGACCATACCCGATTCAGCTCGGCATATGGCATCCGCATGGAGGATCAGACTCCCGATGAAGTCGAAGCCCGGCGCACATTCCAGGAAACCGATCCCCCAATACATACCCGCGCGCGCATGCATCTCAACCGGGCCTTCAGCAAGAAAATGATCGCAGCCTACGAGGTCCAGGTCCGCGAGCTGGCTGTAGAGATTCTGGACAATGCCCTGCTAGAACCACAGTTTGATGCGGTTACGATGATCGCGCGCAGATTGCCGATGCGTATGCTGGGTCGGGTGGTCGGCCTGCCCGATGAGGACCTTGACTGGCTGGTGGATAAGGGCGATTCACTGATCGCAAACACCGATCCGGATTTCACCGACCATGTCATCGACCAGGTCAATACCGATGAATACCGGTTCTACCCCTTTCGTTCTCCTGCCGGCAAAGACCTTTATGACTACGCTGAGAAGCAGGCTGCTCTTCGTCGAGACACCAATAAAGATGATCTGCTATCTCTTTTTCTCGCGCCGATGAAAAACGGTGAAACATTTACCGATCTTGAATTTAAGAACGCGTTTGCGCTACTGGTCTCAGCCGGCAATGACACGACCCGTTACAGTATCAGTGCATCAATCAAGGCGCTGATCGATAACCCTGACTTGCTGAGCCAACTTCGGACACTCGACGAGGCGCAGTGGCTGCTTGCCGTTGAAGAAATGCTGCGCTGGGCCTCACCCACGATGCACTTTCGGCGCACCGCGATCGAAGATGTAGAATTCAAGGGTCATCACATTAACGCAGGGGACAAGGTCATCCTCTGGTTTATCTCAGCCAACCGGGACGAAACCGTATTCGAGCGACCGTTCACGATTAACATCAACCGTACGCCCAACCCACACATGGCATTTGGTCAGGGCAGCGTGCATGCCTGCCTGGGCATGTGGCTGGCTCGACTTGAACTTCGAGTCGTGCTGCAGGAACTGGTCAAACGGATTCACTCTATAGAGCAATCCGGACCTGAGACCTACCTGCGATCAAATTTTATTGGCGGTATAAAATCACTTCCTGTTTCCATTCAGTGTGTTTAATAACTCCTGGGTCACAGTACCAGGGGGCGATTGGCATGTTTAATGCCAAGATGAATCTTAGTCTTATAACCTAAAAAATAAAGTTGTCGATGGAGGAGAATATGAGTACCTATAAGCGCATGCGGGTCCTTTTCTGTGATCACCTGAACCTGCCCCGCGGCAAATACCTGCCGGCATCGGTTGCCGAATCCGGCAAGGCCCGTTTCTGCATTAGTTTGTTTGGGCTAACCCATGACCGTGAACTTTCGCCCGTCAGCGGATCTATGATGCTTGAGGGCCTGCCTGATCTGGAGGCAGTGTTTGACCCAAACGACGCTCGGCCAAGCTGGGAAGACGATACCGGCATACTCCTTGCCGACCTGGAACGACACGGCACCACTTTGCCAACCTGCGGGCGCAGCCTGCTCAAACGAGCGATTGCACAATTCAAGGAAAAAGACCTCGATACTCAGATCGGCATAGAACTGGAAGCCTTTATCTTCCAACGTGGAGACGACGGCCAATGGGTGCCTTATGACACGCCGGGGGCATTTGTTTATGGATCGGGACAATCGGTAGACCCCGCAGGATTAATCGATGATATCTGGCGCCAGGCCGAGCTTTGTAATCTTCCCATTGAATCACTCAATTCAGAATACGATTGGCCACAGTTTGAGCTAACCCTGAAATACTCTGATGCGCTGTCAGCGATCGACAATATCTTTTTGTTCAAGGTCATGGCCAAAGAGACGCTGGCCAAGCGCGGCTACCTGTTGAGCTTCATGCCCAAACCGCTATCGGATCGCGGTGGCAGCGGACTGCATGTCAACTTCAGTTTCACAGATACCAACGGCAATAACGCTCTGGCAGACCCTGACGCATCAGAAGGTATTTCTGATCTTACCCGTCAGTGCATTACGGGACTCATGCAGCATCATGAGGGCATGGCCGCCCTACTGGCACCAACCGTTAATTCCTACCGGCGGCTGCGCCCGGCGAGCCTGTCAGGCTACTGGGCCAACTGGGGTCTGGATCACCGCGGAACCACGGTTCGCATCCCCGGAGAGCGCGGCAGTGCGACCCGCATAGAGCATCGTATGGCCGACTGTGCTGCAAACCCCTATGTGGCAGCAGCCACTGTATTGCAGGCTGCACGGCTCGGCATAGAGCATCAATACGATCTGCCCCCGGCAGAGACGGGTGATTGTTTCGAAAATATCAATACCGAGCGCTGCGTACCGGAAAATCTGGGCGCTGCTCTTAGTGCATTACGCGCCGATGAGGCATTGGTCGAAGCCATTGGAGAGGGGCTGGTTGCCAATTTTTGTGAGATCAAGGAAATCGAGTGGGGCAAATATCTTGGCCATACCAGCGACTGGGAACTCGAGTACTACCAGAACTTCATCTGATGAATGCCTTTGCCTTTCTACACTTGGAGCATGCTCTTAAGACTGGATCAGTGTTTTCGTCATGACCGATGCCTCGGCACGCTTTGAGCTTGAAGGTGTTGCGATCTCGCCAGATCACTATGTGGATGGCGCCCGCCTGGCATCCGCAACTACTTTCGAAGACCGCTCACCGCTCGATTGGACCCGCGTGCTCGGCCATATGGCTCGAGGTGATGCGGGGATCGCGAACGCAGCATTAACCAGCGCCTCTAAGGCTTTCCCCAGTTGGGCGGCACTTTCATGTACAACGCGAGGAGAGTACCTGCACCGCCTGGCAGAACTTATCGACGAGCGCAGTGACCAGATCGCCCGCGTTGAGTGTCTTGATATGGCTATGCGAGAGGAAAGCCTTAGATTACGTGTGATTCCCCGCGGCGCAAGGAATTTTCGCGCCTATGCTGATCTCGCGGTGGAATACGAGGAGCGTTCCTGGAGCTCCAATAACACTGATAACCGGGTAGTCCGCATGCCCTGTGGTCCTGCCGTGATCATTACACCCTGGAACGCACCCTTTATGCTTTCTACCTGGAAGTGTGCCCCCGCGCTCGCTGCTGGCAATACGGTAGTCCTGAAACCCGCCGAATGGTCACCCTTAAGTGCCTCTATCCTGGCAGACCTGATCGATGAAGCAGGCTTTCCACCCGGTGTGTTTAATATCGTCCAGGGGATCGGGGAAGAAATCGGGGCAGCCCTGGTCGGTGACCCAAGAGTCCGCCGGGTTTCCTTTACCGGCTCGCCCGAAACCGGTCGACTGATTGGGATGGCAGCGGCCAGAAATCTCGTACCTTTTACTGCGGAGCTTGGAGGTAAAAGCCCTCTGATTGTATTCGCCGACGCAGACATAGACGCAGCGGCAAAAAAAGCGGCTGGGCAATACGACGATGCCGGACAGGTCTGCCTGGCGGGAACCCGGCTACTGGTCGAGACATCAGTTCGGGATGAGTTTCTTGAAAAATTCCTGGCCTATACCAATGAGCACATACTGGGAGACAGTCGGGATGACAACACCACCATCACCCCGGTGATTCATGTAGATCATCTGGCGCAAATTGACGGATTTGTCCAGCGTGCCCGAAGATGCGGCGATGCCATAATGATCGGCGGCAAAATCTGGCGCGAAGGTGGCTTATGGTACGAGCCGACTTTGATCGAACCGACATCAAATGACTCTGAGATCGTGCAAAAAGAAGTGTTCGGGCCAGTGCTGACCCTGCAGACTTTTGACAACGAAGCGCATGCGATTGAACTTGCCAACAGCACTCCCTACGGGCTTGCCGGGATGATCTATACCACCAGTGCAAAGCGGGCTGACCGGGTAGGACGCGCAGTCCGTGCTGGCACCGTGTGGGTAAACTGCTTCTTGATCCGTGATCTCAGCGCACCTTTTGGTGGCACAGGCATCAGTGGGATCGGACGTGAGGGTGGTGATTACGCACTCGATTTCCACAGTGACTTAAAGACCCTGCAGGTCTTGCAATCATCAGTTAACTGAAATGCCGAAGATCTGCTTCAAACAAAAAGATGATTCCAGCGTTACCGTTGAAGCGAACTCGGGCCAAACACTGATGCACGAAGCCATGCGCCACGGCATCGTCGGCATTATTGGGGAGTGTGGGGGCTCGTGCATGTGTGCGACTTGCCACATTCACCTTAAAGACCCGGGCAAATTTGGCCTGGGGGGCATCAGCGAGATGGAGGAGACCATGCTGGAGCTCGAGGGTGAAGATATCACGCCACACAGTCGCCTTGCCTGCCAGATTGAGATCACCCCCCAACTTGACGGCCTGATCGTCACCGTAGCCAGTACTGGCGGCTGATCTTGGCCAGCATCATCATTATCGGCACCGGACATGCTGCGGTACAGTGTGCTGCCAGTCTGCGCGATAACGGCTCTAGTTCTACAATCACGCTGTTGGGGGGTGAGACCGACCTGCCCTACCATCGGCCACCGCTTTCAAAAAAATACGCCGTCACAGGAGTGCCTGAGGAGTTTTCCCTTCTACGTGCGGCTGATTTCTTCGAAAAAAACAACGTCATGCTTCGCCTGGGAAAATCGGTTGAAGCGATCAATATTCATCAGCGGTGCGTAGTGATGGGTGATAGTGAGAATCTTCCCTTCGATCAACTGGTGATTGCAACTGGATCGCAACCGCGAATGCTTTCGATTCCCGGCATTGAACATACATTCTCGCTGTATTCGCTGGATGATGCGCGGGCCATCTCCACGCGCCTTGCCAACGCAAAGACTGTGGCAGTGATCGGTGGCGGCTTTATCGGTTTGGAAATCGCCGCTGCCGTCGCCGCTGCTGGACAAAAAGCTACCGTGATTGAAGCCGCCCCGCAGATACTCGGTCGATCCCTAACTCCTTCGCTCGCGACACGCGTACGGACAGTGCACGAAGCGGGCGGACTGAATATCATCAGCAATACCGCAGTAGACGCCATCCGCATGGACGGCGTTTCCACCAGTGACGGATTTATTGGGGCCGATCTGGTGATATGCGCGGCCGGCAGCGTGGCCCGCTCTGAACTCGCAGAAAAGGCCGGACTGACCACTGGTAACGGCGTCCACGTTAATCGGATGCTTGAAACGAGCGTTCCTGGAATTTACGCAATTGGCGATGTCGCCTGTTTTGAGACTTCTACTGGAGAGCACCGCCGTTACGAATCAGTACAAAATGCCAATGACCAGGCCCGCACCCTGGCCAAAACCCTTTGCGGTGAGCGCACACCTTATGATGCCCTGCCATGGTTCTGGTCGGATCAGGGCAGCATCAAACTGCAGATGGCCGGAGATTCATGCGGCACCTCCAAAGTGGTGGCGGTCGATGGCGAAAAGGCGCCCCAGACCGCGGCATTTTGCTTTAACACGCAAGATCACCTTTGCGCCCTAGAAACCATCAACTGGCCTGCTTATCATGCATTGTCGCGAAAAGCACTCTCCGATGGCCGGATCATTACCCGCGCTCACCTTGAGTCGGCCGACTACGTCTTGAAGACTGCTCTTAAAAGCTGAAAGTACCAATTCGAATCAGTCAATCCTCCAACTGGCTCTTGTAGTGCTTGGCCCCTTGCCCCTGCGGGACACGCTTGCCGCGATGTTCCCAGTCGCCCCCCATCGCAGTCGATATAACCTCTTCAGAACTGCTTGGCTGCGCGCCGAGGTCATCGCGAATGGGTACCGGGCCCTTCACAATCCGGTTTTTCAAGATACCAAGACCTTCAACTTCTACCTCGACTATGTCTCCAGGCTCGACCGGACGACTGTTGGCGGGCGTACCTGAAAGTAAAATATCACCTGGTTCGAGCGTGATATTACGTGCGATATCTGCAACCAGATAGTGCATATCCCATTCCATTTCGTCAGTGTTGCCGTCCTGGATTACCTTGCCGTTAACCCGGGTTGAGATCTGCTTACCCCGAAAATCCCAATCGGTGATCAGAGCCGGTCCGACCGGGCACAGCGTATCTGAGCCCTTGACCCGCAGCATCGATCCTGCATCTGTATCGCGAAAGTCATGAAGCCCGTAGTCGTTGGCGACCGAATAACCAGCTATGTAGTCTGCGGCCTGCGTCTGACTGATATTACGGCAATGCCGTCCAATCACGATCGCGATTTCGCCCTCGTAGTTAAGCCACTGACAGCGCTGGGGACGCACCACATCAGCGCCGTGGGCAGATAATGCCGTGACTGGTTTTTGAAAATATGTGGGTGCACTGGGTAGTTTCGTCATGTACTCCTCTACCCGACTGCGGTAATTCAGATGTACGCAGATAATTTTGCGTGGTTGTGCCGGTGGAAGATGCACTGCATTGTGGATGGATACCTCGCGGCCATCGTTGCTGACCAAAGTATCGCCTTCGCGTCTGACCCGGGTTGGATACCCATCCAGGAGTACGTTTCTGAACTCAGTCATCGTTTTGCACTTGTTGATTTCATTAGGCTCCGAACGATATCATAGAGGGACAAAAGTGCAATAAAAAATAAGGTATTCCATCATGGTAAAGGGGTTTATGTTCCCACGCACAGCGACCGGACAGGCGTCGTTGCTGCCCAATACACCATGGCACTATTCCGGCGCCATGCTCACACTTGAATACCGCACCGATCCTGATGCGGTTGCTGAACTGCTGCCCAATGGCATTGAACCGGCCGATGAAGACCCGGGTGCCGTCGCAGTGATCTGGGCCGATTGGCAAAGCTGCTCCGACAGTTATGAAGAACTGCTGGACCCAGTTCGTAGCCAATACATGGAAGCCTTCGTCGTGGTTCGCTGTCAGTATCGTGGATCGCACTACTCGCGCTGTGTCTATATCTGGGTGGATAAAGACTATGCACTGGTGCGGGGCCAACACCAGGGTTACCCCAAGAAGATGGCCTCAATTCACATGACCCGACCCATTACCGTCGGCCAGGCCGGTGCCCGCCTGGAATCCGGGGGTCGTTTTGGCGCCACCATTGCAGCGTATGACCGGCGTCTCATACAAGCAGAATTTGAGATCACTGGCGCCAGCGATAACGCCGGCTTCGTCAATGGCCTACCCATGCTGCACAACCGCCTTATGCCTGCTATCGAGGGAGATGGCACCGACAGCCTGGACGAACTGGTCACCATGTCGGCTTACCAGAGCGAGATAGGCCGTACCTTTACCGGCGATTTTCAACTGCAGCTGTTTGATTCGCCTACCGAAGAACTTACCCGTCTGCAGCCTCGAGAACTGATCGCCGGTTACTGGCGTGAAGTATCGTTCTCCTGGAAATCCGGATCCACGCTCACCCGTCGCAACCTGCCGGAAACCGGTGATGACTGACTCGCCTCACGATTCGTCAATTACCATCGCCGAGAAAGCGGCCCACAAGCGCGTTCGGGCGCTGGGTGTAGATCTTGGGGCAATGGATGCAGTAGCAAATATTTTTCGCGTAGCCAACAGCATCCGCAATAAGGCAGAGCGAGATCTACTGACCCGACATGGGTTGTCCTTCACCGGGTTTACCGTGCTTTGGGTGTTATGGGTCTGGGGGTCTCGGGAATCTCACCAGCTGGCTCAAGAATCATCAGTCTCCAAGAGCACTCTGACTGGCATCGTCAAAACCTTACACACCTTGAAACTCGTTGAGCGAAAAGCTCACCCCAGTGATGGCCGTCGGTTAATTATTGCGCCAACCCAAAAGACACTACACCTGATGGAAGAGTTGTTTCCCAGATTTAATGAACTCGAAAAAGAGGTTACCAGCGGGCTGACGAAAAAGGAAAAGGGTGAACTGACCAAGAAACTTCGCACTATTCTGCACACCTTGGAAGGATAGCTGGCACTATCGGTTCTCTGTCTTGGGCGTTGACCCTTTCCAGATCAATGGCGTTCGCCAAAGGAAAGAACACCAATTAGCCTTCAGCGAGCGTTACCCATAACGCCACTGGCAGTTCGGACTACTCCATCGCCCCCGCAAATGGTAGGCTCACCACATGCCTTGAATCCTCCCAGGATCCGGTACCAAATGTTTTCACATCGAATATCCAAACTCAAAGAGCGACTGATTGACTCTGGCATTGATATTGCGCTGATCACCGATGACGACAGCGTTTATTACTACAGCGGGTATTACGACTACCTGCATATGGATTTCGGCCGCCCGACCCTGCTGGTGGTGGTTGCAAAGGGCGAAAGTGTGCTGATCACCCCGACTATGGAAAAAGACCTGGCCGAATCCTGCGCAATGGTCGATCGCATAGCGCTTTGGAACGATGGGTTGGGCAATGAATGGCGCGAGGCCCTACCGGGCCTGCTCGGCACTACCAGCCGGGTCGGCATTGAGCCGAACCTGACGCCCCCGACAGTCCGGGCTTATGTTGACTCCATAGTTGATTCCAAGCGTTATTGCGATGTCACACCGATCATCAGCGACATGCGCATGATCAAGTCTGCGGAAGAATTACAGATTGCCCGACATGCCGGGCAAGTCGGCATCGCCATGATGGAGGCCGGTCGCGGTGCGATTGTCCAGGGCATACCCGAATACGAAGTAGCGCTTGCCTCAACTCAGGCCGGTACCCGTAAGGCGGCCGAACTGCTGAAGGCGCACTACCAGGACAGTCGCATGTCGCCGAGCATTCATTTTATGCAGATTTTGGCCTCGGGGGATGAGATCACCATGACCCATCATCGGGCCAGCACTAAACCTCTTAAATACGGCGAGCCGGTCTTTTTGTGCTTTTGCGGAATGACCAATTTTCACCGCTTTAAGCTGGGATTCGATCGCACCTTCTGGCTGGGGGAGATTGCCGATCGAACGCAGGAGGCCGCCTACCAGACCGCGGTAGATAGTCAGGCCGCAGCGCTTGCGGTTCTTAGGCCGGGAATTCGGGCAGAAGATGTGCACAGCGCTTATGCACAGGTGATTCAGTCGGCAGGCTACGAGTATCCTTTTCGTTGCGGTCGGGCCACGGGTTTCAGTTTTCTTGAACGCCCGCAACTGGTCTTTGGTGACAAAACAATACTGCAGCCTGGCATGGTCTTCGCGGTAGATGGCTCGGTAACCGTACCCGGAAAATTCCGAGCCCAGGTCGGCGATAGCTTTATCATTACAGACGATGGATACGAGCAGATCACCTCGCATCCAAAAGCACTGGCAGAGGTGATCATCTGAGAAGGAACTTATTATGTTCAAACTAGGCGACCAAGTTGTATCCAGCGGATGGCAACCCGAACTCGATGCCGGCAAGCACTGGCGAGCCAGATTGGGCTTCATCCTGATGTCCACAGACCTTGCCGCAGAATCGGATTTTTTTGCCATGGCACCCGAAGGGGTGGCTGTGCACATTACACGGCTTAAGACGGACGACTACACAACCAATGAGACCCTGGCCCGGCACATCGAGGCCATGGCTGATGCGGCCAGCCGTATTCAGCCGGATACCAAACCCAATGTGATCAGCTACAGCTGCACCAGTGGCTCTATTGTGATTGGTGAGGAGCGGATTATGGCCGAAATCAAAAAAGGCGCTCCATATGCACAACCCATGACGCTGGTAACGGGCGTAATCGATGCACTGCGTGAACTCAATGCTAAAAAGATTGTCGTTGGCACACCGTATCTGGATGAAGTTAATACTGCCGAGGCGGAATTCCTGGTGAACAAAGGCTTCGAAGTACTCGATATCCAGGGTCTTAATCTTGCTACCGGTACTGAAATGGGCTGTGTCACACCAGCTTACTGGAAACAGTTTGCTCTTGAGATCGACTGTGCTGATGCCGATGCCATCTTTCTCAGCTGCGGAGGCATCCGCTCAGCCGAGGTCGCACAGGAAATTGAAGCGGTGGTGGGTAAGCCCGTAATTACAAGTAACCAGGCACAGATGTGGAGTTGTCTGCGCCGTGCCGGCATCACCGACACGATTGAGGGGTTTGGTCAGATTTTTACGAGACCCTAAGAGGCTCTATCATCGAACGACTAACGAGTGCAACCACCATAACTTATGCAGGCGCGAAACCAATTGCCGAACATCGTTATAGCAGGCTAAGCATCGTAGCAGCGTCGCTGACTTCAAATTTGCGCGGCTCTTCGATATTTAAGTGTGTAACGACACCATCTTCTATGATCATGGCGTAGCGACCTGAGCGCTCACCAAAACCCGCCACACTCATATCTGCCTGGCGGCCCATACCCCGGGTGAACTCGCCGTTACCATCCGCGATCATCGATACTTTATCTGCGGCCCCTTGCGCCTTACCCCAGGCATTCATTACCCAAGCGTCATTCACGGACAGGCAGACGATCTCATCGATACCTTTTTCTTGAAACTCTCGGGCCAACTCAATAAACCCGGGCAGATGTTTGGCAGAACAGGTTGGTGTAAATGCACCGGGCAATGCAAAAAGTACCACCTTTCGCCCGGCAAACAACTCTTCTGACTGAATCGACTCCGAGGCTGAATCGCCCATTCTGTGTAAAGTCGCTGATGGAACTGGATCACCCACGGCTATCGGCATAACTCCCCCCATTTTTGGTTAATTCTTCATCAATAAACTAAAACAAATCCCGACCCATTAACATTACAGCAAAAAACAGTCATGGGGACTAATGATACTACGCTATCTTCCTGCGATAGCACCCAGTGCCGCACTCGCCAGGCGTGCCGCCGGTGGATCAGCCCGACTCGTCAACAGCACCGGGACTGAACCTCCCAACACAATGCCTCCGGCACACGCGCCCATCAGATAAACCATCATCTTGAAAAGGGCATTGCCCGTCTCAATGGTGGGAACCACGATGATATCAGCATGGCCCGCGACGCAATGCTGGATACCTTTCATGTGGGCCGCCTCGACCGAGACGATATTGTCAAAAGCCAGCGGTCCCCAGACATCAGCCTCGATACAGCTCTTGGCAAAATACGAGGCAAGCTCCTGGCACTCTGCCGTGACCGGCATTGCCTCGCTGACGGTCTCAGATGCTGCAAGCAACGCTACCCGAGGTCTTTGCAAACCCAGGTTATGTGCCAATGCCACGGCATTTTCAATAATAGCCATCCGGGTCTTTATATTCGGCGCTACGTTCAGGGCACAATCGGTAAGCATGATAGCTCGGTCACTATCAGGTAGCGTCATGTGAAAGACATGCGACAGACGCTGCTTTTTACGGATCCCCCCCTCTTTCGCCAGCAACGGACGCATAAAGGTATCCGAATGAATATGACCTTTCATAACCATCTGCACGGCGCCAGATGATGCAAGTCTTGCGCCCTCTTGTGCCGCCTGGAGCTCACCTTCTGCCCCGACAACCTGCAGACCTGAGATATCCCAGCTGATTTCCTCTGCTGCTTTGCTGATCTCGCGTGTACTGCCTACCAGTACCGGTCGAATGATTCCGGACTGTTGCGCCTGCCAGGCACTGGTCAATACCAGCGGATGCTGCGCGCCGACGATGGCGGTTGCAGCGGGTTCGGCGCTCGCGGCCAGTGACAATAGCGACTGTGGGCACTGCACATCACGCTGACTCAAGAGACTTTTCATGCTTTCCCTGTGATTGGCTTCCCAGGGTTGGGGAGGCCTAAACCGCGTTTGCCTCAGACTTTTCGATCACGCCGACAAGTTTGAAACGTTGACTCTTCCCTGCAAGGCCCTTGGGCAATGTATTCATAACATGAAATACTTTCGGTTTCTTGAAAACGCCGAGTTTTCCCTCACAGTCCTGGCCCAATGCCTCTTGGACGATCAAAGTTCGCATCACGCAGGTCCGGGGCGGACAACTTCTGTTACCGCACTCAATTTCATTGATTATCCTGTCTGGACTGATGATTGCATAAGGTAGCCGAAGAAAACTAACGGGAGCACTTTTTGCCAACAGAATCGGAAAATATGACCTCAATCGTCAAAAGTGCAACGAGATATCTCGATGCCCTGAATTGCAGGCCGCAACGTACAGCGCCAGTTCCTCAGGCATCTTGGTCTGCTGGCGAACGCCGAGCGTGCCGCGAATCGCCTCTTCATATCGCACCAGGCTTGGGTAAAGTTCCGCCTGTACGCGATCCCGCCAGATCATCTGCCTGTTGAATTCCTCAATTCCCTGGTCGAACAGCTTCTGTGCCTTTTCGACTTTGGGCGTCTTTTTACCTAGCGCGCGTCGGGATTTTGATATCTTGGATTTTATATTCTCGGCGCCCTTGATCGAAGCGAATTGCTTCGCCAGAACTTTCAGAGCTTCAGCCGTCTGCGCCGCATTTTGCGGATTAATTCGCTCGCGCATCGCGAGCAGCTCGCCCTCCAACGCTTTTAGTGCCGCGCTGGCTTCAAATATCCCAAGCAACTGTTCCACCGGTTGGTAAGCGCTATCGGCAGCACGACGGTACTTACGCCGTGCTGTGGTCTCGGTCTTGACCAGCGCAACAAACGCATTGCGCGTTTCCTGCCAGCTCTTGGGAATCTGATCTTCCAGAGTATCACGGGATGTTTGATATTCAAGAATTTGTCGCTCAAAAACCTCCCGCTCAGCAGCCGATATTTCTGAACCGGCTAAATTCAGCCGCCGCGTGGTTTTTGCGGTCTGTTCATCGATCTTGCGAATCTGGCTCTGCAGGCGTCGAACATTATTGTGTACTACACGATACTCATCTTGGGCTGCGACCACCACATTACTGGCTTGCTCGGCTTGCCCAAGTAGTGCAGGAACCGCATCAGCCTGATCGAGCCCCTTGCTGAATCCAGCAGCCAGGTTCTTAGGCAGATAGCTTGTATCCAGGGAGCGCGCAAGAGCGATCGCATCCTCGACCGTGCTCCAGTTTTCAGAAAACTTGTTGGAAACGTATTCCTCTATACAGATCTGCAGTTTGGGATTGCGCGGTGGTGGTGCTGTTTCGGCGGTAAAGGAAACCCGGTTTGGCAGGTAATTCACCAGCCCGGGATTGGCAGCAACGATACCCAACGCCACCAACTGCAACACGATAAAAGCAATAACACCCTTATACATCTCAACGGTCTTTACGATCGCCGGTGCCACACCACGCAAATAGAACAATGCGAAACCGAAGGGCGGTGTCAAAAATGATGTCTGGACATTCAGTCCGATCATCACACCGAGCCAAACTGCAGTCACATTAGCTGACGGGTCTGCCAACAGAATCGGCGCAATGATGGGAACCACGACCACAGCAATCTCGATAAAGTCCAAAAAGAAACCCAGAACAAAGATCACAGCCATCACAATGATGAATTTGGCCCAGAATCCTCCCGGCAGTTGGTTTAGAAAGTCTCGGACCAAATCTTCTCCGCCGAAGGCTCGAAACGCTGCTGTAAGCATGGCGGCCCCAAGCAGGATGATAAAGACAAGCGAAGTCGTTTTTGCAGTCTCGATCATGACCCCATTTAAGGTGTCATCTATCCGGTAGGCGCGTACTGCACTCCAGATCAGAGCCGCTAACAAACAACCGGTAGCGGTTACAGCAGCAATCAAAACGGCGACGTCGGTACTGGTTTTGATCTGACGTATATTGATATCAAAGTGGTACAGTAAAATGCCAATTACGCCCAGCGAAGCAATGCCCATAAAGGCAGGGAAATATGCGCCCTTGCGCCCTGCCGATAACCGATACCCAGCCATAAATAAAGCGCCAGCAGCACCAATAGCACCGGCCTGGTTCACTGTAGCGATACCTGCAATGATCGAGCCCAGAACCAGAAAGATCAGACCCAGTGGCGGCACCAGAATCAAAATGACCTTGCCAAAAAATGCCAGATCGAAAGAGCCCTCGTAACGGACAGTAGGAGCTGCTTTGGGCCGTAGCAAGGCATAACCGAGAATAAACACCATGTACAGGGCAACCAAAACCAGGCCTGGAACAAAAGCGCCCAGGAACATCTCGCCGGCACTGGTAGACGACACACCAAACTCAGACGGCATGGTTAACTCGCCAGTCGCTACCTTATGCAAGCTCTTGCGTGCGGTGCCCGCCTGATCAGTCGCGCTGGCCAGTTGATCGGCAAGGATAATGAGCACAATCGATGGGGGAATAATCTGCCCAAGAGTGCCCGACGCTGCGATGGTGCCGGTTGCCAGCGGCCGCGAATAGTTGCTCTTGAGCATAGCGGGTAGCGAGATCAGACCCATCGCCACCACTGTCGCGCCAACAATACCGGTTGTTGCTGCAAGCAACGCGCCAACAAAGACCACAGAAATCCCAAGGCCACCTGGGACCGGCCCGAAAAGCTGCGCCATGGTCACCAGCAGATCTTCTGCAATCCGCGAACGCTGCAACATGATGCCCATGAAGATGAAAAGCGGAATAGCGATTAAGGTGTCCCGCTCCACCTCCCAGTACACCCCCCTGAGATTTGTTACCCCCGAAGTCAACCACTCGCCGGGACCACCGTGGGAAAAAAATGCATCCGCGTCGCCGACCGCAAGGTAACCGGCAATTGCAGCGAGACTAATTGTGATAATTGCTGATCCCGGCAAGGCAAACGCCACCGGGAATCCCACGCCCAGTGCCAGAGCCATGAGAACGATCAGCAGTGCAAGAAAGACCAATTCCATAATGATCTAGGCTAATCAGGCAGCTGCCGAAGAAGTCGGTTTTCTTTTTCCAGGCTCACCGCGATAATCTGCTACCGATTCGAGAAAATAACTGACAAACTGCACCGCCATAGTCACCGCAAAAACTCCAAGAAAACCCGCCATCAGATACTTCACGTACATGCCATAGCCAGACTGGGAAACTTCAAAATTTACCACCGGCATATTAATGATCGCCATCTTGTGGCCCATACCCACAATCATGATTGTCCAGGACATCGTCAACCCAAGAAATATAGAACCAAAGGCATTAACCAGGGCTTTTCTTTTAATGCTGTAACCGGAATAAAAAACATCGACCCGAACGTGGCCTTCCTCAAGCAGCGTATAGGCGCTGGCAAAAAGGAACAGTGCGCCATACCAGAATCGCACCAGATCACCCATGAATGCCTGCTCATAGGAAAATATAAACCGAGTAAACACAATCGCCAACTCGGCTACCACGATCAGCAGAGTGAGCCAGATGAATCCAAGAGATCGCGAGAACGACGCAATAACGACACTAAGAATCATCAACGGGCAATGAACATAAATGCCGCGGTAACTCGGCCGGCCCAATGATCTCGCGATGTCTTCCCCGACCAAAACCGGTAACCAGCCCTCAACCCGCACAAACGACACAATCATGTCTCCGGCGCCGACCAGCAGAACGATCCAGAATGCTATACGGACCAAAAAGGCGCTTATGTCGGAGATCAATAATCCATCTGCCCTCAAAGACCGCTCTCGGCTTAAAAGCACATAAACCAGCGCACCGACGAACCCAGCAACATAGACCGACAGCTGAATCCATGAAGGTGCACCCGGATCTTGCGCAAAAAAAACAGGTGATATCCCGGGCCAGTCGAATACCAGGCTTAGGACATTATTTACAAGAAAAACGCCAATAGCGGCAAGCAATATCCAACTGAAAAGACGAGCCAGCAAGTTCGGCCAATCATCAGTATTTGTTCGATCTGTATTTGCGTCGCTCATGACAGCATCCCAAAGCAAGGGACGGGGCAAAAGCCCCGCCCCTCACTCACTTTGTTTAGGATGAACGACTAGCCGCCGATTTCAAGTACTCGATTTCTCTGAGTGGAAAAAGCGACCTCGGCGATTGACTGCCAGGCACCAAGCTCCCGCAGGTTGGCCTGGAAGTCATCGTTGATCTTCTTGGCCAAAGCGCTGTGGTCTCGAACATTCTCAAAGACTTCGGCAGCCGCCTCACCAAAGCTATCGAAAGTATCGTCGGAGAATTCCTTGATCACTACACCGTGCTCGTCGATCATCTTGGCAAGATACTCGCCGTTATTGGCCTGGCACTCTTCGTACTGCGCCGCATGCTCCTCCATCGAAGCTGCTGTGATCAGTGCCTTTTCCCAACTGCTGAGGGAACTCCACCAGGAAGCATTCATGCCAAAAGAAAGACCGCCGCCTGGCTCGTGGAAGCCGGGATAGTAGTAGTACTTCGCCGCCTCGTAGAACTTCATAAAGTAATCGTTATACGGACCTACCCACTCAGTCGCATCGATAGCACCGGATACCAGGTTCTCGTAGATCTGGCCACCCGGCAGTGATACCGGTGATGCTCCCAGCATTGCCATACAGTCGCCACCCAGGCCTGGAATACGCATCTTCAGACCCTTGAGGTCTTCGGCAGAATTGATTTCCTTGTTAAACCAACCGCCCATCTGGGTTCCGGTTGCACCACAAGGCAGGGCCTTGAGGCCAAACTCACCGGAGACTTCATCCCACAGGGCCTGGCCGCCTTTGAACTTGATCCAGGCATTCCACTCTACAGTAGTCATCCCAAAAGGCACGGTCGTGAAGTAGGCAAACCCCGGATGCTTGCCTTTCCAGTAATAGTCAGCCGCAATATATGCTTGTGAGTTGCCGGAAACCACATCGTCAAAACTGTCAAAGGCTCCAACTTTCTCGCCTGCCGCGTAATAAGTCGTATTGATCCGACCCTCACTGAGCTCAGTAATGCGCGCCGCCAACCGCTGGGCACTGATGCCCAGGCCCGGAAAATCTCGTGGCCAGGTCGAGACAATCGTCATCTCCCGGCTTTGCGAAGCGATTGCAGGGGCCGCTAATGCACCTGCCGCTACAGCTGTTCCCGTTCCGGCCTTTTTAAGAAAATCACGTCTTTTCATGTTTCCTCCTTAACTTAGGGTATTGCTATTTATATGTATCATGGTCAAGACACCCTGACCGACAACAACCAGTATGTCAAATATTGGATCACCACTCAAGAAGTAAAGATAGAATATCCGGATTACGCCCGAGGAGGCCAAAATACGGCTGCCAACTGTTTTTAGGCAAATAAACAACCCTTTCCGGGCCCAACACCATTGGAGATAATCGCACTCTGGCCCGTTAGTTTATTTTCAGACCTACTAGATACGCCGAGAAATACGGTCATATCATGAATCAACCGAACACAACGACGACGACAGCCCGTACGATGGCGATGAAAGGCGGGGGCTACTACAGTGAACGCACTCGGGGTGCCAAGGACGTCATCGACAACGCATCTGGAATGCTACTGGAGGCGGTTAACCAGATTCCCCCGCCCAGAGGCGGTCAACCGGTCACCCTGGCTGACTTTGGCGCTGCTGACGGCGGCACATCACAAGAAGCCATAAGGGCCTGCGTTTCAAGAATCCGATCACGATTCAGTGAATCCCAGATTCAGGTCACCTATACCGACCTACCCAATAACGATTTCACCGCTTTGTTTAGAAACCTGCTTGGATTTAATCAGGAGTCCCAACAAACCTACCTCGCTGAATTTGACAACGTTTTTGTGAATGCTTGTGGCATCGGTTTTCATCAACAGTTACTGCCTGATCAATCACTCGATATCGGGTTCTCTGCTACCGCAATGCATTACCTTTCGGAAAAGCCCTGCACCATTGACGACCATGTTCATATGGTAGGCGCTACAGGCGAGCCTGCAAAGGCATATTCAGATCAAGCGGCCCAGAACTGGCTCGATATATTGTTGGCACGCGCCAAAGAACTACGACCTGGCGGACAACTTGTGATGCTGAATTTTGGAATAGATGAACAAGGACGTTACCTTGGCAACACCGGTGGGGTGAACATGTTCAACACGTTCGCGGCACTATGGAAGCAGATGTCACAAGAAAAAGTTATTTCCGATGCCGAATTCAAGAACACCGCATTTCCGCAGTATTACCGAACCATAGACGAATTTTGTGCTCCGCTTCGAGATGAAACATCAGCGGTTTTCAAGGCGGGCTTGAGGCTGGTATCTGCCCATACTGACGTCGTACGCTGCCCTTACCGCCGCGCCTACGATGAAGCTGACGGCACCATGTCGGCCCGCGAATTCGCTGTGAGTTATATCCCTACACTAAGATCATGGAGTGAAGCGGTTTTTGTGAGTGGTTTGGATAACAGTCGGACTCCGGAGGAACGCCACGCGCTTGTCGATGAATTCTATAACCGCTATGAAGATCGGGTAGCGAATGATCCCGATGGCCATGCGATGGATTATGTGCACTGCTACCTCGCGATGAGAAAAGTTGGGTCGGGCGAAAAAACCTGATCCAGTTCTGTAGCGGCGATCTGTCTCAACTCAAAGGCTGGTAAATCTTCTGTACAGC
>JAAZZE010000027.1 GCA_014239255.1 Gammaproteobacteria bacterium
GAAAAAAGTCACCGTGCCAAGGTCCGCCCGCCCCCAAGCGGTTGTCACGAAGCCTGCAACCAGCAAAAAGGCGGGAAAAAAGGCAGCCGCAAAACCGACCGTAGCCACGGTGAGAAAAGCCACTAAAAAAGTGGAGAAAAAGCCAGAAGCTAATAAACCCGTAGTCAAGAAAATGGCTAAGAAGGTTGCGAAAAAGACCGCCAGCAAAGTGGCGGAAAAATCAGCGGTAAAGAAACCGACCGCAGCCACGGTGAGAAAAGCCACCAAGAAAGTCGCTAAGAAGCCAACGACAAGAAAACCGGCGGCCAAGAAGGTCGCCAAGAAAATGGCTAAGAAGGTTGTGAAAAAGACCGCCAGCAAAGTGCCAAAAAGGTCAGCCCTCAAGAAGCCAGCAGTCAAAAAGGCCGTAGCCAAAAAAGCGGCTAAGAAGGTTGCGAAAAAGGCTACAGCCAAGAAAACGGCCAAGAAGCGCCCGGGTAAAAAAAGGTAGGCGTATTAACAGGAATTATCGATGAGCGTTTACCCTACCACACGAATGCGACGCCTGCGCAAAGATGCGTTCAGTCGCTCGCTGGTACGTGAATCACGATTATCCATAGACGATCTGATCCAGCCGGCCTTTGTTTGCGACGGGATTGGGGTACGTCAGGCAGTGCCGTCCATGCCAGGTGTCGAACGCTTAAGCCTCGATCTATTGCTGGAACGGGCCGAAAGACTCGATGCTTTGGGGATTAAGGCCATTGCTATTTTCCCAGTGATCGATACCGCGCTCAAAACCGCTGATGCGGCTGAAGCCTACAATCCTCAAGGGTTGGTGCCGCAGGTGGTCAGCGCTTTGCGTGAGCGCCTGCCGGGAATGGGCATCATTACCGATGTTGCATTGGATCCGTATACCAGCCATGGTCAGGACGGCCTACTAGATGAACAAGGATACGTCAGCAACGACACGACGGTAGAGACACTAGTGCGCCAGGCGCTATGCCATGCTCGGGCCGGCGCCCAGGTAGTTGCCCCCTCGGACATGATGGACGGGCGCATTGGCGCAATTCGTGACGCGCTTGAGGAAGAAGGTCAGGTCAACACTCGCATCCTTGCCTATTCGGCGAAATATGCGTCTTCTTTCTACGGCCCGTTTCGCGACGCCGTAGGATCTGCAGCCAACCTTGGTGGTGGTGACAAGCACTCCTACCAGGTGGACCCGGGCAACACCGATGAAGCCTTGCGCGAAGTTGAATTGGATCTCGCCGAGGGAGCAGATATGGTAATGGTCAAGCCCGGTATGCCGTATCTGGATGTGTTGCAACGGGTCAAGCACGAGCTAGGTGTGCCGACTTTCGTCTACCAGGTCAGCGGGGAGTACGCCATGCTTTGTGCTGCTGCGCAGAACGGCTGGTTGGATCGCAAGGCTGTTGTGCTCGAATCCCTGCTGGCTTTTAAACGCGCTGGCGCAGATGCCATCCTGACCTATTTTGCTGAAGAAGCTGCACTTTGGATGCAAGAGCAATAGCCTTTGATTCAAGCTCGGCCTGGCCGGGATTTTTCTACTTTTCTCCAATCACCATGTCATTACATCCCCGCCCCACCAGTATTGTTTTACACCAGCGCTCTCGTACGCTCGAGGTCGAGTTTGATGACGACAGCCATTTCATGTTGCCCTGTGAGTACCTGCGGGTGTACTCACCCTCTGCTGAGGTACGCGGCCATGGCCCCGGACAGGAAGTGCTGCAAACGGGCAAAGAGACTGTCAACATCACCCAGGTAGAAGCGGTTGGCGCCTATGCCGTCAAGTTGCATTTTGACGATGGCCATAACACCGGCCTTTACTCGTGGGAGACTCTGTATGAACTTGGAGCCCACCAGGATCGTTTATGGCAGGCCTACCTGGACGATTTGACCAAGGCGGGTTACGAGCGCAAACAAGACGCCTGAACGCACCCATGCACCATTTCGATCATGGGTGAAAAGGCAACACATTTCGGCTTCAGCGAGGTAGACCCTGCCGACAAGGCTGAACGGGTTGGCCAGGTCTTTGAATCAGTAGCCGATCGTTACGACCTGATGAACGACCTGATGTCACTGGGAGTTCATCGGCTGTGGAAAGATTTTGCTCTGGCGCGCAGCAGCGTACGCGCCGGACATCGGGTGTTGGATGTTGCAGCTGGCAGTGGTGATATGACTGCACGCTTTGCGCAACGTGTTGGCGATACCGGGCAGGTTGTGATGACTGACGTTAACCCAGCTATGCTTGAGCAGGGCCGCAAACGCCTGATCGACAAAGGCATTGGCAGCAATGTTGAATTTTTGCTCGCCGATGTCGAGGCGCTGCCATTGATACCGGGCGGTTTCGATTGTGTCTGTATCGCTTTTGGTCTGCGTAACGTCACTCGTATCCCCAAGGCACTGCAGTCGATGGCACAAATGCTTCGCCCTGGTGGGCGTGTGGTGATCCTGGAGTTCTCGCACCCGGTGTCCGAGTGGCTGTCACGCGCCTATGATCTTTTTTCTTTCTCAGTCATCCCGCCATTGGGCCGCATGGTGACGGGTGACGAGGCGAGTTATCGTTATCTCGTGGAATCGATTCGGCGCCATCCAGACCAGAACCGGCTCAGCCAGATGATGCGTGAAAGTGGTTTTGAGGATGTCAGTTACCATAACCTCAATGGCGGTATCGTTGCCCTGCATCTCGGGTTTCGTTACTGAAGCGTTGCCTGGACGAGTGATGAATTCTTTACAGCACCGACTCGAAGGCGTATTTAATCGCGTGATCAGTGATTGTGCTGCATTGCCCCAGTTGCGACCCCTGGAAGGTCGTGTGGTCGCGGTATTGGTTAAAGGGTTTGCCCGCACTATGTATTTTTCAGTCCATGATGCCAAGGTGCAACTCGCGGTGGCACCCCCGGGGCAGGCTGATGTCAGCATATCCGGGACACCTGGCGCCTTCACCCGTGTTATTCGCACCGGTTTCGATCCCGCCGTTTTCCGCGATGGCAGCCTGACACTCGAAGGGGACCCCGAAACGGTTTCCGATCTCAAGACCCTGCTGGGCGCTTTGAACCTGGATGCAGAGGAGGCTCTGGCCCAGGTGCTTGGCGATACCTTGGCGCACAAAGCAGCTAATGGGGCGCGAATGCTTGGCCACTGGGCAGCTGACGCGGCAGATTCGGGCACAGCCAACGTGGCAGAGTTTCTGGTCGAGGAGGCCCGACTGCTGGCCAGTCGGCCACGGGTAGAACGTTTTATTGCCGGTGTGGATCAGTTGCGTGACGACGCCGAACGACTACGTCAGCGCATAGATCGCTTGGCGAATTCCCACAAGGCGAGATAGGGCGAGTGCTAAACAGTTCCTGGCGAATGTTACGGATTGTCCGTGTACTGGTACGGCACGGGCTCGACGAGTTCGTATTTACCTTGCATCTGTTTCGCCCGTATCGCTTTATGTTGTTCGTGTTTCCAGGGTACTGGTTTCGTGACCGGAATGTACCTCGTGGCCAACGCCTGCGCGAAGCCCTGGAAGAACTGGGGCCGGTTTTTGTCAAGTTTGGTCAGGTGGTCTCGACCCGCCCGGATCTTATTCCTGCCGATATCGCTTTGGAACTAACACGATTGCAGGATGATGTACTGCCGTTTCCCGGTGACGAGGCCCGCGAGGTGATCGAACGCGCATTAGACGCGCCGCTCGGTGAGCATTTCGCCAGTTTTGATGCTCAACCCCTGGCATCGGCATCGGTCGCACAGGTGCATGGGGCAACCCTGCAAGACGGCACCGAGGTTGTAGTTAAAGTGCTGCGACCCGGGATCGAAAAGGTGATTGAGCAGGATCTTCAGTTGCTCTACCAGTTGGCACGGTTGGCCCAGAGGCACTGGCCCAACGCCAGGCGCTTGCGTCCGCTTGAGGTTGTCGATGATTACGACAAAACGATCCACGACGAGCTCGACATGATGCGCGAAGGCGCGAACGCTAGCCAGCTGCGTAGCAACTTTCTGGATTCAAAGATGATCTACGTGCCCCAGATCTATTGGGATCACAGCTGTCGCGAGGTCCTGGTAATGGAGCGTATCGAGGGTATTCCGATACGCGATATCGATGCGATCCGGGCTGCTGGCATAGATTTGCGCAAATTGGCCCATAACGGGGTTGAGATCTTTTTTACCCAGGCCTTTCGTGATGGCTTCTTTCATGCCGATATGCATCCGGGCAATATTTTTGTCAGCACACAAGGCCAGTATCGGGCAGTTGATTTTGGCATCATGGGTACGCTCGCCGAAGCCGACAAACGCTATCTTGCTGAGAACCTGCTTGCGTTTTTTAACCGTGATTATCGGGCGGTCGCTATGGCTCACCTGCGCGCGGGCTGGGTGCCGGCCACCACCCGCCCGGAAGAATTCGAGGCCGCTGTACGCACGGTCTGCGAACCGATCTTTGCCCGGCCGATCAGCGAGATCTCTTTTGGCCACCTGGTAATTCGCCTTTTCCAGGTGGCTCGACGTTTCGATATGCCGGTACAGCCGCAATTGGTGCTACTGCAAAAGACTTTGCTCAATATAGAAGGCCTCGGCCGCCAGCTCTATCCCGAGTTGGATCTATGGGAGACGGCGAAGCCTTTTCTTGAGCGCTGGATGCGTGAGCAGGTTGGGCCGCGGGCTCTGGCCCGGGCACTGCGCCGTGAACTGCCCACGGTCTTACCGTTACTGCCAGAGTTGCCGGGCCTGGTTCACGAATTGTTGCGACGCCAGCGCGATGGTCAGCTGGTTATTAATACCGGGAGTGACAATGCCGAGCAACTCGCTCGCGATTTAAAACACCGCACCCGCCAGCGCGATGGTCTGATGCTAGGCGGTGGATTGCTGCTGGGCGCAATGGTCTTATTTCTGGGGTCCGAGGTTCTGGCTCTGGGCGTGCTGGCCACTGCAGGTGCTGGGTTGCTGACGGTTTGTGGGGCGTTGCTGATTGGGATTTTCAGCCTGGGTCGCTAAGAGCAACTTTAAGTTGCGCGTTGCCACCGGCCCTATTGATGGATGCTGAATCGGCTAATCCCGACTTTTTTGCTTGGTTTTGTTACCAAAATCCCTATAATGCTAGTCAGGAATTAAAGCATCGTAAACAGTCGAAAACCCGGTTGTTTGGCAGTTTTGCCATAACAGGCCAAATCGCTTCGGGAAAAACGTATAGGAGATCATAGATATGCGCCTGACTACCAAGGGCCGTTACGCGGTTACTGCCATGTTGGATCTTGCACTGCAGGAGGGTAGGCGGCCCGTTACGCTCCAGGATATTGCCGTGAACCAGGAGATATCACTGTCTTACCTGGAGCAGCTTTTCGCTCGTTTGCGCCGCAACGGGTTGGTCCGCGGTACTCGCGGCCCCGGTGGCGGTTATCGCCTGGCCAAGGAGTTGGATGTGATCTCTATCGCCTCGATCATCTCGGCGGTCGATGAGAGAGCCGATATGACTCGCTGCGGTGGTGAAGCCAACTGCCAGGATGGCGAGAAATGTCTGACCCACGAGCTGTGGGCCGAGCTCAGTGAGAAAATATTCGATTTCCTCGATGGTATTTCACTGGGTGATATGGTGCGACGACCAGAAGTGCTCGAGGTTGCCGAGCGACAAGAAGCGGTGCGCCAGGGTCTGCGTTCAGGTCGCTTGAAGACTGTGGTGGTCGAGGCAAGTTCGTTGACCAGTAGCAATTGAATTAACCTCAACGTTTAATCAAGGAAACGCAATGAATCAACCAGCAACAGACCTGGGTGAATTAGTTGGTCGTGAGTACAAGGAAGGCTTTGTCACGGACATTGAAGCCGATACCTTGCCGCCTGGCCTGGATGAAGGCGTCATCCGTTTTCTTTCTGCCAAAAAAGATGAGCCCGACTTCGTTCTTGAGTGGCGACTGGACGCCTTTCGCCGCTGGCAGAGCATGAAGCAACCCAACTGGGCCCAGGTTCGCCACGCCCCCATAGACTTCCAGGCGATCAGTTACTACTCGGCACCCAAGAGCGATGCGGATCGGCCCAAGAGTCTCGATGAAGTGGATCCCAAACTGCTGGAGACTTACGACAAGTTGGGCATTCCGCTGGAGGAGCAAAAGGCTCTGGCCGGAGTTGCGGTCGATGCGGTGTTCGACAGTGTGTCGGTCGCGACCACCTTTAAGGATAAGCTGGCCAAAGTCGGCGTTATTTTCTGCCCGCTGTCTGAGGCGTTGGCAAACCACCCAGATCTGGTCCGCCAGTATCTGGGCTCAGTGGTCCCCGCGACAGACAATTTCTATGCCGCGTTGAACTCGGCGGTCTTCACCGAAGGCTCTTTTGTTTACATCCCCAAGGGCGTGCGTTGCCCGATGGAGCTGTCCACGTATTTTCGGATCAATGCGCTTAATACTGGTCAGTTCGAGCGTACCCTGATTGTGGCGGACGAGGGCAGCTACGTGAGTTACCTCGAAGGCTGCACAGCACCGATGCGCGATGAAAACCAGTTGCATGCGGCCGTGGTCGAGCTGGTGGCACTCAAGGACGCTCAAATCAAATATTCCACAGTTCAGAACTGGTATCCGGGTGACGAGGAAGGCCGTGGCGGGATCTATAACTTTGTAACCAAGCGTGGCGTGTGTCGTGGAGACAACGCCAAGATCTCCTGGACCCAGGTGGAAACCGGCTCGGCCATTACCTGGAAATACCCCAGCGTTCTGCTTGAGGGCGATTCTTCGGTCGGCGAGTTCTACTCTGTGGCTTTGACCAACCACTACCAGCAGGCGGACACCGGAACCAAGATGGTGCACATCGGCCGCAATACCTCCAGCACCATTATCTCCAAGGGTATCTCTGCCGGGCGCGGGCAGAATGCCTACCGCGGTCTGGTCAAGGTGCTCAAGGGTGCCGAGAACGCGCGTAACTATTCGCAGTGTGACTCATTGCTGATGGGAGATCGTTGCGGCGCACATACTTTTCCTTACCTCGAAGTAAAAAACCCAACGGCCACGGTCGAACATGAAGCGACGACTTCCAAGATCGGTGAGGATCAGCTGTTTTACTGTCGTCAGCGGGGCCTTTCAGAAGAAGACGCCGTGTCGCTGATCGTGAACGGCTTTTGCAAAGAAGTGTTTCGTGAATTACCGATGGAATTCGCGGTCGAGGCACAAAAACTTCTCGATATCAGCCTGGAAGGTGCCGTTGGTTGACCCCATAGGGTCTCTCGGCCACAACATGGCTAACGCAGATTACACCGGGCGCCGGTCGGGCCTACACAGCACAACCCCCAAACCCAGATACTGGAGAACCTGACGATCATATGTTGAAGATAAGCAAGCTGACTGTAACGGTCGATGAAAAGACGATACTTAATGGTCTGGACCTTGAGGTTGGACCCGGTGAGGTGCATGCCATCATGGGGCCCAACGGCTCAGGCAAGAGTACTCTGGCCAATGTGATTGCTGGCCGCGAAGGTTACCAGGTGACCAGCGGATCGGTCAGTTTTCTCGGCCAGGACCTGTTGTCACTGGCACCGGAGAAGCGCGCCCGTGAGGGGGTTTTCCTCGCCTTTCAATATCCGGTGGAGATCCCTGGAGTTGCCAATGTGTACCTGCTCAAGGAGGCAGTAAACGCTACGCGCCAGCACCGTGGCGAGGAAAAACTGGATGCCATGGATTTTCTGAAACTGGTGCGCGAGAAGCTCAAGCTGCTGCAGATGAAAGAAGAATTTTTGTACCGCTCGGTTAACGAGGGCTTTTCTGGAGGCGAGAAAAAGCGCAACGAGATTTTCCAGATGGCCATGCTTGAGCCACGTCTTGCAGTACTCGATGAAACCGATTCAGGATTAGATATTGACGCGCTGAAAGTCGTAGCCGATGGCGTCAACGCGCTGCGCACCCCGGATCGCTCGGTGATCTTGGTGACACATTACCAGCGACTGCTTGATTACATCGTACCCGACCGGGTGCATGTGTTGGCCGGGGGGCGCATTGTGCGCTCCGGAGACAAGCGCCTCGCACTCGAGCTCGAAGCACAAGGTTACGGCTGGGTTGAAACGGACCCCAGTGCGGTCTCCGCAGCGTGAGCGAAGGGATAGCAAATGTTGCTGCCTATGTGGCAGCCCAGCGCGAACAGGCGCCGGCACTGCCGGCCTTTGGAACACCATCGCTTGATGCCAGCCGGGCGCAGGCGCTGGAGTCTCTCTCCCAGCTTGGTTTGCCCAGTCAGCGTGACGAGGACTGGAAATACACCTCGACCCGGGCGATTACCCGCGCTGCATTTACCCCAGCCGTCGCCGGCGCACCGTGTCCGCGTGAGTTTGTTAACCAAACGACAATCGATGGTCTCGATGCCTGGCGGCTGGTATTTGCTGATGGGTTTTGGCAGCCAGAGCTGTCGCTGCTCGATGAACTGCCCAAGGGTGTACAGATATCAGGCCTTGGCCAGTCGCTGGGGAGTGAGCCAGAGCGTATAGCCGCCCTGCTTGGCAGCGCTCTGGGGCAGACCCCGCATGGCTTTATTGCCATGAATTCCGCATTCATCGGTGATGGTGCACTCATCGAGATCGCCCCGGATACCCGGGTCGACAAGCCCATAGAACTGCTCTTCATTTCCGGCTGTAGCGGTGAGGGTTTTCTCAGTCTGCCGCGAAATCTGGTGGTCATGGGTGCAGGCAGTCAGGCTACGGTTATTGAGCGCCATGTCTCACTGGCCGACGAAAGATTATTAAGCAATTCGGTTTCAGAGTTGATCCTCGCTGACAATGCGTCCCTCAACTACCAGGGCGTACAGCAGGTGGCCCCCCGTGGATTTCATGTGGGCGGTATGTTTGCTCGACTGGGTCGCTCGGCCCGACTCCAAGCAACTACTGTGACAATGAGCGGAGCCCTGGTTCGCAATGATGCTCTGGTCAGTCTGGATGACGAGGACGGTTTCGCGAGTCTTGATGGCTTGTACCTGGCTTTTGGCCGCAGCCACATTGATAACCACACGCACATTACGCATAACGCACCTCATTGTGTCAGCCGCGAACACTACAAGGGCGTTCTGGGTGATCGCGGCCATGCTGTATTTCATGGTCGTATCGTGGTGCAGCCAGGCGCGCAGAAAACCGATTCGGTGCAAAACAACCAGAACCTGCTGCTCTCCGCCGATGCGGAAGTCGATACCAAGCCGCAGCTGGAGATCTATGCTGATGACGTTAAGTGCGCCCATGGTGCGACGGTTGGGCAGCTGGACGAAACCGCGGTGTTCTACCTGATATCCCGCGGCATCGACCGTCAAGTGGCGCGGCAGATGTTGACCCAGGCTTTTGCGGCTGACGTCCTCAACCGTATTGAGCTCCCGGCACTGCGATCCTATCTCGAAGCGCAAGCGGTGCAACGCCTTTCTTCGGAGCAGATCCGCGAATCTGAGTCCTGATGAATTCGGCTGCGCTTAACCAATACCCACCAGCACTCGATGCGTATGCCCTGCGGGCAGATTTTCCAACCCTGGACCAGCAGATCAATGGCCATCCGCTGGTCTACCTGGACAACGGCGCGACTACCCAAAAACCCCAAGCGGTCATCGATGCAGTAGCGGATTTCTATTCCCGTGATAACGCCAATGTGCATCGCGGTGTGCATCGTCTGAGCCAGCGGGCCAGCGATCGTTTTGACGGCGCCCGCGAGAAAGTGCGCGCTTTTATCAATGCGCCATCGTGTGCCGAGGTGATCTTTACCCAGGGCACGACTGGCGCTATCAACCTGGTGGCCCAGAGCTATGGCCGGTCAATACTGAATAAAGCAGACGAAGTGCTGGTCAGTGCGATGGAGCACCATGCCAATATCGTGCCCTGGCAATTGTTGTGCGAGGAAACCGGTGCGACCCTTAAGGTGGCGCCAATGAACAATAACGCAGAGTTATTGCTTGAGGATTTTTCCAACCTGCTCTCAGAAAAAACACGCATCGTTGCGCTGACCCATGTCTCGAACGCGCTTGGCACCATCAATCCGATCCAGCAACTGACCCGACAGGCACACCAGGTCGGCGCGGTGGTCCTGGTCGATGGTGCCCAGTCGGTAGCGCATGGGCCGGTTGACGTGCAGTCTCTGGAGTGTGATTTTTTTGCGTTCTCCGGGCACAAACTTTATGGCCCGACTGGGGTCGGGGTACTGTATGGCCGCGAGGCCCTGCTTGAGGCGATGCCGCCCTGGCTGGGCGGCGGCGACATGATCCGCACGGTCAGTTTCGAAGGCTCCACCTGGAATGCATTGCCTTACAAGTTCGAAGCGGGTACCCCGCACATTGCCGGGGTGGTAGGCCTGGGCGCCGCGATCGATTACCTTGGTGCCATTGGACTCCAAGCCATTAGCGCCCATGAACAGGCGCTACTGGCGCTGGCGACGCAGCGTGCCCACTCGCAACCGGGTATGCGTATTATCGGCAACGCGACCGACAAGGCAGCCATCGTGTCCTTCGAACTGGAAGGAATCCATCCGCATGATGTGGGTACGATTCTTGACAGTGCCGGCGTGGCTATTCGAACCGGCCACCATTGTGCTATGCCGGTAATGAAGTTTTTCGATGTGCCGGCAACGGCCCGTGCCTCTTTCGGCCTGTACAATACCGCCGAGGATATCAACGTGCTGTTTGATGCCATCACCCATACGCAGTCCCTGTTTGCCCAATGAACGACTTGCGTGATCTCTATCAGGAAGTGATCTTTGATCACAACCGCAGCCCGCGTAATTTCGGTATGCTCGAGCATCCAACACACCAGGCGCACGGCGTTAATCCTTTGTGCGGTGATGAACTCACGGTGTTTCTGGTATTGGATAAGGATGGGGTGATCGAAGACCTGCGTTTTGAGGGCCGCGGCTGTGCGATCTCTACCGCGTCGGCATCGATCATGACAGAAACACTGAAAGGGCTTAGCACATGGGAGGCCGATCGTTACTTCGACGCTTTCCACGCGATGGCAACCGGCGAGACCCCATCGCAGACGGATCTGCCGGCCTTGACCAAACTCGAAGTATTAAGCGGTGTACGTGATTATCCAGCGCGGGTCAAGTGCGCAACCCTGGCCTGGCATACCGTTCGCTCGGCACTGCACAACGCCAGCGCCAGCGTGACCACTGAGTGATAACACCCGCTTGATTTGCAAACTACGGAACTACGGATGATAGAAACGCCAGACGAAACCAACCTGCCTGACTCGACAACGACCACTGAAGTGCAGGCTGCCGATATTCAACCTGACGCCACCGATACCGCCGCTGACAACCCGCCTTCGGTCAGTTTGCAATCGGTCGCTGAGGATGATTCGCTGTTGGAACGGGTGATCAGTGGGGTACGGGAGGTATTCGATCCCGAGATTCCCTTGAACATATATGACCTCGGATTGATCTACCGTATCGACATCGACACCGATAACCAGGTAGCGATCGATATGACCCTGACCTCCCCGATGTGTCCCGTGGCAGGCTCTCTGCCAGGCGAAGTCGAAAACGCAGCGCGTGGGGTTGCGGGAGTTGCCGATGTGGTCGTTGAACTGGTCTGGGATCCACCATGGGACCCCGAAGTCATGAGCGAGGCGGCGCGTCTTGAACTCGGTTTGTTCTGATGGGTGAATGGGTCAGTGTCGCCCGGGTAGATGAGGTGAATGCGAATGCTCCCCTGGTGGTAGATCTGGATGACGCTGCGGTGGTACTCGTCCGTGTTGATGACGAGATAATCGCTATAGAAGATATCTGCACCCACGACGGTGGCGACATCTCCGAGGGCTGCATCGTAGATGGAGCGATCGAATGCCCCCGGCATGGTGCCCGGTTCTGCCTGCGAACAGGCAAGGTATTGTCACCTCCGGCCTATGAGCCATTACACGTGTTCCCGGTGCGTATCGAAGACGGCAATGTCAGCGTGCGCGATGACCGCTGGGATTGATATACGACCGCATCGGGTTCAGCGCTGGCTGCGCCGCCGCCGGTAGCGCGTCACCAACCACAGCACCGGCCCCAGCACAGCGATTTCCAAGCCGATGGCCAAAAGGTTGTGCAGTGAGAAAAGTTGATCGATGACGCTAGCCAATCCTGCGCCAGTACCGCCATGGTCAAAATAGCTGAAGATCGGTACCGGAGAGGTAAAGTAGGCAGAACTGAATGGCCATAGGAGCGGGATGCCAAACGGCGCACCGGTATCGGCAGCGAGCCAGTCACCCAGGAGGTGGCTTAAGTAGATGACAAAACTCAGCACGACCCAGCGTCGTGGCAACCGTCGACCTAACACAGCAACTGCTATGGCAAAGGCCAGCGCTGCAGTGATCGAGTGCGAGGGCCCGTGATGAAAGCGGTTGGGATCACCCATCAGGATGCCGGGCAGAAAATCGAGGTCGGCTGCGCACCCTGCAAAAATTACCAACGCCAGCCACCAGCGTTTGCGCCCATCGGGCGGCCGGTACAAGCCGGTTACGATGAGTGCGAGAATTGAATGTCCAACTGGACTAGGCATCACAGAGCACCAGGAGAATGAGCGAAAGCCAGCTGGAAACTAGCCGCGAGCACTATGTACTGCTGGTACGGATCACCACACGCTGGTGTGATTATGACATGTTGGGTCACCTCAACAACGTGGAGTATTACCGGTACTTTGAGAGCGCAGTGCTAACCCTCCTGCACGAGACCGGCTTGGACTGGCGAAGTGACCCGGTGATCCCTTTTGCCGCAGAAAACGGCTGTCGTTTTTTGCAGCCAGTAGCAGTATCAGGGCATGTCGACGTGGGTGTGCGCATCACTAAACTGGGCAACAGCAGTGTGCGCTATGAAGTCGCCATATTCATGCCGACACAGGACACGCCCAGTGCCGAGGGATTTTTTGTTCACGTGTTTGTCAACCGAAATACCGGTCGACCGACAGCGCTGCCCAAACCGGTACGGCTGCATTTTGCTCAACAGCTTGATGCGCTGACCCGCGGCGAGTCACGGCGGGTCGAGCATGCCCAGCTATTGCCGACAACACCGTCGGCCGATGCATAACTGAATATAACTGTATAACTAGTGTTAGGATTTTCCCAATTGAAGCCAAAGCCCGGATCTATCCAGCCATGACCCGTAAGTTGTTTATAAAAACATTCGGTTGCCAGATGAACGAGTACGACTCTGCTCGTATCGCTGATCTGATGGCTTCTTCACATAATATGGCGCTCACTGATCAGGCGGAGCAGGCTGACATGCTGTTGCTCAATACCTGCTCGGTTCGCGAAAAAGCCCAGGAGAAAGTTTTTTCCCAGTTGGGCCGTTGGCGCGAGTGGAAAAATGATCGGCCAGAACTCGTGATCGGGGTGGGTGGCTGTGTGGCTAGCCAGGAGGGTGAACTCATACTGCGCCGCGCCCCCTACGTGGATCTGGTGTTTGGGCCTCAAACTTACCACCGCCTGCCAGCAATGCTGGACGGGTTGATGCGCGAGCGCCGACCGCGGGTGGATATCAGTTTCCCCGAGATTGAAAAGTTCGATGCCCTGGTGCCACCGAGCAGTGACGGACCGCGTGCCTTTGTTTCGATCATGGAAGGATGTAGTAAGTACTGCACCTTCTGTGTGGTGCCCTATACCCGCGGTGAGGAATTCAGCAGGCCCTTTGACGAGGTTATCACTGAGATCGTTGAACTCGCTGAACAGGGTGTTTGCGAGATTACCCTGCTGGGGCAGAACGTAAATGCCTACATCGGTGCCCGTCACGGTGGCGGGGTAGTGGATTTTGCCGAGTTGCTGGTATATGCCGCCGAAGTGGATGGTATCGAGCGTTTGCGCTACACCACCTCGCATCCGGTGGATTTTTCACAGGCCTTGATTGACGTCTACGCTCAGGTGCCACAGCTGGTGAGCCACCTGCATCTTCCAGTGCAAAGCGGTTCGGATCGGATTCTGGACGCCATGAAGCGCCGCTATCAGATTGCCGATTACGAACGTATCGTCGAGCGCCTGCGCGAGGTGCGGCCTGATCTGAGTTTGTCATCGGATTTCATTGTTGGTTTTCCGGGTGAGACCGAAGCCGATTTCAGTGCCACCCTGGCATTGATTGAGCGGGTGGGTTTTGATCATTCTTTCAGTTTTATTTACAGTGCACGTCCCGGAACGCCAGCAGCGGAGCTGACCGATGCTGTCTCAGCAAAAGAAAAGCGCCTGCGCCTGGCGCGGTTGCAGGATCTGGTTTCCCGTCAGGCCGGCGCCATCAGTGCAGCAATGGTGGGCACCTGTCAGCGGATCCTGGTCGATGGCGTATCACGCAAGAACGCCGGGCACCTGAGCGGCCGTACCGAAAACAACCGGGTCGTCAATTTCTGCGCCGACGATGCCCGCATCGGACAGTTTGTTGACCTGCGTATTACCGAAGCTTTGCCCAACTCGCTACGCGCTGAAGCCGTAGCGGCGGCCACCGCCAACTCTGTTATTATGACCCCTGTCTCCGTGGGAGTCGCAGCACCGGATTGAACGACCCAACCAGCCCTATTACTTTTCTTCTGGATCCCGAGGACAACGAGCGCCTCGCGGATCTTTGTGGTGAGCACGACACCTATCTCAAGCAGGTTGAAGCGGGGCTCGGGGTACGGATATCACACCGTGGCCACCTTTTTTGTGTCGACGGGGGTGACCAGGATGTGCGCAATGCGCAGGATGTGTTACTGGCCTTATATGCCGATACCGGCGTCTCCGGTACTTTGAGTCCAGACGGGGTACACATGGCGATAGCGCACATCCCGAACGATAAGCTCAAGGGTCGCCAGAGCCCAGACGACATCGTAATACGCGTACGCAAGATCTTGATCCGCGGTAGGAGTCCCAGCCAGAAGCGTTACCTCAATAACATACTCAAACACGATATCAATTTTGGTGTCGGGCCTGCTGGTACTGGCAAGACTTTTCTTGCGGTGGCCTGTGCGGTCCAGGCGTTGGCGGATGAGCAGGTCGAGCGCATCGTTCTAGTGCGCCCGGCAGTCGAGGCCGGTGAGCGGCTGGGATTTTTGCCAGGTGACATCGGGCAGAAGGTCGATCCTTATCTGCGACCCCTGTACGACGCGCTTTACGAGATGCTTGGGTTCGACCGGGTTGTCCGACTGATGGAACGCAACGTTATCGAACTGGCGCCACTCGCCTATATGCGGGGTCGGACTTTGAGCGACGCTTTTGTCATATTGGATGAGGCGCAAAATACCACCGAGGCACAGATGAAGATGTTTCTGACGCGCTTGGGCTTTGGTGCGCGCGCGGTGATCACCGGCGATCCTTCACAGGTGGATTTACCGGGCGGTACCCGCTCCGGGTTGGTCCACGCAGTGTCGTTGCTGTCTGCCGTTGAGGGCATCAGCGTGACCCGATTTACGCCCAGTGATGTGGTGCGCCATCCTCTGGTGCAGCGCGTGGTAGAGGCTTATGACGGCGAGGATTGTCCGGCTGAGTGAATCCACAAACTGATGTACAACTGGCCAGTCGCTGTGAAAGCACGCCGTCACCCGATCAGATTCGTAACTGGACTGGCGCGGCTTTGCGCGTCCTGCAGTGTGATCAGGTCTGCCTGACTGTGCGTATGGTAGACGAGTCTGAAATGACCCAGCTCAATGAACGTTTTCGTGGCCGGCCGGGTCCGACTAACGTCTTGTCTTTTCCTTTTCAGACGCCACCGGGGTTGCCAGAGCCAGCTTCACAGCTGGGAGATATTGTAGTTTGTGCGCCGCTGGCCGAGCGCGAAGCGCTGACCCAGACAAAAGCTGTTGAGGCGCATTTTGCGCATCTGGTGGTTCATGGCGTGCTGCACTTGCGTGGGCACGATCACCAGGAAGAACGCCAAGCACAAGAAATGGAAACACTGGAAAAGACGATTCTTGCCGGGCTGGGCTTTAGCGACCCCTACCAGGGGGCCTGAGTTTTTCATGCCTATTGAGATCAAACCATCTGTCGAAGCCGCTCGGGGCAACGTGTTGCAACGTCTTGGCCATCTGTTGCGTGGTATCCCTTTTACCCGAGGCCAACTATTCACCACGCTGCGTGAAGCCCGGCAGCGTAACCTGTTGGATGACGATACTCTGCAAATGATGCGCCGGGTGGTCGAAGTATCAGACCTGCAGGTTGAGCAGGTTATGGTATCCCGCGGGCAGATGGTGACTGTCGATTCCCGGCAGACTCTTGACGAGGTGCTGCCGGTGATTACCGAGTCCGCACATTCGCGTTTTCCGGTAACCGATGGCGACAAGGATGGTGTGATAGGCATTTTGCTGGCCAAGGATCTGTTGCACCAGTTGCAAAGCAACGGTGGGGATGCACTGCCATGGGCGACATTGCTGCGCCCCGCGGTTTTTATTCCCGAAAGCAAGCGTCTCAATGTATTGCTGCAGGAATTTCGTGACAGCCGTAACCATATGGCGATCGTAGTCGACGAATATGGTGGGGTGGTTGGCTTGATTACTATTGAGGATGTGCTTGAGCAGATCGTCGGTAATATTGAAGACGAGCACGATGTCGATGGCGCCGTTGGTATGGTGCTGCGCCGTGGCTCAGATTTTTGCGTCATCAAGGCGATGCTGCCGATCGACAGTTTCAATCATCTATTCGGGCTCAATCTGGATCCGCTGGAATACGACACCATGGGCGGTCTGGTAACCGGGGCATTAGGTCATGTGCCACGCCGCGGTGAGACCATCGAGTTGGAGGGCATTACGGCCGAGGTGTTAAGTGCCGATAGTCGTCGGCCGCGTCTGCTGCGTATTACCGACTTACCCTCTGGCGATTAAGCCTGCCCACCAGCAACGGTGATGCGCTTGTCCGGTGTCCGGTTTCGATTCGTGCTGGCGTTGGTGGCCGGGGCGCTCTACCCGCTTAGTTTTGCGCCTTTGAATCTGGCGCCCCTGGCGCCTTTGTCATTGACCATTCTTTTTTTTGTGTGGCGTTGTGCGTCAGCGCGTGAGGCTGGGGTACTGGGCTTTGTTTTTGGCCTGACAACTTTTGCCGTCGGCATCTCCTGGGTCTACGTCAGTTTGCACCAATATGGCAATATGCCCGCGCCGTTGGCGACAGCCGCGGTGGTGATTTTCGCCGGGCTGATGGCTGTCTACCCAGCGCTGGCCGGCTGGGGTCAGGCGTTTTTCAGACCTTTGTCCCCGGCGTTGCGGTGCATTACCGTCATGCCGGCATTGTGGGTGGTGGGCGAATGGCTGCGCGGCACACTGCTGAGCGGGTTTCCCTGGCTGTATCTGGGTTACAGCCAGGTGGATACGCCGCTGGCATCACTGCTGCCGCTGGTGGGCGTTCTTGGTGTCAGTCTGTGGGGCGCGCTTGCGGGCGGTGCATTGTTGCTGGTGGCAATGCAAAGAGGTCGTGAGCGTACCGGAGCACTGGCGGTGCTGGCGGTGCTGGCGATCGTCGTTGCACTGTCGCGCATCCCGGTGTTTGTGCAAGCCGTTGGCGAGCCCATTGAGATTGCCGTTATCCAGAACAACATATCCCTTAAGGACAAGTGGCAAAGCGGCCAGGCCCATGCAATAGCCACGCGCTACTTTGAGGCCAGCCGTCCACTGGCGGGTGTGGATCTGATTGTCTGGCCGGAGGGGGCACTGCCGGCTTATCTGGATCAGATCTCGACAGATTTTCTAAATGCACTGCGCCAGCACCCGTCCGACTTTCTAATCGGTCTGCTGGAGCGCTCAGACCGTGTTGCCGGGTCGGATTACTACAACGCAGCGCTGGGTATCGGTGAGCAGCGCTCGCTGTATCGCAAGCACCAGTTGGTGCCTTTTGGCGAGTACCTGCCGCTGGCACCCCTGCTGGGGTGGCTACTGGATTACCTCAACATCCCGATGTCTGATTTTTCACCCGGTCCTGGCCAACAAGCGCCGCTGTCCCTTGCCGGACAGCGGATTGGTGTCAGCATCTGCTATGAAGATGCCTTTTCTACCCGGATCAACACTGCTCTGCCCGATGCAACGGTATTGGCGAATCTCAGCGAAGACGCGTGGTTTGGTGATTCTCTTGCGCCACACCAGCGCCTGCAGATGGCCCGTGCCCGTGCCCTGGAAACCGGGCGCCCCATGATCCGCTCCAGCAACAATGGCCTGTCATCGCTGATCGGGCCTGACGGGGCAGTTAATGCGTTGGCGCCGCAGTTCGAAACTGCTGTTGTGCGCGGTACGGTGCAGCCGATGACCGGTGTTACCCCGGCCGTACGTTATGGCAACCTCCCGGTAGGACTGGGATGCCTTTTCCTGCTGGGCATTGGGCTTTGGCGACGTAAAGCTGCAGGCGGCCACGCCTGATCGCGGTGCTAGACTGCGAGCATGGATCCTAAGCAAAAAGCCCCGCTGGTTGTGGCGATCTCGTCGCGTGCACTGTTCGATCTTGAAAGCGGACACACGGTTTATATGGAAAAAGGTGTCGAGGCCTATTGTCGATACCAGGTCGAGCGCGAAGACGAGCGGCTTGAGCCTGGCGTGGCCTTTCCGTTGGCCCAGAAACTGCTGGCGCTCAACGACCCGAACGATGAGGCCCGGCGGGTCGAAGTGGTTCTGATATCACGAAACAGTGCCGATACCGGCTTGCGGATTTTCAATTCCATCGCCCATTACAACCTGGATATCACCCGCGCTGCTTTTTCCGGTGGCGAGAGCCCCTTTCGCTACGTTACCCCGTTCAGCGCCGATCTGTATCTGTCTGCGGACCCGGCCAACGTCCGCCAGGCACTGGACTCGCATATCGCTGCCGCTACCATTTTGCCTTCGCGCGCCCATTACGATAATGATGGCCAGTTGCGTATCGCCTTTGATGGTGATGCCGTGCTTTTTGCCGATGATTCCGAACGAATCTATCAGTCCGAGGGTCTGGCGGCTTTTGCTGCAGCGGAGAAAAAATTGGCCGCCACACCCATGACCGGTGGCCCTTTTCGAAAGTTTTTGCAGTCGTTGCATGAGTTGCAGTCCCAGTGGCCACGGCAAAAGGCGCCGATCCGCACGGCGCTTTTTACCGCCCGCAGCGCGCCAGCGCATGAGCGTGTGATTCGCACCTTGCGTGCCTGGGATATCTGGATTGACGAGGCAGTTTTTCTGGGGGGTCTGGACAAGGGTGAATTCCTGCGCACCTTCGGTGCCGATATTTTCTTTGATGATCAAAGCGGGCACTGCGAGTCGGCCCGCCAGTATGTTGCCACCGGTCACGTGCCGCACGGGGTGAGCAACGACGCCGCTTAAGCCCGCCCACCGCACCGGCATTGATATAATCCCCCAATCAAGGGGCGGTTACCGCTCTGTGTTTACGTTTTTTCCTGCATAGGTTTGATATGAGACGAGTCCGATTTCTCTCAATGCTGTTGTGCTGTGTTTTAGGTGCAACGTTGCCCAGCACTTTTGCCAACGCGGCCATCCCCTTGGCGGTAGATGGCGAACCGCTCCCCAGTCTTGCGCCGATGCTGGAGCGGGTTTTGCCCTCAGTGGTGAATATCTATACCGAGGGGCGGGTACGTCAGAGCCAGGGCCAGAGCCCATTCCAGTCCGACCCCTTTTTCGAAAAATTCTTTGGCGCCCCGCAGACCCAGCCCCGCGAACGGCGAGTCAGTGCATTGGGCTCCGGGGTCATCATAAATGCTGATAAGGGTTATGTGATCACCAACAGCCATGTCATTGAGGATGCCGAGCAGATCAGCGTTCGATTGCACGATGGCCGCTCCTTCGATGCCAAGCGTGTGGGTGTGGATGAGGCCGCGGATATCGCCGTTATCCAGATACCCCCTGATCAGCTCCAGGCGATTCAAATGGGTGATTCTGATACCTTGCGGGTGGGTGACTTCGTGGTGGCCATCGGCAACCCTTTTGGCCTGGGTCAGACCGCGACCTCGGGGATAGTCAGTGCGCTGGGGCGGACGGGCCTGCGCATTGAGGACTACGAAGATTTCATTCAGACCGATGCCTCGATCAACCAGGGTAACTCCGGTGGTGCACTGGTGAATCTTCGCGGCGAACTGGTGGGTGTGAACACCGCTATTCTTGCCCCCGGAGGCGGCAATATCGGTATCGGGTTTGCGATCCCGGTAAACATGGTTGGGCTGTTAACCCGCCAGATCATTGATTATGGTGAAGTGCGTCGTGGCCGCCTCGGTGTCATTGTTCAGAACCTGACGGCTGAGCTTGCAGAGGCGCTGGATATCGATGCCACGAAAGGTGCAGTCATCTCGCAGGTGATGCCAGATTCGGCAGCGGCAGATGCCGGGTTGCGCGAAGGCGATGTGATCGTTGCCGTCGATGAACGAAAGATCGCTGGTGCCAGTGCCCTGCGCAATGTCATTGGATTGTTCCGGGCCGACGACGAGATTGAGATCTCCTACCTGCGCGATGGCGAGCGCTACCGCAAGCGCATTCGTATTCGCTCCATTGAGCCGCCCGCCGGACAGGGCCTGCAGATCAGTGAACGCCTGGAAGGCGCGCGATTATCCGACATCGACGGCGACAACAGCCCGCAGGGCAAGCGCGGTGTACGGGTCGTAGAAGTGGCCCAGGACAGCCCCGCCTGGCAGGCCGGGCTGCGCGAAGGTGATCTGATTATCTCGGTAAATAAGCAGCCGATCTACAGCCTGGAAGACGTGCAGCGCGCGGTCAAGAAGCAGGCCTCGATGCTGCTGCTTAATATTCACCGTGGCGACTCGGCGCTTTTTATCGTGATCCGCTGAGTCTGCGTATCTGCAAGCGAATATCTTTCACCCCAAGCACATAGCCAATAACCATGAAAGACAACCTGATCGCACCTTCTATCTTGTCTGCCGATTTTGCAAGGCTGGGTGAGGAAGTCGACAACGTGTTGGCCGCCGGTGCCGACATCGTCCACTTTGATGTGATGGACAATCACTACGTGCCTAATCTCACCATTGGTCCGCTGGTGTGCAAAGCGTTGCGCAAGCACGGGGTAACGGCCCCGATCGACGTGCACCTGATGATTCGCCCGGTGGATCGCATCATTCCCGATTTTGCCGCAGCTGGTGCCAGTTACATCACTTTCCACCCCGAGGGAAGCGAGCATGTGGATCGCACCTTGCAGCTCATCCGCGACCAGGGCTGCAAGGCCGGGCTGGTATTTAATCCCGCCACCCCGCTTACGCATTTGCAATATGTCATGGATAAAGTCGATATGGTGTTGCTGATGTCGGTGAATCCGGGCTTCGGTGGGCAGAGCTTTTTACCCTCAGCACTGGATAAATTGCGCCAGGCCCGCCAGCTGATCGATGAGTCTGGTCGGGACATCCGCCTTGAGATAGATGGCGGGGTAAAGGTAGACAATATTGGCGCTATCCACGCCGCCGGCGCCGATACATTTGTTGCGGGCTCGGCAATCTTCGGGGCGGCCCAAGCGCAAGACCCTAACGACTACGACAGCGTGATCAGTGCTATGCGCGAGGAACTGGCCAGGCCCGCTCGTTGAGGCATCCCGACCCGACCACCACGCGGCCTGCAATGATGCCCGCCGCCCGCGGTATTATCTTCGACCTCGATGGCACTTTGGTGGATTCGGCCCCGGATCTGATCGGTGCCAGCAACCGAATGCTGAGCGTGTTGGGCCGCAAAACAGTTGATCCGGCAATCGCACGCAGCTGGATTGGCAACGGTGCGCGACGGCTGGTTGAAAGGGCGCTTGCCGGCGATTTTGATGGCACCGCATCAGCACAGCTGATGGATGAGGCCTACCCCCTGTTTGAGCAGTTTTACCGTGAAGACCTGTGCCGTAACAGCGTGCTCTATCCCGGCGCCCGTGAGACTCTCGTGCAATGCCACAAGGCAGGTTTGCCGCTGGCCTGTGTCACTAACAAGCCTGCGGCTTTTACCCGGCCGCTGCTTGAGGTGCTGAAGGTTGCCCAGTATCTCGACCCGATCATTGCTGGAGATGATCTGCCGCAAAAAAAACCCGACCCGATGCCTTTGCGACATGTCGCCGGGCAATGGCAGCTGGCAACAAAGGACTGCCTGCTGGTGGGCGATTCGATCAGCGATTTTCGCGCTGCCCGGGCTTGCAACATGCCCGTGATGCTGGTCAGTTATGGCTACAGCCAGGGTTTGGATCTGGCAGAGCTGGGGCCAGACGCTGTGATAGACTCACTCGCCCAAGTGGCGGAACTATTTGAATTGACAGAAGAATGACAGGCGTGACTCACAGGTGGGTTATTGCTTGGCGAGGGTGAAAACCCTCGCCTGGCCCAATAGCACCTTACTTACCTGTAACCGTATCGCGATGATTCTTCATGATTACCCAAGCCGCTAACCTCGCCCCGATTCACGCCAGTCCCTCCTGCCCTAACGCCCGGAGCACGCCATGATCACACGTGCTGATTACGATCGTCTAGTCCGGGGCGGCTATAACCGGATTCCGTTACACCGCGAGGTGCTGGCCGATCTGGAAACCCCGGTCAGCGCTTACCTGAAAATGGCACAGGGCCCCTACAGCTACCTGTTTGAATCGGTTCAAGGCGGTGAGAAATGGGGCCGCTACTCGATCATCGGGCTGCCGTGCTCGACGGTGGTTCGGGTTAAGGCCGATCTGCTGCTGATCGAGCAGGATGGGCAAGAGATTCACCGCCAACACACCGATGATCCTCTGGAGGCTATCCAGAAAATTCATCACCAGTTCAACGTGCCCGAGCTGGATTCCATGCCCCGGTTCAATGGCGGGCTGGTGGGCTATTTTGGTTATAACTCGGTGCGCTATATCGAACCACACTTAGGCGGCCAGGATTTGCCAGACCCGGTGGGCGCGCCCGATATTCTGCTGATGGTCTCTGATGAGCTACTGGTCTTTGATAACTTGAGCGGTCGGCTGCACGTAGTAGTTCATACCGATCCGGAATCGGATGATGCCTGGCTGTTGGGGCGTGATCGTCTGGACCAGCTGACCGAGCAGATCTCTAGTCTTTCGGTAGGCCGCACCACACCGGTCACCGAGGCCATCAGCGAAAGCGATTTTCGCTCCTCGTTTGCCCGTGAAGATTTCGAAGATGCCGTAGAGCGCTGCAAGGAATACATCCAAAGCGGCGATATTTTCCAGGTGGTGCTATCACAGCGCCTGTCGATCCCCTTCGATGCTGATCCGGTAACCCTGTACCGCGCCTTGCGCACAGTGAACCCTTCGCCCTACATGTATTTTCTGGATCTGGATGATTTTCATATTGTTGGCTCCTCCCCGGAGATCCTGGCGCGATTGGAAGATGGCGAAGTCACAGTGCGACCTATCGCCGGTACCCGCAGGCGTGGTCACAGCGAGGAAGAAGACCAGCGCCTTGAAGAAGAGTTGATCTCTGATCCCAAGGAGCTCGCCGAGCATCTGATGCTGGTGGATCTAGGCCGTAACGATGTCGGACGTATTGCCACTACGGGCTCGGTGACTCTGACCTCCAAAATGCAGGTCGAGCGCTACTCACACGTAATGCACATCGTCTCAAACGTTACCGGCGAAGTAGCAGATGATCTGGACGCCATTGATGTGCTGCGCGCCACCTTTCCGGCGGGCACGGTATCGGGCGCGCCCAAAGTCCGGGCCATGGAGATCATTGGCGAACTTGAGCCCGAGGGACGCGGCATTTATGCCGGAGCTGTTGGCTACATCGGCTGGAACGGCAACATGGATACCGCGATTGCCATACGCACCGCCATCATTGCCGATGGCCAGCTGCATATCCAGGCTGGCGCGGGCATTGTTGCCGATTCCATAGCAGCCAACGAGTGGCACGAGACCATGAACAAGGGTCGCGCTATTTTCCGTGCTGTGGCCATGGCGGTAGCCGGACTCGACCCAGCGGTACTGGAAGACTAACACCGTGTAACACGGCGCTTGGATCAGGGCGCCAAAAGCGCGCTGCGCCGATGGGCGTTCTTTCATGAAAGAGAAAAACAACGTACTTTTTTTATTCAGCGATGAGCATCGCCGGGATGCATTGGGGTGTTACGGGCATGAGCTGGTGCAAACCCCGCACCTGGATAAACTGGCATCACAGGGAACACGTTTTAGCCAGGCCTATACTCCCTCGCCGATCTGTGTGCCGGCCAGAGCCGCACTGGCCACCGGCCAGTACGTGCACAACACCCGCTGCTGGTCCAACGCCCAGGCATATCAGGGCGAGCCGTCCAGCTTTGGGCACCAGCTGGTGTGCCAGGGGCATCGGGTCGATGCCATTGGCAAACTGCACTACCGCAGCAAAGACTACGACAACGGTTTTGAGAACGAGATTCTGGGGTTGTATATTAAAAACGGCACCGGTTGGATCAAGGGCTTGTTGCGCGACCACGAATCGGTGATGGATGTCTCGGCCTATGCCCGGGAGATCGGGCCTGGCGAGGACAGTTACACTGACTACGATCTTAATGTAACTCGCCACGCCTGCGATTGGCTGCAAAATACTGCTAATCACACAACCGCAAAGCCCTGGACGCTTTTTGTCTCCTGGCTTCGTCCGCATTACCCACTTATCTGTCCCCTTGAGTTTTACGAGATGTATCCACTGGCCAAGATGGACCAGGCGCGTTTTTTAGATGAGCCGGATCTGCCCCAGCACCCGGTGCTAAAGATTCTTCGTCGCAACTTTAACTATGACGTGCATTTTGATGAGCACACCCGGCAGGTCGCTCGGGCCTCGTACTACGGCCTGTGTAGTTTTCTGGATGCCCAGGTAGGCCAGGTGCTAAGTGCGCTTGAAGCCTCTGGCCAGGCAGATAACACCCTGGTGATCTATACCAGCGATCACGGCGATCACAATGGCGACCGGCGCATGTGGACCAAGATGTCGCTTTATGATGAATCCTCAGCGATACCCATGATGATCAAGGGCCCGGATATTCCCAAGGGCAAAACGGTTGATACCTTGGCCTCACTGGTGGATATCTACCCCACAATTTTGAGTGCCGTGGGCGCAAAGGATGATGGCATTACCCGTCCGGGTGTTGCATTGCAATCTTTGGCTACCGAGCCCGAATCTGAACGGGCAGTGTTATCCGAATACCACGACGGTGGATCCCCAGTGGGGCTCTTTATGTTGCGTACCGCGCGCTGGAAGTACAACTGCTACCCCGGGTTTGAGCCCGAGCTCTACGATATGCAAACCGACCCGGGTGAACTTAACAATCTGGCTGGCGATCCCGGTTTTGCCAAGGTGCAAAAGCGCTGTCACCAGCAGATGCTCTCGCTGGTGGATCCTGAGAAGGTGAACCGCCAGGCTCTCGCCGATCAGGCCAGCCTGATTGAAAAACTGGGTGGGGTAGAGGCTATTCTCGGCTCTGAGGAGTTTGATTTTACGCCGGTGGGCTAGCGCCCCAGTGGTTCTCGCAACACCACGCCAAGGCCGGCGTCATGATGTCATTTGGCCCGAGGGCGTTACTACGCGCTTTTCAGCGCTTTTAATACTGCGGCGTTTTCCCGTATGCGTTTTTGATCGCTTGCCGCATTGGATTTATTCACAGGACGATTCTTATTCATAATCTTCCCTTTCTTCACTCGCTTGCCCATGGGTGACCTCTTTGGGGTTGGTCAAAAAATCAGGCCGCGATTCTACCAACTGGCGCACCATCGCGACAGCAGTTGTTTGGTCGAAAACCCACACCAGGGGCAGATTGCAAGCCCGGATTCGCCAAATGATGAGTTTAAACAGCTAAACTTACAATGCAGTAAACTCAAAATATTGCCACATCAACCGGACTATATTATCGATTATCGGGCAGATGAGCCGCGATGGACCTAAAACCGATCATGCACTAACATTTACGCCGGATCACTTAAAACAGCGGCCAACCAGCTGACGGGGCACACTCCTTGGAATCTGACACTACATATTTACCTTAACTACTTAAAAAATAAACTGAGGCTACCCTATGGCAAGAGCGAACTATTCGTTTGAAAAGCGGCAAAAAGAGATTGCCAAAAAGAAAAAAAAGGAAGATAAACGTCTAAAAAAGCTGGCTGCAGCTGCCGAGAATAATCAAGTTGATCAAGCCCCATCAGACGACGAACCTGCTAAAATAGACGGCCACGCCTGATCTAGGCGCAAAAGAATTTCACTTTTCCCGTAGAATCGTATCACTCCCGTAGAGTTTCATCTTTCCCGTAGAGCTTCATTATTTCCGTAGAAATTCACTATGCCCATGTAGAAGTGGTGACTTCAATATGGGTTTTCGTTTCTTTCACCAAAACAAAATAGAGTAAATAGCATGACTAAAGGTACAGTAAAGTGGTTTAGCGCAGAGAAGGGCTTCGGATTTATTGCCCCGGATGACGGCGGTAAGGATCTGTTTGTTCATCATTCTGAGATTCAGGCCGGCGGTGATTACGCAACATTAAGCGATGGCCAGGCTGTTGAATTCGAAGTCGGCCAGACCGAAAAAGGCCCATGTGCCCAAAAGGTTGTTGGACTTTAAATAAATAAGAAACAGCATTACTGACTGAAAATAATATCAAGCTCTCAGTCCTTTTGTAATGCCGTATCAGTAGATGTGATCTACAGCGACAGGTCATCTCAATAGTAAACAAAGCCATTGCCAATGGTGTTGGATTTGGCGATGGCATGTGTACTCTTGCCAAGAACCACGGTTACGCCATCACTTTAGATGATGGTGTATGCCCATGCTGACTTTCTGGGTCAGGGTGGTGGTTTGACTTGGCTGACTTTGAGGTGAAGATGATTAGCGGGGGCATTAACTACTAAGGGAGTAGTTAACCCGCTCCTTTTTCCATCGTGACCTTACTGACCAAATCTTCCACTTTTAAATGCGTGGAGCGCATCAGCATCCGAGGGTCTTTATGCCCGGTAATTGCGACGACCTCTAAGCCGCCGTGTGTACCCTCCCCATGGCTGATCCTGTCTTCCCTCCAGCCGCCCCGTAGGACAAACCAGCGGCCCTGAGAGCCTGTATCTTGCACATCGTTAGCGGTAGAACAGTTGGCCTACCTGGGCATCCAGAAAACTACACAGGCCGTAGTACGAG
>JAAZZE010000028.1:0-236 GCA_014239255.1 Gammaproteobacteria bacterium
ATCATAGGCGTTAGCTGCGCACAGTGGCTGGGCACCGGGCCAATCTCTGCCGCGGTGACAGTGAGCCTGTGCATGGGGGCTATGAGTATAGGACGGTGCGTTCACCCACCGGCTGGCGCTACGGCACTGACAGCTGTCCTGGGTGGCAGCGTGATTACCGATCTCGGATACAGCTACGTGCTAACGCCGGTACTGGTCAATATGGTGACGCTGGTAGTCGCCGCGATACTGATCAA
>JAAZZE010000028.1:246-26243 GCA_014239255.1 Gammaproteobacteria bacterium
GGCGACGCTACCCGGCAAGCCTGTACTGGCAGCGCAGGAAACCACTGCCGCCCAGCGTAGACCGCTCAGATCTTACCTATGCGCTATCGAAAATCGATACTTTCATGGATATCAATGAAGATGATCTGCTGCGCATCTACGAACTGGCAAGGGGCCATTCTGACAAAGATAAGATCATGGAAATACAGGCCGGTCGTTGCTTCAGCAACGGGGGGTTCGGTCACCATTGGGAGGTGCGCCAGGTCAGTCCCGACTACTCGACCGATAACAACGCACGTGTTGCTTACCAGATCATTGCCGGCACCCAAGAAGGTGGGTCAGGGGAAATCAGTCTTGGCGAGTTTCGGGCCTGGGCCAGTTATGCGGTCGTGCGCAATAAAGATTCCTGGCGACGGGTGTAACCCGTGAACTTGTTGTTGCTCGCAATAACAAGCAGGCACTGCGCTCAGGCTGGAACGCGCAGCAGGTCTTCCTTGTGATCAACATCGCGCAGCACGGCGTCATCTACCATGGGCACCTCGACAACTGCATGGGCAAGGTTGTCAAAAAGACAGCGCGCGATATCGTCACCCGTCAGCTGCATTAATGCACCGAACCACTCGCGCGGAAACAGTACCGGGTGACCTCGACGATCGCCGAAACAGGCGACCCGGACGGCATCTGCCGAAAAGCCCTCAAGCAAACGATTGATGTGTGTTGCGCTTACCCATGGCATGTCGGCCAGACACAGCACCATACCATCGAGGCCCTCGGGCAATTGTGATACCCCGGCACTGATTGATGTACCCATACCGTCGCAGTAGTGTGGGTTATATATCCAGTTAAGCGAGCGGCCGGTGAGTGCATCACGCAACGGGGCCTGTTCGTGTCCGGTAACCACGTGCACGGTACCGACTTTGGAATCCAGGGCTGCATCAACAGCGTGCGCCGCTACCGCCTTGCCCTGCCAAGGCAACAATAACTTGTTGGGACCTCCCGCTCGCAGCGAGCGGCCCGCTGCCAGCACCAGTGCATCAATCCGTGGTGGCAACATTATTTAGCCGTTATGCCCAATTAACATCACACCTCTAATTCTGGATAGGCTCGCGCCCGGCCAGATCTACTGACACGGGCAAACTCAATTACACAATTATTAATGCCTTGCAGTCAACACCTGACTACTACAACAGCATCAGCCCTTAAGCAAGAACATACCCTGCCGAACCAAACACCACAAGAAACTTAATTTCAAATGAAATCCGTGCAAACCACCTGCAGTGCCAGTGCTGCGTACATTGCGACGCCAGCCGGAAGCGCATCCTCGTTGACCCTCATTGTGCTGGAATGACAAGGGGCAGCGGGGCCGTCCGCCGGCGCGGTGCCGATAAAGGCAAAAGCCCCGGGAAAGCGCTCGAGTACGTATGAGAAATCCTCGGCACCCATCCACGGGGTTGACATCTGCTGGTAACGATCTTCACCGAGCACCTTGCATGCGGCACGAGCCACTGCCTGCTCACCGCTGGCGTGATTCACCGTGGGCGGATAGCCTTTCTCGATGTCCAGTGAGACCTCCAAACCATGGGCTGCGGGAATCTGGCGGACCAGGTGCTCTATGCCCTCGGCCAACCGGGCGCGGGCATCCACGGACAGCGACCGCAACGTGATGTCGAGCTCCGCAAATTGCGGAATAACATTGCTGGTAGTGCCCGCCTGGATACGGCCCACCGTTGCCACTACAGGATCAAACACATCGAAGCGCCGGGTGACGAGGGTCTGTATGGCCTGGACGACTTCGCAGGCTACAGGCACTGGATCTATCGTATTGTGCGGCATCGAGCCGTGACCGCCGCGGCCTTGCAACCGAGCGAATACTGTATCTACTGCAGCGAGAATCGGGCCAGTGCGACACGCAATCATTCCAGAGGGCATCTCGGGCTCCACGTGCAGTGCGTAAACAGCCTGTGGTGGACCAGCAGCATCCAGTAAACCTTCATCAAGCATGGGCTTGGCGCCGCCTGGGCCTTCCTCCCCTGGCTGGAACATAAAGCGCACACTGCCGGCTATACGGTCACGGTGCGCATGCAGAAGATGCGCGGCACTTGAAAGCATTGCTGTGTGTGCGTCGTGGCCGCAGGCGTGCATGCAACCGGCTTCTTCAGAAGCAAAGGGCAACCCGGTATCTTCGGGCATCGGCAGTGCATCCATGTCGCCCCGCAGCAACACAGCGGGCCCCGGCTCGGCACCGTGCAGGGTAGCCACGATTCCGCTGGTAGTCGCCGATAGTGCCAGCTCAAGATCCAGACCCTGCAGTGACTCAAGCACCGCTGCACGGGTACGGGGCAGGTCCAACCCAAGCTCAGGGTGGCGGTGGATTTCCCGGCGCAGCGCAACGGTACGCTCCTGTAGTGCCTGTGCGTCTTGAAGCAGTTGTATTGGCATGTTTCTCCCTGGGTATGCGGTATGTTCGACAGACTCCCATTTTGCACCAGTGGGCGGCGCGAAGCGCAAAAAAAATCCCCGCCAGAGGCGGGGACACGCGGAGGAGGAAACAACGCTGTTAGCGTCTCAGATTTACTGTCCCGTTATCTGTGACCTGATTCACGGTTGACCGGCTTTGGGTACTTTCAACAAACACCATTTTTGGAGTGCATCTGGATATGCTCGAACTCCAGGTCAAGTTTGTCGCAGCGCTCTAATTGCTCTATCGGTATACCGATCTCGAGCAGGTCTTTGAGCATAGCAATAATCCCCTCGGAATCGTTGCTCGTTCCGGATTTGATGATTGTGGCGCTCGTATTCATGCCATGTTCCCCTTAATGTGTCCTTTGTTGATATTTTGCAGGTACATCATCTGCAATCGGAGCATCTGTGGCAGTGATGGTCGTCACACATACAAAACCAATACGGGGTGTCGCGAGAGGAAAAGACTATTAAATGCCCAGACATGTGACGGCTGTCACATTTGCCGGAATGAAAAAACTACAGCAAGGTGTCGAGAAAAGCAGCGACTCGCCGGGCAAATCGGCGGTCAGCCCAGTAGGCAAGATGGGAGGCCGGAGTCCATCCGCTGATCGGGCCGCCCACATTGATCAGTTCGTCACGGTCGACGACGCTGGCGTAGGCTGCATTGATGGGCTTGAGTGGCCAGCCCAATACATCGTCAGGATCAAAATAATTCAGCCAACGGGCATCGCCCTTGAGGCGCGCGGGCAGGCGCGACGGTGGAAAACGGATCGGCTGCACCTTCGAGCAGGCAAAAGTGAAAAGCGGAATATTGCAACCAAAGGTGATAAAGCCCGTCAACCAGTTCATACGTTCAAAGGGTGATAACCGACGGTCCGGGCGGCGTTGGCTGTCCCAGATGTAATTGGACAGAATATGCCCGCCGAACGAATGTGCCAATACCACCAGCGGTACGGCACGACCGGAAAGTTGATCGTTGTACAAAGTTGCCATGGCCTGGCGCACCCGCGCATGCACCCGATTGTAGGTTCGCGTCTCCTCGCCACCGCGCCGGCCACCAGAGGGCAACTGGCGATAACCGACCCCGTCACCCAAAGCACTCAGCAAAAGGGTGCGCATACGTCGTGCCCGCAGATTCGTAGAATCGTAGGCCGCCTGCAGATAGGCATTTTGGGCTGGGCGCAGAATATCGTCCCAGAATACCGGCTGCCAGGCTACCTGCTCAGGGTCTGTGCCGATCTTCTCGAGTTGCGTGCTGACCCCATCGATCAGTTGGTCAGAAAAATCCGGGCTCTGACGACCGATGCCATGGATGACCAGTGCGGCAAGGTTTTTTTTCATCGACGGGTGTAGCCCAACGGGCGTGTCGGCAGCGTGCTACACGCCCAACATGCCAAGGCGCAGGGAAAATTATCGAACACTGGGCCTTCGAGAATCACGTTTTGAACACCATGATGCACAACCATCCAGTAAGTGTACTCGCCGCCCCGCATCCGGAACAGGCACCACGACTGTCGAGCACAGGTACAATCGCGCCTGACCTCAGTTGATGCTTCTCTACCGTTGAACCAGAACCTTTACCTGCTGCTTCGCCAGCACTTTCCGGCTGACCCCGATACCGCGTGGCTGGTGCTGCCTGACGGGCACTCCCTACCCTATGGCGACATTGAACCAACTACGGCGTGCTATGCCGGGGCACTGCACTCGCTGGGCATAGGTCATGGTGATCGGGTACTGGCGCAGATCGATAAATCGCCAGAAGCCTTGTTGTTGTACCTGGCGACGCTGCGCCTGGGCGCCATCTACGTGCCACTCAACACCGCCTACACCCCAACCGAAGTGGCCTATTTTCTGGGTGATGCGCGGCCAGGGCTGTTCATCGCCAGACCTGACTGTGAAACCACCTTGAGTGAAGTTGCCCAGGCGACGGCCACGACACTGCTCACCCTGGACGGCTCCGGACAGGGCAGCCTGCGCGAGCGAGTGGATCAGGCAACACCTCTCGAAGCAGTTACAACCGTCAGTGGCGATGAGATCGCGACGATCATCTACACCTCGGGTACCACCGGGCGCTCCAAGGGCGCCATGCTCAGTCACGACAACCTGGCCAGCAACGCTCTCGCGCTTCGGACCTTGTGGGGTTTTGTTAGTACCGACGTTTTGCTGCATGCTCTGCCGATCTACCACCTGCACGGGCTCTTCGTGGCCGTGCACTGCGCCATGCTGCGCGGGATTCCCATGCTGTTTCTGCCGCGCTTTGACCCCGGGCAGGTAATGACACATCTGCGATCCGCCACGGTCATGATGGGCGTGCCTACTTTCTATACACGTCTGCTGCAGACAGAGGGTTTCGATCGTGCCAGTTGTGAACATATGCGGCTTTTTATCAGTGGCTCAGCGCCACTGCTGGCGCAAACCTGGCAGGCGTTTTATGAACACACCGGCCACCACATTCTCGAACGCTACGGCATGAGCGAGGCCGGTATGATCGCCTCGAACCCACTGACGGGTGAACGGCTACCTGGCACGGTAGGCTTTGCCCTGCCGGGGATCACGCTGCGGGTATGCGACAACACGCACCACCCGCTACCGGCCGGCCAGACCGGCGTGCTTGAGATGCGCGGCCCTAACGTATTCCAGGGCTACTGGCAGATGCCCGAAAAAACCGCCAGCGAATTCACCAACGATGGTTTTTTTATCTCGGGTGATCTTGCGACCCTGACAGACGATGGCCGGGTCTCTATCGTTGGTCGGGAGAAGGACCTGGTGATCAGTGGCGGATTGAATGTCTACCCCAAAGAGATCGAGGACGCGATCAACGCGCTGCCGGGGATCAACGAGACCGCAGTGATCGGCGTCCCACACGCAGACCTCGGTGAAGCCCTGGTGGCGGTTGTCTGCATCACGCCAGGGGACACTCTTGACGCAGATGGTGTGATCGAAACCCTTAAAGCCAGCCTGGCAGGCTTCAAAGTACCTCGACAGATCTATTTGGTTGATGAGCTGCCGCGCAACACGATGGGCAAGGTGCAAAAAAATATTCTGCGTGAAAGATACGCCGAAACCTTCTGCGCCTGAGCAGAGGTGCTTACAACTCAGTGTACTTGCGCGCTGTCCCGCGGGCTTTTTCCACCGGGTATCTGTGCCGGTTCTTTTCCAGTTTCGCCCATGCAGCGCTGCCCAGATCAATCTCCATCTGTGAAGCCAGACGCAAGGTGTAGATCAATATATCGGCCAACTCCTCGGCCACGGCCGCGCGCCGGTCATGGTCCAATTCCTCGCTCTGGCGCTCACTCAGCCACTGGAAGTGTTCCACCAGTTCTGCCGCCTCGACAATCAGCGCCATGGAAAGGTTCTTGGGAGAATGAAACTGCTGCCAGTCGCGCTCCTTCGCAAACTCATCGATTGCGCTCGACAGGGTTTCGATAAAGGCGTTGTTCATAAATCGGCTCGGGGCGGGTAATCAGTTATCGGGGGCCGTGAAAACTTCAAAATCCTCGAGGGTATCGGCTACCGCCGCTTCGAGAATACGCTTACCGTGAGCAACGCTGGCAAGACCAGGGTTGGAGCCGATTCGCCCATCGGGAAAACAGCGGCGGTAATCGGCGGCATCCCGAATCTGACCATTGGCAGCACGTTCGGGGCTTAGCGTTACATCCTTGACGGCTTCGGGATGCGCATACCAACTAAGAGACACTTCAGAGGGCGTAGCATGGCTGCCTTCGGCGCCGCCAAACAGTTCGCGCGACAATGCGCCGACGCGTCGACCGGTATACCAGTTGCGAAGTCTCAGGCGCGGCGCAGGTGTATCGCTGCCAGCAAAGCTTGCGCTGGACCAGATCTCTGAAAAGGCCGCCGTCACAGTGGCGATATTCCCACCATGGCCATTGAGAAAATACACATGGGTGAAACCTTGGCAAAGCAGTGACTCTGTGACATCTCGCACCAGCGCCAATAGTGTGGAGGGACGCAGCGCAATCGAGCCAGGAAAGGCCAGATGATGCTGGGCCATGCCCACCGCCAGTGTGGGACCAATGAGCACCGTGATACGTCGCGCCATCTCGCGAGCGACAGCTTCGGGGCAAATCGCATCGGTACCAATCAACCCATTGGGACCGTGCTGCTCAGTCGAGCCGATCGGAACGATGATCGCTGTTGACGAGCGCAAGTAGGCCTCTACCTCGGGCCAAGCGGCCAGTTGCAATAGCATGTTTAATCTCCTGCTGGGATAAGCCGTCGCACTTATTGACTGGATCGTGCGCGCAGTTCGGTCAGGGTCGTGGTATGGGTGATTGCCTCGGCATCGGTGATCAGTTCAATCAAGCTGCTACTCGGGGCGGCCAGGGCGCGCTGCAGCGCCGAGGTAAATCCGTCGGTTGTACTGACCCGCTCGCTGCCAAGGCCATGAGCTGCTGCCAACGCACAGAAATCTGGATTACTGAGATCGGTGTGACTGATCCGACCGGGATAACGCATCTCCTGGTGCATACGGATAGTGCCCAGCATTGCGTTGTTGACCACGATAATCACAATCGACAGTTCATACTGCACTGCGGTGGCAATCTCCTGCCCGGTCATCTGAAAGTCGCCATCGCCAACCACGCAGATTACCTGGCGCTCGGGAAATACCAGTGCGGCAGCGATCGCGGCCGGGATACCATAACCCATAGATCCCGAAGTTGATGCCAACTGCCGCCCAGTACCGCGGTGTCGAAAATAGCGGTGCAACCAACCGGTATTGTTGCCGGCACCGGCGCAGACGATGGCGTCATCGGCCAGCGTCTCGCTAAGGTGCGCCACCACCTTCGCCAGATTGACAGCATCGGAGGTATCGGCCGGCGTCGTCCAACGTAGGTAGCTATCGCGCAGTTCCCGGCCATGGGCTGCCCAGGGCAATTGGGTTGGGGGCTGCAGCGCCGACAATGCCAGTGCAAACACTGGCGCCGACACGGGAAAAGCCAGCGCCGGGTAATAAACCCGCCCCAACTCCTCGACACCAGGGTAAACGTGCACCAGCTGCTGATAAGGCAACGGCACACGCAAGCGTGTGTAATTACCCGTGGTGATCTCGCCCAGGCGTACGCCCAGAGCAATCACAAGATCAGCGTCGGTGAGCGCGCTTTCCAACTGCGGGTTCATACCAATACCGACGTCACCGACGTACTGTGCATCGGTGTTGTCAAATACATCCTGGTAACGAAATGGCGCAGTCACCGGCAACTGCCAGCGTCGGGCGAATTCGTGCAATGCCGTACGCGACGCCGGGCTCCAGTTGCGCCCCCCGGCCAGTAACACCGGCTGGCGGGCATTTGCCAGCAATGTTGCAAACTGCGCCATGTCCGCCGCTGCAGGTTCGCTATGAAGGCGGTGGTACGCTGGCAGGTCAACTACCTGTGCACTGTCGGTCAGAACATCTTCAGGCAATACCACAACGACGGGGCCGGGACGGCCATTGCAGGCGGTATGAAAAGCCCGACTCATGACTTCGGGCAACCGAGCAACATCGTGCACTTGCTCGACGTGCTTGGTCAGAGCGCTGTAGAAAAGCCCGTAGTCGATCTCCTGAAAGGCCTCGCGTCCAAGTGCATCACGACTCACCTGGCCAATGAGTAATACCAGTGGCGTGGAATCCTGGGCCGCCACGTGAATACCGGATGCAGCGTTAGTTGCGCCGGGGCCACGAGTCACAAAACACACGCCGGGACGTCCCGTGAGTTTGCCACGGGCTTCGGCCATCATCGCGGCACCGCCCTCGTGGCGGCAAACGACAGTGGTGATATCAGCCGTATCGTGCAACGCATCCAGCGCGCTGAGATAACTTTCACCCGGCACACAGAAAACGTGCCTAACCTCTTGCTGACACAACGCCTCGATAAGAATCTGACCGCCGGTACGGGCGGGTGGCAGCGGTACGGACACGTTCAGTCCTGCGTGGGCTTCTTGGGGGCCTTGCTGGACCGCTTGGTGCGCGGATGATCAGTGCTTTTGACCAGACCTGCCGAGCGCAGGAAATTGTCTTGCACACCTTGCCACACTTCAAGGTTGCGACGAGCCATCTCGGACATTGTGCCCACGGATGTCTGGCCCAAAAAATCTGCCAAACGATCCTGATAAGCCTGTTGCTGCTCGACAAACAACCCCAGGCTACGCTCAAGATAGTCGGTGAACATTTTCTGAGTGGTACCGCCGTAAAAGCGGATGAGATTGGTAAGAATCTCAGTGGTGAACAGCGGCTGGCCGGAGCTCTCCTGCTCGTTGATGATCTGCAGCAACACGCTGCGGGTGATGTTATCGCCACTGGCAACTTCGATCACTATGAATTCTTCGCCCTCGACAATCAGTTGCCGCAGGTCGGACACGGTAATGTAGTGGCTGAGCTCAGTGTCGTAGAGTCGCCGGTTGGGGTACTTCTTGATCGTACGCGTGCTCATCGCCGGTTCCCTGCATTATTGTGCAACGCAATAATACCACCGGCCGGGGGGCCACCGTGGGAACAGCGCATCAGTACATATGCTGGCCACCATTGATCGACAGCGTGGAACCGGTCATAAAAGTCGCATCATCGGCAACCAGAAACATCACCGCACGGGCGATGTCACTGGCGTAACCCAGTCGTCCGACAGGGATAGTGGCAATAATTTTTTCCAGCACTTTTTGCGGTACTGCGCGCACCATATCGGTATCTACATAGCCCGGGGCAATGGCATTAACCGTGATGCCTTTAGCAGCGCCTTCCAGAGCCAGCGCCTTGGTAAACCCATGGATACCCGACTTGGCCGCCGCATAGTTGACCTGGCCATACTGTCCCGCCTGGCCATTGATCGAACCGATGTTGACGATACGCCCGAATCCACGCTCACGCATACCTTCAATCACGTTGCGACACATGTTGTAGCACGAAGATAGATTAGTCTGCAGAACTGCATTCCACTGCTCGAAATCCATGCGGTGCAAAGTTCCGTCTCGGGTAATGCCTGCATTGTTCACCAGTATATCGGCCGGGCCAAGGTCCGCCTCGATGCGCTCTATACCGCTGGCGCACTGGTCGAAATCGGCAACGTCGAACTTGTATACGGCGATTCCGGTTTCGCTGTTAAATACCTGAGCCGCCTGGTCGTTGCCGGCATAGGTGGCGGCAACACGGTGACCCACTTCACTCAACGCTGTCGAGATGGCAGCACCAATACCCCGCGTCCCGCCGGTAACTATTGCTGTGTGTGACATATGGTTCTAACTCCTTGAACGACTGAAAATATGGTGAAAAACTGTTTACTCGGGGGAGTGACTCAGGGGCGCTCCACGCACATGGCGATTCCCATACCGCCGCCGATGCACAGCGTGGCAAGACCGCGTTGCACGTCACGTCGGCCCATCTCGTAGAGCAAGGTCGTCAGAACCCGGGCACCGGAAGCGCCGATCGGATGCCCAAGGGCAATCGCGCCGCCATTGACGTTGACCATGTCGGTATCCCACGCCATTTCCTGGTTCACGGCACAAGCCTGCGCTGCGAACGCCTCGTTGGCCTCGACCAAATCAAGATCGCCTGCTTCCCAACCCGCCTTTTCCAGCGCCTGGCGGCTGGCGGGAATCGGTCCGGTTCCCATAATTGAGGGATCCACACCAGCGGTCGACCAGGAAACGATCCGGGCCAACGGCGTGATGCCTCGAGCGCTGGCCGAACTTGCGCTCATCAGCACTGTGGCAGCAGCGCCGTCGTTGATTCCCGAGGCATTGCCTGCAGTCACGGTGCCCGCCTTATCAAAGGCTGGCCTCAGACCCGCCAGAGCTTCTGCTGTGGTGCCATGACGTGGGTGTTCGTCAGTATCCACTATGGTGTCACCCTTGCGGCCCTTTATCGTGACCGGAGTAATCTCCTTCGCGAACCGCCCAGCTTTTTGTGCAGCCTCGGCTTTTTGCTGCGACGCAGCAGCAAAGGCATCCTGGGTCTTGCGGGAAATGGCAAACTGGCTTGCGACGTTCTCGGCGGTATTGCCCATGTGGTAGTCATTGAAAGCATCCCACAACCCATCAACGATCATGCTATCGACCATTTCCAAGGATCCGAGTTTTTGTCCATTACGAAGGTGTGCACAGTGTGGGGCCTGGCTCATGCTCTCCTGACCACCGGCAACGACAATATCACTATCACCATTACGGATCGCCTGGTATCCCAACGCGATGGCACGTAATCCCGAGCCGCATAGTTGATTGATTACCAGCGCAGTCTTCTCCACCGGAATGCCGGCTCCCATGGCAGCCTGGCGAGCCGGGTTCTGCCCCGTCCCTGCCGTCAGGACCTGGCCCATCACCACCTCGGAGACCTCTTGCGGCGCAACGCCGGCACGGTTCAGCGCAGCCACCATGACGACACGACCCAACTCACTCGCTGGCAAAGTACTCAAGCCGCCATTAAAGGCGCCGGTCGCAGTTCGCGCTGCACTGACAATTACCACTTCGGTTTCAGTTTTCATCTGTTCTTTTGTTTTTTAGAAAATATACGGGCGGTCCTGCCGATGTACCTGGGTGCCACACTATCGCATTCTTAACTTGCCAGTGCGTTGTAACGGCGTCACCCAATACAGTGGAAGCGCCGAGAGCACGCGAGCGCCCTGGCAAAGACAAGACCGGCTCAAGCCGGTCTTTCGTGCCTGCAATGCTTCAGGTCCAAATACCGAGAGTGCGAAACTCAGGTGCGCTTGTCAGCAACGGCACTTAAGGTGTCTGCGGACTTACGGAAAAGCGTCTGCGCCTGATCGGCGTACTGGCGGCCAAGCTCCATGGCTTCACTCGAATCCTTAGTCATCCGCTGTACCAGGCCGCGAACTACCTCGGGCTGCTTTTCAAAGTACAAACGAGCGCTGTCGATATCTTTAACCTCTAGTGCTTCTCGCGCATTAGTCAGGATGGCGTTGGCATAATTGTGGGCAACACCCATCTGCAACTCGATCAATTTTTCCAGGTTATCGACGACCAGTTTGCTGGCGTCAGTGCTGGCCGTACCAGCTGCCTTGCTGGCTTTTTCATACGACTCGGTGATCTTGGCTTTCATGATTTCGTCCTCTTGAATTCTGGGGGTTTAATATATTGTTGCAGTGCACAATACCAAATAATTTGATGCGATGCAACATTTTTTATCAAACATCAGGTAAAACCTATTTTTCAATGGGTTAAATTACATTAATTCTCTCTTAAGTGCTGTAATTATATGTGGTTTTTAACAATATATTCTTGGTGCACCGCACCAGTAGTGACCTTGTAACCAACCCCTGCCTCACTGAGCCTAGCCCGCTACGGTCTACAATCGGCGCATGAACCCAATCCCTCCGGCCAACTGGGCACAAGCCCTGGCGCAACTGCAATCGCAGTTTGCCGCCACACTTAGCCATGCTGAACACACAGCCGGAACACGGCCGCTGCCTGATCTTGGCGACTGGTTTCAGGCTTTTAGCGGACCGGCTGACCCCACGGCCACCTCAGCACAAGCACCGGGTCGCGCGTTCATGGCCAACCCATGGCCTGGCAGCGTCTCCCCTGTCACTGTGGGCACTGGGCACTGGGGCGTAACAGCGATACGCTACCAGGAAGCGTTGGCCGCGCTACAGCAGGCCTGGCTTAAGATCGGCATTGAAGCTTGGGGCCGGCTGCACGACGCACTGACAACCAATGAAGCGGCAGACAACCTGCGGGCAAGTTACGACCTTTGGATCTATTACGGTGAGCAGGTTTTTTCCGAACAGGCCCACAGCCAACACTATGCGGAACTTGTCAGCGAGCTGATCAATGCGCAGGTAGCGCTGCACCTCGAGTGCGGGATCGGCAACCAACCGTCATCTGATGACCCGCAACAACTAAGGCAAGCACTGGCCGAAGCCCACTCGCGCGAGGCCAGCCTGCGCTCTGATCTCAAAACGTTGCGTGAATCACACGACGGCGACAACACAAGTTCGCCCGGGCCAGCAAAGAAGGCCCGTGCGCGGCCAACGTCGTCCAGGAAAAAACCAACAAAGAAGAGATCCACAAAGCAGGCCGATCAAGCGGACGTGCAGAAAACAGCACCAGCTACCGCCCAAGGGGTCCGGAAAAAGGCAGTAAAGAAAAAACCACGAGACGCAAAAACCACGCCGGGTGGTCCCCGACGATGAGCCATACAGCCGACAGATCCACCGAGGCGCTGGCTGCGCGGTTGGCTCGCAGCCTTGCGCAACTGGCGCAACTGGGCGTTCCCGAGATTGGCACCAGTCAGCGCGAGACGATTTTTTCCGGGCGGGGTTTTCGGCTTCTGCGTTACGGTAGCGGGCCCGAGCGTGCCCAGGCCTGCCCGGTGCTGATTGTCTATGCTCTGGTCAACCGACCCTGGGTGCTCGACCTTGAGCCGCAACGCTCGATCATCGCCCGGCTGATGGATGCCGGACTAGACGTGTTTCTGGTGGAATGGACCGATCCCAACCAGGATGATCAGAGCACAACTCTCGCCAATTACATCTGCGACATGCTGGATCAATGCGTCGATGCCGCCTGTACCGTACGCAATGAGACCACTGTTAACCTGCTGGGCGTATGCCAGGGCGGCACCTTCAGCTTGTGCTACAGCGCACTGTTTACCCACAAGGTACGAAACCTGATCACAATGGTGACCCCGGTAGATTTTCACACCGAGGACAATCTACTGTCGCACTGGGTACGAGGCGTGGACGTTGAGCAGATGGTCAAATGCTATGGCAACATACCCGGCGCTTTTCTCAATGCGCTGTTCGTCGCCTTGCAGCCCTTTCGCCTGGGCGGAAAGAAAGCTCTCGACCTTGCGGACCTGGCAGATGACCACGATCGACTACAAACTTTTGCACGCATGGAGCACTGGATCGCTGACAGTCCAAACCAGGCAGGTCGGGCCTTTGCCGACTTTCTCACGATGCTGTTTCAGCGTAACAGCCTGGTCAAAGGCCAGATGGTGCTGGGCGGGCGGGCGGTCCGGTTGGATGACATACGCTGCCCGATACTGAACGTTTATGCATTGGCAGATCATCTGGTGCCCGCCACTGCCTCACGGGCATTGGCACAACACGCGGGCTGCACCGACTACACTGAACTTGCCTTTGACGGCGGGCACATCGGCATCTACGTCAGCCGCCATGCCCAGAAACAGATTCCACCCAAGATTGCCACCTGGCTACAGGCACGACATTAGATCCCAAAGCATCAGGGCTTGCGTGATACCTTCAGGCGCAACGCCTTGATCTTCATTTTCGCTAATCGACGATTAGCGGTTTCCATGAGGTCCATGGACGGGTAAGGGCCTACCCGCACACGATAGAAATCACCTCGGCCCTGTACCGAGATATGTTGAACACTGGGCTCAAAACCTGCCAAGGCCAGGCGAGCCTTCATGCGCTCGGCCTGTCCCGGATCATTGTACGCGCCGGCCTGTAGCATATAAAAACCCCCCGGCGAAGCCTTGCTCTTTGACTCAGCAGGCGTCGACTGGCTCTTTGGGGCGGCTGACGCGGTTTCGAAGACGCCGGTCTCGGGAATCACCCGCTCAATCTCCGGCAGCACAGTGTAAAAATCAAAACTGGTGCGTGCCGGTGCTGGGCTCTTGGCAACCGTTGACGATGCGGGCGTGCTGTCCCGGACACTGTCACGCGAGTCCTGCAGTAACTGGCTGATACCCGCGCCCAGACGATTCGGATCTCCGCTGGTAGCACCCTGATAAAACAAGGTGCTGATCGATCCCACGGCAACCCCCACCACCAGCATCACCAGGTCATGACCAAAACGAGCGCCGCCGGAATTCTTTTTTCTGTGCGAGTTGCGAGCCATTGCCTACATACGCTCGGGCGCAGTAACCCCGAGCAGTGCCAGCGCATTGGCCAACACCTGCCGGGCCGCATCAATCAGTGACAAGCGTGCCAAGCGCAGGTCGGGTTCGGCTGCGATAAACGGGTGCGCGTTGTAGTAGGTATGAAAATCATTGGCCAGTTCGCGTAGGTAATACGCGACCTGGTGGGGCTCATAGGCGCGTGCGGCTGACTCGACGACCTCGGGGTAACGCGAGAGTTTGTGTAGCAGATCCGATTCACGCTGCTCAATCAACAGGCCATGGTTCGCCTCGGCGAGGTTGATCTGGATACCTTTTTCATCAAGCTGGCGAAACACGCTGCAGATGCGTGCGTGAGCATACTGCACGTAATACACCGGATTATCGCTTGACTGCGACTTGGCCAGGTCAAGGTCAAAATCCATGTGCTGATCAGGTTTGCGCAAAGCGTAAAAAAAACGCGCGGCGTCGCGGCCGACGTCCTCGCGCAGTTCACGCAGCGTGACAAAGTCACCGCTGCGCGTAGACATGGAGACTTTTTCACCACCTCGATAAAGTACCGCGAACTGCACCAACAGCACAGTGAGAACTGCCTGATCGATCCCAAGCGCTGACAGTGAGGCCTTAACCCGCTTGATGTAACCGTGATGATCTGCGCCCCAGATGTTGATGACGTGGTCAAAACCACGCGCCATCTTGTCACGGTGGTAGGCGATATCGGTGGCGAAATAGGTATGGTTGCCGTTAGCCCGCAACACCACCCGGTCTTTTTCGTCGCCAAAGTTGCTGCTGCGAAACCACCAGGCATCACCATCCTGGTACAGAAAATCGCCCTCCTTCAGATCATCGATCGCGCGCTGCACAGCGCCGCTGTCGATCAGGCTACGCTCCGAGTACCAGGTCTGGTATTCAACACCGAAGCACGTCAGCTCGGTACGGATGTCCGCGACCAGCGTCTCACTGGCCAGAGTGTGAACCCGAATAAATCCTGGGTCGCCAAGCATAGAGCGTGCCCGACTGATCAGTGTGTCCAGGGTCTGATCGTCATCGTCCGGCAACGAGTTCAGCAGCGCCGTGGCGTCACAACGATATTTCTCACTGTCTTCACGATGCAGCGTAGCGGCAATATCGAAAACATAATCGCCCTGGTAAGCAGCCCGTGGAAAAGATACCGTCTCACCACAAAGTTCGAGATAGCGCAGCCAGACACTTAAGGCCAGGATATCCATCTGTCGTCCGGCATCGTTGATATAGTACTCGCTGGCCGCATCGTACCCCGCCGCACGCAAAACGCGGGCCAAGGCATCGCCGTACGCAGCCCCACGACCATGCCCCACGTGCAGCGGTCCGGTCGGATTCGCCGAGACAAATTCCACCATGACCCGCTGCCCGGCCCCATCACTGCTGGTGCCATAGGCCTCGCCCTGGGTGCGGATCTGCACAGGCAACTGCTGGTAGGCGTCGGCGGCTAAAAACAGATTGATGAAGCCCGGTCCAGCGACTTCAGAGCGCACCACCAGGGACGATGCCGGCAAGTTGGCACAAAGCTGTTCGGCCAGATCGCGCGGCTTCAGGCCAGCCCCTTTCGCCAGAACCATCGCCAGGTTGCTGGCATAGTCGCCATAACCTGCCTTTCGCGCCCGTTCAAGTTGAATCGGGATATCGGCCGAAGCAGGCAAAACACCTTGGCGAATCAGTGATGCCAGGGCATCACGAAGCAACTGACAAACTTCATTACGCATAAACAGAAAACCAGCAGCCGTGTGGGGAATATATGCCGACCGGTGGGTACTGGCGCCGGTACATGGCAAGGAACAGCACGATTCTAACCAAAGCGTGACTCTCACCAAAGCGGTCTGTAGTACTCTTGGCGAAAACCTGTCCACAACCCCTTACCCACAAATGGATCATCTGCAACAAAGCCGGCTGAATCTGCTGACCAGTCATGCGCTGGATCGTGCTGCATTGGTGCGCCTTGATGAAGAAAATCTCGGGCAGCGCATAATGAGTGAAAATGCGCGGTTTATCGGTGTACACCACCTGCAGATAGCCATTGATGAAGAGAGCACCAGCGCACACCCGGCACTACTGACCCGCAGTCAAGCACAACAGCGTTTTGGGTACTGCGAACCATGGGTGTACCTGGGTCGGGAGGACACCAAAGACTACTTCGCCGTACTGTTGGATAACGGCCGAGCGCGCCAGACGCGTGGTTTTGCCGGGTTACGGGCGCTTGCAGCTACAGTAGATGGTGCAAAGGCGACTCTGCTCGCCTATGCGCGGGCCATGGCCGCATGGCACCAACGCCACCTTTACTGCAGCCGCTGCGGTGGTGAGACCGTATCGCAACACGGCGGGCACGTGCGTGCCTGTACCCATGCCAGCTGCGCTGAACAGCATTACCCGCGTACCGATCCTGCAATTATTGTCCTGGTGGAAAAAGGTGAGCGTGCCCTGTTTGGGCGCAAACCTGAGTGGTCTGCACATCGGTATTCAACGCTTGCCGGTTTTGTCGAGCCCGGTGAAAGCGCCGAGCAGGCCCTGGTCCGGGAAGTCATGGAAGAAACTGGGGTTGAGGTACTAAGCGCCCATTACCATTCGTCTCAACCCTGGCCCTTTCCCGGCTCGCTGATGCTGGGTTACAGCGCCCAGGGGGGAAGGGAAGAAATTACCCTCAATGATCAGGAACTGGAGCATGCGTGTTGGCTGGATCGTGACGAAATCACCTCACGCATGCAGCAAGGTCTGCTTGTGTTGCCGCCGCCAATCTCGATCTCTTTTCGCCTCATTGAAGACTGGTTCGACCGACACTCGACGATTCCGCTGCGAAAGTTACGCGAAAATACAGGCGCCACAAATTTTTAAAGAGTTGCGTTCGACTGCCACACGGATACAATGTGCACGGGGGATGTGTTCCGAGCGATCACAGCTACCCGGATTGTTGCAGTCACCATAGTGGAGGAGTTCATGTCGGAACGACAAACCGGAACCGTAAAATGGTTCAACGAAAGAAAAGGCTTCGGCTTTATTGAGTTAGAAGGTGGGGATGATGTATTCGTCCACTACCGAGAGATCAGAGGAGATGGCTTCAAAACACTGAACGAAGGACAGCGTGTTGAGTTCACCCTGACGACCCGTGATAAGGGTCCCGCAGCGGAAGACGTTTCACCCGTCGACTGATCTGGCTTCGACAGGCGGCGCAAACCGCCCTGTCGCACTTACTCGTTTGATATATCCTGTGAGCTATCTGCGCTCGCAGGCTCTACGATGAAAATTGTCTGTATCGGCTTTCTCGCGCTGGGTATTGCGCTTGCCGTTCTGGCAACGGGCGGCATTGCTGCGCTGTTGCTGAGCAGTGCAAACCTGCCCTTGGTGTCCTTCTCAGCCGTTATTTTCGCCTTGGTATTCAGTGCACTGACCGGGATGATTGGCATTATTGGCCTGATGCGCGGGGTGGCCCAACTGTCATCTGCAGCAACGGCAAAACCGGCCTTGGCAGACTGGCGCGCCAGTGTGCAGCATCTGTCAGCACTTCTTATTTATGTAGGGCTGCCGCTGGGGTACCTGCTGGGGCCTTGGCTGGCGTGGCTGGCATGGCGACGATACTCACCCTGGCTTGATGCTCACGGCCGTGCCGCAGTGAACTTTGCGCTGACCATGAGCATCTTGTATGTCACCTCGTTGATACTGGTCTTTATTTTTGTCGGCCTCATACTGCTGGCGCTACTGACTGTCTTCCACATACTGACGGTGATACGCAACGCCTGGCGCGCATCGGTCAATCTGCCTCCGCACTATCCTCTTTCGATCAACTTTTTGCGTTGAGTGTCGCAAAAACCGCGCGTGCGGCTTCGATGGTATTGTTGATCTCAGCATCGCCATGGGTGATCGACACAAAGCCCGCTTCAAAAGCCGAGGGCGCCAGATACACGCCGCGATCAAGCATGCCGTGAAAAAAGTGCGAAAAGCGCACGGTGTCACAGGCCATCACCTGGGCGAAAGAACTCACCCGATCCTGTTCGGTAAAAAACAGACCGAACATTCCACCAACAGACTCTGTAGCCAAAGGGACTCCAGCATCATGCGCTGCTGTCGCCAATCCCGAAACCAGAGTGTGAGTTTTGTCTGTCAGGGTATCGAAAAATCCTGGCGCCGCAATTTTCTTCAAAGTCGCGATCCCGGCTGACATCGCCAGCGGATTTCCCGACAAAGTGCCGGCCTGGTAGACCGGGCCGATCGGTGCGAGCTGCGCCATCACCTCAGCCCTGCCGCCAAAAGCGCCCACCGGCAACCCGCCGCCAAGTACCTTGCCGAGCGTAGTCAGGTCGGGTCGGATGCCGTAGAGCGACTGCGCCCCTCCTGGCGCGACCCGAAACCCAGTCATCACTTCGTCAAAAATCAGCACCGACCCGCTGCGGTCACAAACATCACGTAGTGCCTGGAGAAACCCCGGCAGGGGGGCAATACAGTTCATGTTCCCGGCAATGGGCTCGACGATAACCGCAGCGATGTCATCGCCGGATTCGGCAAAAACCTGCTCCAACTGCGCTGTATTGTTGAATTCCAGAGTGAGCGTATGACGTGCCACATCGGCCGGCACACCGGGCGAGGTGGGTATACCCAGGGTCAGCGCACCAGACCCCGCTTTTACCAGCAGGCTGTCGGCATGGCCGTGATAACAGCCTTCGAACTTAACCAAAGTGTCGCGGCCGGTGAAGCCACGCGCCAGGCGTATTGCACTCATGGTCGCCTCGGTACCCGAGTTGACCATACGGACCTGTTCGATGGACGGTACCGCAATACAGACCTCGCGTGCCAGTTCTGTTTCCAGCGCGGTCGGGGCGCCGTAACTCAGACCCTGCTCGGCAGCGTGTTGCACGGCGGCAACGATATCTGGATCGGCATGGCCGAGGATCATCGGGCCCCAAGAACCCACATAATCGATATAAGTTCGACCGTCAGCGCCGTAGAGAAAGGGACCGCGCGCATGGTCAATAAACACCGGGGTTCCACCAACTGACTTGAAGGCGCGTACCGGAGAATTAACTCCGCCGGGCACAACCGCGCAGGCCTGGTCAAAAAGCTGTTTGTTTTTATCGTTCATGAGGGGCTCCGCAGGTCAGTGCTACGAGTATAAAAATAGGGTCGCGCATATTTTCTGGATGTTTTGGATTGTGTTGATCGGCTAGAATCCGCCGCTGTTATTTGAACACTGTCAATCGGGTCATGATCAACCGAACCTTTATGTGCATTATCTGCGGCTTTATCTATGAGGAAGCTGAAGGCCTGCCCGAGGAGGGTATCGCTCCTGGAACACGCTGGGAAGATATTCCCGATGATTGGCAATGCCCGGATTGCGACGCCACCAAGATCGATTTCGAAATGATCGAGATCTGATCGTTGGTCGGCACCCGGTTTCACTGCTCTGCCTGCCCGATCAACGCCTCAAGTTCCTGCGCATTTACCACAAACACCACCGCATCGTCATTCATTGACATCAGCCAGGTGAACGGCACCTGTGGCCAGGCGGCCTCGAGCGCATCACGAGCACTGCCGGCTTCTACCACCAGCAGGCCATCGTCGCAAAGATGAGCGCGGGCCTGATACAGCAGCGGGGTAATGAAATCGAGTCCTCCAGTACCACCAGCGAATGCCAGTGTTGGCTCGTGATTGTATTCGTGCGGCAGAGTACGCATCAAACTGTCGCTGACATAGGGCGGGTTGCAGACGATGAGGTCATAGCGTTGTCCCTCTAAGGAACTGAAAAGGTCACCTTGCACCAGGCGCACCCGATCACCAACCGCGTGTCGCTCGACATTGATGGCGGCCACCTCCAGCGCCGCGGCACTGATATCGCTGGCGTCTACCTTTGCTTCAGGAAAAGCCAGCGCCAAAGATACCGCGATACAGCCACTACCGGTGCAAAGATCCAGTATGGCGTCCAGTGGCCGGTCTACCCGCCAGGGCGTAAAGCGCTCCAAAATCCATTCGCCGATGTGCGAGCGTGGCACGATAGCACGCGAATCGACAAAAAAATCGCGTCCCCCAAACCACGCCCGGTTAACGAGGTATGCCAGGGGCTGGTGGGTCTCAATGCGACGGGCAAGCAATGTATCTACGGCCTGGCATTGGTCGGCGCTCAGAATGCTTTGCCAGGGAACCTCGTCTCCCGAAGGGTCAAGTTCCGCCGCTTCGAGGACCAGCCAAACAGCCTCGTCAAAAGCATTATCGGTACCATGACCAAAGTACAAGCCTGCCTGATCCAGTTCCGACGCAACCGCTTCGACCTTATCCTCAAGTCGCATAGCCTGCAGATCCTTTATCCAGCCAGTACGGTACGCACGGCCTCGGTCATCTCCTGCGGTCCGACCCTGTGTCGTACCAGATCGCGGACCTTACCCTGTGGGCCGATCAGGTAGGTCGTCGCTGAATGATCCAGGGTATAGCCCAACGCGGAATCCTCAGCGTCGACCCGCTGGTAAAGCACGTAATACAGCTTCGCTACCGCCGCTACTGCCTCGGCAGACCCGCTGAGCCCCATGATCCGCTTATGGAAAAACGCCGCGTACTTGGTAGCGTGCTCGGGCGTATCGCGATCAGTGTCGACGCTCACAAACATGCCCACAACCCGCTGTGTCTCGGCATCGGACAACTGGTCGAACACGGCGCTCATCCTTGCAAGATCCGTGGGGCAGACATCCGGGCACGAGGTGTAGCCGAAGAACAGCATCACGACCTTGTCACGATAGTCACTTAGAGATACCGGGCCGTGAGCCGATGCCAGGGTGAAATCACCACCGAGTTTCTCGTAGGGATTAACGGCTTTGCTGCCACGCTGCTGCAGCCATACCCCGGCCCCCAAGCCTATCGCGGTGGCGCATAGCAGTACGAGTAAAGGAAGGCGCCATGTTTTTGTCGTGATCATCGCTCTTTCTCTTATCGATGGGCCTCGGGTGACCCACACCACCCCTGTCCTTATCCGGATCAGTCGGCGTGTTTGCTGTGATCTGTTGGAGCCTGCATGTCCCCTACCATCTGCACCGGTGCGCTGACTGTCAGGCGCTCACCGTCAGCGAACTCCAAATTAATAGTAACTCGCTCACCTAATTGCAGATCACGGCTCAGCCCGATCAGCATGATATGCAGTCCGCCGGGTTTCAGTTCTACCTGGCCATGGCCCGGCACCACAATCGTATCAATACGGCGCATCTTCATCATGCCGTCCGCCAGAATGTGGTTGTGCATTTCCGTCGCGCCGGCCACGTCTGAATATACCTTCACCAGTATTTTTTCATCCATGCCATGGTTATGCAGGGTCATAAAGGCGACACTGATAGGCTGCCCCGGTGGCACCATGCGCACCACGGGATCGTGTACCCGCACCTCGGCCCAGACGGGCGTCCCAAAGGCACCGACCAATACAGCGAGCAAGGCAGCAATCGTCTTCATCATGTTTGATCTTCAAATTCAGCTTCACCCGGGTGGCGATCGTTGCGACCAATGGGGGACTTTACCCCTACGAGCTGGGACCTGATTGAAGGGGTGGTGCCCGCCGAGGAAGGCCCGAACAGTGGAGGAAACGCCAGTGTGCAGGCTGCAAGCCAGGAAATTGCAAAAGCCACATGCCGATGCATCACGCGCGTCAGTGTTCTCACTTGCCTGTGAAGCGACATGGTGTCGGCACGCCAAGGGGAATCCGATAAGCTGAGTTGTATCAAGAGCTGATCAATTAGCAGAGCACAACCGCTGGGGGTCGGTACCGCAGCGCTCGAGCATGAAGGGATGGCTGATCACCAGTGTGGCGCGGGACTTCTTGTTGGAGACCCAGCCTCGCGTCACAATTGTAGCTTGGTCAAGTGCCCATGGCGAATAACCAAAATAGGTCTGCCAGTCAGTGCGACGCACCAGAATCACGAACTTTTGGTCCAGGGAAAAGGTGAACCATTTCTCACCGATTTCAATGCGTGACAAACGGCCATGGACAAACTGGTAACCGCCACGGACGCGATCAGGCGAATGGGGGGCGTAGTACGGCAATGCCCAGATGCCACGGTCAAAACGGCGGGCGGCATCTTCTGCCCAAATGAATTCCTCTAGATAACGATCATTGGGGGAGATCACAACTGCACTGGCCAGTCCTTCACGCAGCAAGGTTGTCTGGATGCTGGCACCGTCAGATGTGAACAGGTAGGCCAAGGTACGGCCGTGACGGTCTTTTGCCTGTGGTGCAGTCTCGACACCAACCCAACCCCTCGATACCTGTGCCTGTAGCGCATTGCGCGCCTCAACAGCCAGCGGCTCGCCGGGACGGCTCTTGTAAGCCATTTCTGGGGTATTGATGCCGGCGAGGCGGATAGTCTCGCCAGAGGTCAAAGTCAGGGTATCGCCATCGATCACCCGAGCCACCTCGGCGATACGCACCGACTGGGGAAATACTGGCGTGCTGACAAGGCAGCATAAAACCGCCACCACAGCGGCGGGTGCTGCGCAAGCGCGGTTTTTCAGATGAGCAAATGCCCAGGTCGCAGCTGCTGCTGCTGGGCTATCAAGCAGAGCGGCCGTACTTTTTCTGGAATTTACCAACGCGCCCGGCAGTGTCGATGATCTTCTGCTGGCCGGTATAAAACGGGTGGCAAGCTGAACAGATTTCCACGTGCAGTTCCTCGCCCAGCGTAGAGCGGGTCTCGAAACTATTGCCGCAGGCGCAGACCACTTTGATGGTCTCGTAGGCAGGATGTGTGTCTGGCTTCATGAGTGTTATATGGCTTTGGTCGGGGCCAAAGCCCCGGCGGGACGCGGATCATAGGCGAAACGCGCGGGTGTCGCAAGTTCAGAATTAGCGATTCATTGATTTGAAAAACTCAGCGTTGTTCTTGGTGGCCCGCAACTTGTCCAGCAGGAACTCAACGGCCTCGATATCGTCCATCGGGTGCAGTAATTTACGCAGCAACCAGATCTTCTGCAGCTCGGCTGGGTCAATGAGTAGCTCCTCGCGGCGAGTCCCGGAGCGGCTTATTATCACCGATGGGTAGACCCGTTTTTCAGCAATACGGCGATCAAGGTGGATTTCCATATTGCCGGTACCCTTGAACTCCTCGTAGATAACGTCATCCATCTTAGAGCCGGTATCGATCAAGGCAGTGGCCAGGATCGTGAGGCTACCGCCTTCTTCGATATTGCGTGCAGCGCCAAAAAATCGCTTGGGTTTTTGCAGAGCGTTAGCATCCACCCCACCGGTCAACACCTTGCCCGATGCGGGCTGCACAGTGTTGTAGGCGCGCGCGAGGCGAGTGATCGAATCAAGCAGGATGATCACATCTTTCTTGTGCTCCACCAGGCGCTTAGCTTTTTCGATAACCATCTCGGCTACTTGAACGTGACGCGTGGCAGGTTCATCAAAGGTTGAGGAGACCACCTCCCCGCGCACGGAGCGCCTCATTTCGGTCACTTCTTCTGGGCGTTCGTCGATCAGCAGCACAATCAATGTGCTGTCAGGCTCGGTCGCTGTGATCGCATGGGCGATCTGCTGCAACATCACAGTCTTTCCGGTCTTCGGCGCTGAAACCAGCAGGCCACGCTGACCCTTACCTAGAGGTGAAACGATATCGACCATTCGTCCGGTCAGGTCCTCCGAAGAACCGTTCTCCTGTTCCAGGCGTAGAAGCTCATCAGGATGCAACGGGGTCAGGTTTTCAAACAGAATCTTCTTCTTGGCTTCCTCGGGCAACTGAAAGTTGATGGTCTCGACCTTGAGCAACGCGAAGTATCGTTCAGAATCCTTAGGCGGGCGCACCAGGCCGGTAATCGTGTCACCGGTACGTAGGCCGAAACGGCGAATCTGGCTGGGAGAAACGTAGACGTCATCCGGCCCAGCAAGGTATGAGCTGCTGGCCGAGCGCAGGAAGCCAAAGCCATCCTGCAGGATCTCGACCACACCCTCGCCCTTGATCTTCTCGCCGCGCTTAGCCTGGGACTTGAGGATGGCAAAGATCTGGTCCTGCTTGCGCAAGCGGGTTACGTTGTCCAACTTGAGCGAGCGTGCGAATTCGGCCAGTTCCGTGGGGGTTTTTTCTTTTAGCTCGGACAGACTTAGGGACATAGCTGTACAGGTCTCGGTGGGTTTGGGAAATCAGCGCCCGGCGGGCCACTGGGCCCAAAATGGGTCACTTTGTGGCGGCTAAATGCTGGGAAACTTCTGAAAATAAAGGGGTACGGACGGGATGGGCTCTCAACCCGGGGTTAACGTTATCACTAAAATGCCGGCCAGGTCTAGTCCGGGCCGGACGCCTTGGTACGCAGCTGCAAGCTCGCAGCTACCGGTTTGTGCTCAGATATTCTCATCTAGGAAGGCTGCCAGTTGCGCCTTGGAGACAGCGCCCACTTTGGTCGCTTCGACCTCGCCGTTCTTGAATAACATCAGCGTGGGAATACCACGGATACCATATTTCGGCGGCGTTGCCGGATTGTCATCTATATTCAGTTTGGCAATCTGCACCTTGTCGGCGTACTCGTCGGCCAGTTCAGCCAGCACTGGCGCGATCATCTTGCAGGGTCCACACCACTCGGCCCAATAATCAATCAGCACGGGCTTATCGGATTGCAATACTTCGAGCTCAAATGAATCATCGGTGACGTGAATAATATTTTCCGACATTTGTTATTGGCCTGGGCTTTCCCCGAGGGGACATGAAAAGGGTGCGACTCTGTAACAATCAGGACGTGTGGTATACTGATTTTCAGTTGCCGCCTGGGATTATTGTACCGGACAGCGCAACTGAGGGTTCAATATTTCCGCCCGGCACAACAGTTTTACCAGAATTCCACCCAGAGAATCAAGGACCAATTATCTATCCGCGGGAGGCTTCGCTTGCTCCTGCATTAAATCCGCGACCCGCCCGGAAGGCCATACCAACTGTTTGGCGTGACTGATATTCCCGGCCTTTTTATATTCATAATCCTGCAATCACGCTGGTCGTAACAGCAACTACACGATACCCCAATCACGCAATAAAACCCTATGGAAGATACCAGTTACCTCACCAAAACCCGCTTTACCGAATTTGCGTTAGAGCCCCAACTGCTCAAAGGCCTGGCTGATGCCGGCTTTGAGTACTGCACCAAGATTCAAGCGCAATCCTTGCCGGTGGCACTGGCCGGCCAGGATGTCGCTGGCCAGGCCCAAACTGGCACTGGCAAGACCGCCGCTTTTCTACTCGCCATTTTTAACTATCTGCTGACCCATCCCCGTCCAGCATCTGCGGGACCACTCAGCACTCGTGCCGTGGTGCTCGCGCCGACACGAGAACTGGCAATACAGATTCACCGTGATGCCAAGGTACTGGGAAGAGCCACCGGCCTGAAACTAGGGCTGGTATACGGTGGCACAGGCTATCAAGAGCAGCGCGAGACTCTGGCCGCCGGTGTGGACGTGCTGATTGGTACGCCGGGGCGATTGATCGATTACTTCAAACAGCAAGTCTTCGATCTCAACGCGGTACAGGTTCTGGTGCTCGATGAAGCGGACCGCATGTTTGATTTAGGTTTTATCAAGGATATCCGCTACGTACTGAGACGGATGCCACCACCCACTGAGCGACTGAATCTACTGTTCTCTGCCACGCTCTCTCACCGAGTGAATGAGTTGGGCTACGAGCACATGAACAATCCCGAGGAGATCAAGATCGACGCCGATGTGATCGTCGCCGAACGGCTGCTCGAGGAAGTCTACTATACGGCCAAC
>JAAZZE010000029.1 GCA_014239255.1 Gammaproteobacteria bacterium
ACCGGCGTCAGTCGCATGTTCGGATCGCATTAAATCAATTGTGTCCTCACGGGCATCTCGAGTATGAATGACAAGAGGCTTCCCAACGTGCTTCGCGGCAGCGATATGTTGTACAAAACGGTGTCGTTGCCAGCCAAGATCCCCAGAGCTTCGAAAATAGTCAAGCCCGGTCTCCCCGACACCGACCACTCTGGGATCTGAGGCAAGCCTAATCAAGTCGCCCAGTTGCGGCTCTTGCACGGGGTCAAAAGAGGTATTGGGGTGAATGCCGACGGTTACAAAGATGTTTGAGTAAGGCTCCGTAAGTAACAGCATATTCGGATAATCTTCGAGGTTAACGCAGACACAAAGCAGGTGTGATACGCCGGCCGCTTTTGCCCGACCCAAAACATCAAAGAGCGAATCGCCCAATTCTGGAAAATCTACATGACAGTGAGAGTCAACTAGCATAAGGTGACTTGTCCGGGTGAGACAGGATTAAACCACGCGAGCTTACAGGGTATGGGTCGCATTGCGCCGCAAGCCAACGCCTTTAATGAGTTCTTCAATTCGTTCATTGAGCTTTTCTGCATCGGCCCCTTTAAAGTGAACCCCAATTCCTTTGGTACGACTTGACTGAGCTCCGGACGGCGTTAGCCAGGCTACTGTCCCAGCAACTGCAAACTGCTCGGTTTCGAGAAGTTTTAAGACCAAAAAGACTTCGTCTCCCATGGCATAGTCGGTCTCGGTCGGAACGAATAATCCTCGTTTTTTCAAAAAAGGCATAAAGGCGGCTGTCAATGTACGAACATCCTTAATGGAAACAGAAAGCACGCGGGGCCGGGCTGCCTTGGCTGAAACATCCGCTGGCGGCTTTGAGGCCTTGTCCTCCGATTTTTCCGTCATGATTCTCGCTCCTCGCAAATCCGGGTACAAATATCCTCGAGAAACAACTGTTCGTCAACCGCTCCGGTTGGACCGAGCAGAAACTGCCCTATTTCTAAAAATGTCTGAATCGAAGATTCTCGACACGAAAACGCTGACTCATTATTACAGCCAGGAGAAGACTCAACGCCAGTTGCCAGTTCGCGAATTTGAGCCAACGCTCGGTATTGCAGAATGCGAAGCGCTGTTTGGATGCCGATCGCCGAACATTCCTGGGCCAGCAACCAAGGATTAGTCCCGGTCAGCGTAGGCATGCACAGCTTCTTAAAAAGGTCTTGAAAAAGGGCTTGTTCACCGCCGACAAGAATCGCGTTTATCTGTAATGGCCCGATACCACAACGGGCAAAAGGCAAAACATCAATTGTGGTTTCCGGATAACGACGATCCAACCACGATCTGACCATCTGGGGTACTGGCGCTGGACACTCGAGTTGGATACACCGACTACGTATGGTTGCAGCAAGCCTGTAAGGGCGGGCGGTTACCAAAATGATGTAGGTGTCAGCGGTGGGTTCTTCAAGAAGCTTAAGTAGCGCGTTCATCGAATTTGAGTTAAGTCGATCAGCGGGCGTAATCAAACTGACTTTACGCCCCGTTTGGCCGGACTTCATAACGAGGGATTCACTAAGTAGGCGAACAGCATCAACGCCAATGACCCGACTGGGCTTGCGGCTAGAGCTGGCCGCTTTCTCGGACATAAAATATCGATTGGCGTGTTCTCGAATTGGCTCAGGTTGGCTGTCAATTTCGTTTTCAGGCACCAGCACGTGAAAGTCTGGATGCACACTGTTTTCCAATAGCTGACAGCTTGCACATTGGCCGCAGGCTTTATCCTCGTTTGGTTCTTTGCAAAGCAGTAGCCGGGTAAGTTCTAGTGCAAGATGGCCCTTCCCGATCCCTGGATTGCCGGTAATCAGGATACCGTGCGAAAGGCTTTTCCATCGTGCACTCACCTGATCCCAGGCCGCTGTAAGCCATGAGAACTCCTGGAGATCAATCATTTTCACACTCGATCAGGTTGGAAACCAGACTCCAGACCTGTGCGTGGACGGCTTCAACTGATTTAGTTGCGTTGATGATTCGAATCCGGTTTGGTTCATCATTTTGGCGATCCAAATACGCTTGGCGAACGCGCCCCTTAAACTCAAGATCCTGTTCTTCAAATCTGTCGCTGCCTTGCCCGCGGCCAACGCTTCGTTCTATTCCTTTTTTGACAGGAAGATCCAGTAATAAAGTAAGGTCAGGTCGCACGCCCTCTGTAGAGACCGCCTCGATCTGCTGAATAAACCCTACAGGTATTCCTCTTCCCCCACCTTGGTAGGCGTAACTGGCATCAGTGAAACGATCACAAAGCACCCAGTCGCCGCGCACGAGTGCGGGCCTAATAACTTCGCTGATATGTTGTGCTCTTGCGGCGAAGATTAGTAGCAGTTCAGCCTGTTTGCAAAGCGCGTCGGACTCATGCAATACCCAATTTCGAATCTTTTCCGAGAGTCTGGTGCCACCGGGTTCCCGGGTGAGCACCACACGTCTGCCGCGCGCCTCAAGATCCGCCGACAAAAGAGATAATTGGGTGCTCTTCCCTGCCCCGTCCCCTCCCTCGAAACTGATGAACTTTCCCGTCAATTTTCTAGAAACAAAGTGTTGATACTTCGCCTAGTTTCGGAACTGGCGTACGGCAGCATTATGTTCTTTAAGGGTATTGGAAAACTGGTGGGTACCATCACCTTTGGCGACAAAATAAAGCTCCTGGGTTGTTAACGGTTTTACGGCAGCTTCGAGCGCAGCCCGGCCCGGCAGGGAAATGGGTCCCGGCGTTAGCCCCGCCCTGGTATAGGTATTGTACGGGTTGTCCTTCTTTAGGTGGCTACGTTTCAAGGGGCCTTTGAGGGAATCGCCCAGGCCGTAGATGACCGTCGGGTCCGCCTGCAAGCGCATCTTTCGCTTAAGCCGATTGTGAAAGACCGCGCTGATCCTTGGCATCTCCGATGACCGCATAGCTTCCTTTTGAATAATGGAGGCAAGGATCAGAGCCTGGTATGGAGTATCTAGCGTTAGACCTGATGCCCGCAAAGCCCACGCCTCCTTGAGGTTCTGCTCCATCTTACGTGCTGCTCGGTCAAGCAGGTCCAAATCCGACTCGCCCCTGACGAAAAAATAGGTATCCGGGAAAAAAAGTCCTTCAGGTGAGTTTGCCGTCAAAGAGAGACTCTCGCGAATTTGCCTGGGTGTAAGTGAACCTAATTCCTGGGACAACTTAGTCTGCTGTCCAAGTTTTACAATTAGATCCTGGTAGCTCCACCCTTCCAAAAGGGTGACCCGGTGCTGGTAAATATCTCCACGACTGACTCTGCCAAGAATACGGGCCGGCGATTCGTGGGGTTCGATTTGATACTCCCCCGATTTCAGAGAATTAGCCGTTCCGCTCAAGATCGCCCACGCAACAACAGGCCATTTTTCCCCCGCGAGCTTCTGTTTGACCAACAAACCCGCAAACTCGTAAAGACCTGTGCCTGACTCGACCACAAGGAATTGCCGGGGAGTATCGGATGGAGTTCGGACACTTTGGTGGAGATAGAGTAATAGAGCCCCCGCGCAACACAGGAAAACGGAAGTGAAGACCGTTACAAAGGCTCGAAGTGGCCATCGTTGTCGCGCTGTAGCGTCGGAGGGGCCTTGATTTGTCAAAACGCTACTGTCGGGGTGATTTACTCAGAAAAAGTCGAGAAAACAAGCGTTCCATTGGTGCCACCAAAGCCAAAAGAGTTGGATATGGCGGTTCGGATTTTGACCTGACGAGCCTCATTGGCAACATAGTCCAGGTCGCAGTCGGGGTCTGGGTCGGTCAGATTGATCGTAGGCGGAAGCGCCTGATGATAAAGGCTAAGCACCGTTGACACCGCTTCGACGCCGCCAGCTGCACCGAGCAGGTGGCCAATCATCGACTTGTTAGAACTCACCATCAAATCGGAAGCATGACTTCCAAAAGTCTTTTTCAGTGCCAGTGTTTCGGCGAGATCGCCAAGGGAGGTTGAGGTCCCGTGAGCATTGACATAATTAACGTCCTCTCGGTTAAGCCCTGCGTTCTTAATTGCGTTTACCATGCACCTGGCGGCGCCATCCCCGTCCGGGACTGGTTGGGTCATATGGTGCGCATCGCCGCTCATGCCGAACCCTACCAGCTCCGCGTATATCCGTGCCCCGCGGGTACGGGCGTGTTCCAAAGACTCAAGAACAAGGATTCCCGCGCCTTCGCCCATTACAAACCCATCCCGTCCGCGGTCCCATGGGCGACTCGCTTGGTCTGGATCGTCGTTACGGCGACTAAGGGCTTTTGCGGCAGCGAATCCTGCCAGCGAAGTTGGTGTAATTGCAGCTTCCGTGCCGCCCGCTACCATCAGGTCGGCGTCACCAAATGCCACCATTCGGCCAGCCTCCCCAATCGAATGAGTGCCGGTCGTGCACGCCGTCACAATAGCGAGGTTTGGGCCGCGCAGGCCGAGCATTATCGAAAGATTCCCGGAAACCATATTGATTATGCTGCCAGGGATATAAAAAGGAGAAACTCTTCGTGCGCCTTTAGACAGCATCGTCTGAGTGGTATCCTCAATCGTCTTAAGACCTCCGATTCCCGCACCAATCAAAACCCCGATCCGATCCAGGTCTGTTGTGTCGAGGTCGACCCCACTGTCTTCGACTGCCTCAAGGCCGGCACATAGCCCAAGTTGAATAAACCGATCCATCTTGCGCGCATCTTTGATGGATAGTCTTGTTTCCGGGCTAAACCCGGTGGCCTCACCAGCAATGGAAACGGGTAATTTTTCGGTGTCGAAATGGGTTACCGGGCCGATCCCATTACACCCTGCTAGAAGTGCGTCCCAGGTCTCGCCGGCAGTCAAGCCTATGGGTGAGATACACCCGGTCCCAGTGACGACCACTCGACGGGCATTCAACATAACATCGCGGGATAAAACGACGCGGCCGTCTGGGGCGAAAGCATCAGACGGCCGTTTGCTTTAGATTTAAAAGGGTATTTACAATCGTATTTATCCGCTGGCATTAGCCTGGATGAACTCGACTGCTTGCTTTACCGTTGTGATCTTCTCAGCTTCGTCGTCAGGAATTTCGGCATCAAACTCTTCTTCGAGAGCCATAACTAACTCTACCGTATCAAGCGAGTCGGCACCGAGGTCATCGACAAAGGATGCGTCGGCCGTTACCTGGTCCTCGCTTACGCCGAGTTGCTCAACCACGATTTTTTTAACGCGTTCTTGAATACTGCTCATCGATTCACTAACCTCCTGGTTTTAGATGCTAACGCCGTTTGATACCGGCTTTGCGGACTTGGAATGTTGCCGCCTGTAGTGCAGAGCGCGAATTAAACCGTATTCGCCCGGCCAAGTCCAATATTCCTCCTCTGCTGCCATTAACGCCTTTGAACTCTGTCAGGTGCCAAAAACTAGAATTTCTTAAACTAAAACAGTTAGATACACAATGTTATTCAAGACGACATGTACATTCCACCGTTGACATGCAGAACCTGGCCTGTGATGTATGAAGCTGCATCGGAGGCCAGGAAACCGACTGCTTTAGCGACATCACTGGGCTGACCCAGTCGTCCCTGGGGTATCGCCTGTAACAAACGGTTTTTTTGCTCCTCAGTCAGCTCGGCAGTCATATCGGTCTGGATAAAGCCTGGGGCAACGGCGTTGACGGTGATGTTTCGCGAAGCAACCTCAAGAGCTAAGGATTTAGTAAACCCGATAATGCCAGCCTTAGTTGCCGCATAGTTAGATTGACCAGCGTTTCCGGTTGTTCCAACTACAGATGAAATGTTAATTATGCGGCCATATCTTGCCTTGGTCATTCCTCTAAGACAACACTTTGATACCGTAAACACCGATTTCAGATTAGCATCAATACACTCATCCCACTGTGTGTCTTTCATCCGAAGCAATAGGTTATCTCGCGTGATCCCGGCATTGTTAATCAGGATTGTAATTGCACCTAAATCTTTGGTAACCCTTGCGACAACTTCCTGGACCATCTCAGGCTTAGTGACATCTAGCACCAAACCATGGCCTCTTCCTTTATTTTCAGTCAATAAAGCCTCGAAGGCTACGGCGCCGCTTTCTGTGGTTGCCGTTCCCACGACCGTATACCCAAGGTCGGCAAGTTCAAGCGCAATCCCGCGCCCGATGCCCCGACTGGCCCCAGTGACTAGGCAGACATTCGGTTGGTTATTTGCTGTCACGTGTCGCTCCTTGGTGAAATCTAATCAATATTCGAGCAGCATGCTGCCCCAGGTGAAGCCTCCGCCGAATGCCTCGAAAATAATCTTCTGTCCGGGTTTAATACGATTGTCGCGAACCGCCTCGTCGAACGCCAGTGGAATCGATGCGGCAGAAGTATTACCGTGCCGATCGATGGTAACGATGACATTATCCATGCTCAGATCAAGACGTCGTGCAATTGCCCGAATAATACGAATATTTGCCTGGTGTGGAACCAGCCAGTCGATCTCGCTCTGGTCACAATCGTTGGCCTCTAGCGCTTCGAGGACCGCATCCCCAAGAGCGGTGACGGCCCACTTGAATACTTCTTTTCCTTGCATTTCGGTATACGCTCTGCCCGCAAGAATTTCCTGGTAAGCCGTCGAAACGCCAACGGGAACGCACAACAGATCCTTGAAGGCGCCATCTGCATGAAGATGGCTTGACATAATCCCGGGTCGGTCCGACTCCTCGACGATCATGGCGCCTGCACCATCACCAAATAACACACAAGTTGATCGATCTTTCCAGTTGAGAATTCGGGAGAATGTTTCCGCGCCAACCACCAATGCGCATTTACTGCCACTCGTTTGAATCTGACGGTAAACAACATCTAACGCATAGATGAATCCCGCGCAAACTGCCTGAACATCAAACGCCGGGCAATCATGAATTCCAAGACGATTCTGAAGGAGGCAGGCCGTACTGGGGAACACCTGATCTGGTGTAGTGGTGGCGACGACGATGAGATCGATGTCGACTGGCTTTCGACCGGCACTTTCAATAGCGCGGCGGGCAGCGTGTTCTGCAAGATCACAAGTAAACTCGGAATCTGCTGCAATATGTCGTTCACGTATTCCACTGCGCGAATAAATCCACTGATCGGTAGTGTCGAGAAGGGTCTCCAGGTCGTGATTGCTGAGGATCTTCTCTGGAAGATAACTTCCGGTCCCGGTAATGCGAGCAAACTTCACACCGGGGTGCCACCCGGCGCCGCAGACTCGGCGAGATCCGAGCCAATATGGAAAACGAGGTCTTTCTCCGCGGCAAGGCGGGCTACATCAATCGCGTGGAAAAATGCCAACCCATCTACGTCGCCGTGGCTTTTAACCACAGTACCGTTAAGGCCAAGCAGCAAGGCGCCGTTGTACCGACGATGATCGATTCGATCCCGAAACGATCTCAACACCGGCGCCGCGATCATGGCAGATAATCTGCTAAAAATGCTCCGACGAAACTCCTCCCGCATGACTCCAGCAAGCATCTGAACTAGTCCCTCACTGGTTTTAAGTGCAACATTTCCTGAAAACCCGTCTGAAACAACAATATCGACAGACCCGTTAAAGATGTCATCGCCCTCAATGTAGCCAACGTAATTAAGGTTACTGCCTTTAAGAAGCTCAGCTGTTTGTTTAATTGTGTCGCTTCCTTTGATATCTTCACTTCCGATATTGAGCAGCCCGACGGTTGGGTTCGTGACTTGTTCAAGTGTGCGCACCATACTATCGCCCATAAGGCCAAACTGCAGCAGCATTCTCGGGGAACTGTCGATGTTAGCGCCAAGGTCGAGGACATGCACGTGCCCATTCGCCCGAGGAAGTGCGCCAATGATTGCTGGGCGATCGATGCCGGGGAGCATCTTTAACACGAACCGCGCGGTCGCCATTAGTGCCCCGGTGTTTCCAGCGCTAACACAAGCATCTGCCTTACCCTCTGCCAGCAAGTTGATGGCGACTCTCATCGACGAATCTTTTTTGAATCGAAGTGCGGCAGCGGGAGACTCATGCATATCTACCGATTCGGACGCGTGAACAATTTCCGCCTGGCCGGTATGTTTAAAATCTTTGATTGCAGCGCGAATCTGGGTTGAGTCGCCGACCAGCAGGCACCGCAGGTTCGGGTAGCGCGTCAATGCCTGGTCCAAGCCGGGCACGGTAGCGGCCATGCCGTTGTCGCCACCCATCATATCTATAGCTAAACTAATACTCACGCGTGATCCCGAGTTTGAGTCACGGTGAAAACAGACCGGGCCTTAGGCGCGGTGATAGGTCTACCCCGCTTCTTCGCTATCCTGAATTACTTTCCGGCCACGATAGTAACCGCTGGCCGTGATGTTGTGGCGACGGTGAAGCTCCCCTGACACTGGGTCGGTCGACAAGGCTGGCTTGCCGAGCCCATCGTGGGAGCGGCGCATTCCGCGCTTGGAAGGGGTTTTTCTATTTTTTTGTACGGCCATGTGCTTACTCTTTGTTTAGAATAACGGGATCGTCCAGCCAGCGCCTAGGTTCTGACTGCTTAAAACGAGAGGATTTCACCGGTCAGATTAACCTGACCGCTGGTCTATAATTTTAGTTTGCCAACGGTTTCGTGTCAAAAATAAAACAATCACCAGCCCTGGTTTTGGCATCTTCGTCCCCATATCGTCGCCAATTACTGGGTCGGTTGGGCCTCGCCTTTAAGGTCCATCACCCTAATATCGACGAGAGCATGACTCCCGGCGAGACAGCCAGGGAGTTGGTCAGTCGGCTGGCGGCTCAAAAAGCGTTGGCTATTTCAGCCGATGTCCAAGACAGCCTAATTATTGGATCAGATCAGGTTGCAGTCCAGGGAGATAAAATCGAGGGGAAACCGCGCGACCGACACGATGCAATCCGACAGCTGAGCGAAGCATCTGGGCGAGAAATCACCTTGCAGACGGGCCTTGCGCTCCTTAATTCGACAAGTGGCCGGGTCCAGGTAGACGTTATCCCTTACAAAGTTCGGTTCCGAAAACTGACGCTACCTCAGATCGAGGCATACCTCGATGTAGAAGCACCTTTTGGTTGTTGTGGTAGTTTGCGAGCTGACGGATTGGGCATCGCCCTGCTTGAAAGTCTCACTGGAGATGATCCCAGCGCTCTCATTGGGTTGCCCTTGATTCGTCTTGTCGAGATGCTGGATTCGGAAGGAGTCCGGGTGATTCCAGAGCCCGGTTCAATAAAGACGTAAGTCGCTACCAGATGCGCTCGCCTTTAATACGTTCATAGCCCTTAACTCCAGCTGATCCAGCAACTTTAACTTCCAGTTGGGTTGTGCCGAGAAATCAACGATCTCGGGGGCACCGACCACATCACGTGCGACTTCTCGGACAGACCCAAACCCATCCGCAAGGCCAATTGAAATGGCATGCTCACCTGTCCAAACCCTCCCGGAAAAAACCTCGGGGTTCTCGCTTAGTCGATCCCCCCTCCCTGCCGTGACCGCGCGAATAAATTGCTGATGAATGGTGTTCAGCATTACTTGCAGATATCTTTGCTCCTGAGCGCGTGCCGGTGAAAATGGATCAAGCATTGCTTTGTGTTTCCCGGCAGTTAGCACCCTGCGTTCGATCCCAAGTTTTTCAAGAGAGTCAACGAAACCAAAGCCATTAAGGACCACCCCGATTGACCCGACGATGCTGGCCGGGTCCACGAAAATCCGCTCGGCAGCCACTGCGACATAGTACCCGCCTGATGCACCGATATCAGTAATTACTGCATAAAGCGGGATTTGGGCATATCGCTCCCTCAGCCGGTGTAAGGCTCGGTGCAGTTGGCCAGACTGCACGGGACTGCCACCGGGACTATTGATTAGCGCAATTACACCTTCAGTTCCCGGCGCCGCGAAAGCTTTTTCAAATTGAGCCTCAAGAACTGAGGCAGAACTATCGTCATCAATACCGATAACGCCCGATACCTCAACTACTGCAGTATAGGTTTCGGGCACTACCTCGCCCTCAAGCCCCGATAAGAAAACTATTGCGATTGCTCCGCCCATGACGACGACTCCAACCCCGAGCCGGAACCAGCGCCGCCAGATACGGTCTTTGCGGTATTCTTCTAGCAGGGTCAGTATTGCTTGCTCGCTTGCCACTGGCCCAACTTTTTGGGACGAAGGCTCAGTTGGCCTTGGCGCATCGGCAACCTGATTGTTATCTGATTCCTTCATGGATTGTCTTGCAATAATAAACGTGCCAACTGTGGACTGCCTAAACAAAATAAGCTAGCCGTAGGGCAGGAAGATGCCTAGTTACCTCATATTATCAACATGTTAGCCAGTTCAAAAACTATCTTTAGAATCCGCTAGGTTTTTCTAAAATAAAGCCAATTCCTACTATTTTACATAGTGTCATGCTGGATATTGGGCAGCGGAAGTCGACTTTTCACGTATAAATTTTATAAACAATGTACAACAGGCCCGCAGCAGCGCTGAGTTCCATCAGAAGCACCCCCATGATCATCCATCGATTGAGTTTACGTTTGGGTAAATAGGTATTGTTTTTCTGCGCTATCTGTCGCTCTTGCTCGTAGGTAAGTTCGATTTCCGATTTTCCGTCACTCATCATTATTGCTTCAAGTTAACCAGTTGATCGGGCGAAAACACGCCCTAGAAGGTGACGACAAAACGTGTGAACCCAGTCCTTGCGGATATTGTGGTGCAGATTCCTTCACGCAACTATTCTTAGGGGTTGTCGTTGGTGGATGAGACCCATTAAAGCTGACCACCGTTGGTTGCAAAGCTAGATAGCTTCCTAGCCCTAATTCGCAAAATTTTACGCTATAAAAATGCTGATAATTCAACAACCGAAGTCTAACGTAACTGAGACCAAAGTGTAAAAAGCCGCATGTTTTACGTTAATTTTAGAATCGGCCTATTTTAAGCAATAGACAGGGTCTACAAGATAGATTTTATCGCCTGTCTCTTGTACAGCCAGTAGGGTCAACGATTGCCCTCGACATGGACCGCTAGTGCAGCTCCCATCTGAAGGATCATAGAGGGCGCCGTGGGTAGCGCAAACGATCTGCCTGCCATCGGCATCGAGGAAATGTCCCGGCGACCAATCGAGCTCTAACTCACGGTGAGCACAACGGTTGATAAATCCGGACACACCTTGACTATGCCGAACGATGAAGGCCGGTAAGGTCTGATCCTTGTCTTGGACTTCGAACCGAAGCCCAAGACCTCCGGCAGAGACCTCTTTGGACTCGCATAAGTATGCTCGCACAGGCTAACTCGAACGACTGTCTGTCAGCTGTGTTTGCAACTGTCCGAGCACGCTATCTAGTTCCTCGGGTAACGGCGCATGGACATCCAGTTGCCGTTTGTCGATTGGATGGTGAAAAACCAGCCGATCAGCATGCAGAAACTGGCGGGTAAGACCGAACTTACGAATATGCCGATTAGCATCGGTGGTGCCGTAGATACGGTCCCCCGCCACCGGAAGGCCGATAGCTTGAGCATGCACCCGAACCTGGTGCAGCCGCCCGGTCCTGATCTCGACATTCATCAATGTGTGTTCGAAAAACCGGGTAACCGGATTAAAAATACTATGAGCCTCCCTTCCCTCGGGACTTACTTCGGACCGTTTAACCTGACCGGGACCTCGGAAGGTTTGCAGGCGGTGTTTCAATTCGCGCCTTCCTCCGCGCCACCGCCCCACGAGTAATGCCTGATAGGTTTTCTTTATCCCGGCGTGATGTTCTGGTTGGCGTAACACGGCGTGCATGGCTCGAAGCGTTCGGGAATCTTTAGCCAGCATCAGTGCGCCTGATGTATCCTTATCCAGTCGGTGGATCAACTCTAGATGACCCTTAGACTGGGCGCGCATAAACTCGATCAGTCCGCCACGAAGACCAGTACCGCCGTGTACAGCGACTCCGGCAGGCTTGTTGAGGACCAGAAGGTATTCATCTTCGTAAAGAATGGCCTCGCTTAGATCAAGCAAATTTTGATCACTAGCGTCAGCGCCGGGCTCCGGCCGTCGAAGTGGGGGTATACGGACCCGATCATCTAAAGCCAGTCGGACGGACGGCCGGACTCGACCGCCATTAACTCGAATCTGCCCATCGCGCACGATCCGGTAGATATGAGTTCGAGGAACACCTTTGAGGTGCTTAATCAGATAGTTATCGAGCCGTTGCCCTGACTCGATTTCTGTCACGGTAAGGGTTTGGGAGGGCTTTTTCAGCTGCTGCCCTTCTTTGGAATATGGTTCGTTCATTATCTAATTGAAAAAACGACAGGTTTTAACTAGAATACCACCCTCTTCTGTAGAGCAGAAGTACGCTAGTGTGGCAAAGGCGAAGTGCAAACGCACTCGCGGGGCCGGGGAGTCGGACAAGGGCATCCCACAATTAGCCTGGGTGTGATCTGATTTAAGGACACATTCGCATGGCGCAACAGCCCCCAGATGCTGCGAAGAGGAAGGCTGCCCAAAAACAGATTTGGGTGCTGACGTAACGAACAGGATATCGCCCGCGTGCCAGCACGCGGGCCAAGTAAAATGGGTCAAAGGCTCCGTCGTCGACGAAGCTAACACGAGCAACCCGCCTCAGGAGCGAAAGAGGCCTAGACGGAACTAAAATCCGGCGATGAGTTAAACCACCCGACAGGAAATCGGTGTTGCTATAACGATTCTTCTGCCGATTTAGGGTCGACCCGTCGGTGAGCGCCCATACATCTGCCTGTCGTTTCCTCCTTTTCGTTCCCGCCTTATGTTTCGCCCGTGCTTCCCTGCTCCAGAGGGAATAATAAACAACCTCCCCGAGTCGGCCTGGCCGCGAGCCAGTAGCCATAATAACTGCCGCAATCGGCGCATCCCGGGGCAAAACGGAACACGAAAATGAAACGAATGCTATTTAATGCCACCCATGCCGAAGAACTGCGTGTGGCCATTGTCGATGGACAGAAACTTATAGATTTAGATATTGAATCGTCGTTGCACTCCCAACGCAAAGGTAATATTTACCAAGGCCGAGTAACACGCGTCGAACCTAGCCTAGAGGCCGCCTTTGTTGACTATGGAACGGAGCGCCAGGGTTTTTTGCCGTTGAAGGAAATCTCTCGGTCTGACTTTCGCAATTTCTCTCCCACTACTCCAATGGCACAAGTTCGCATAAAGGATGTTATTGAGGAGGGGCAGGAGTTGCTGGTTCAGGTCGAAAAAGATGAGCGCGGAACAAAAGGTGCCGCGCTCACCACCTTTATCAGCCTCGCCGGCCGCTACCTGGTCTTGATGCCTAACAATCCTAAAGGCGGTGGAATCTCACGGCGTATTGATGGCCCCGAGCGCGCCGACTTGCGCGATGCCATGATGGGACTCGAAGTCCCCACCGAGCACTCACTCATCGCCAGGACAGCGGGAATCGGCAAGACTCCCGAAGAACTCCAATGGGATCTTAATTTCCTGATGCAGCTCTGGGGCGTCATCGAGCAAGCGACCTCGAGCAAATCTCCACCTTTTCTGGTGTACCAAGAGAGTAATTTGATTGTTCGAACTATCAGGGATCATCTGCGGAGCGATATTCAGGAAATTTTGGTTGATGAGCCCGCAATTTTTGACAGAGCATCGCGGTTCATGGAACAAGTTATGCCGCAAAATGTCTCGAAACTTAAATTGTATGACGATTCCGTGCCATTGTTTTCTCGTTTTCAAATCGAGCACCAAATTGAAAACGCGTACGCTCGTACAGTTAAACTGCCTTCCGGTGGGGCGCTTGTTATTGATCACACCGAAGCGCTCATCTCGATAGATGTGAACTCGGCTCGTGCGACCAAAGGAGCTGATATCGAAGAGACAGCGCTGCAAACTAACCTTGAGGCAGTCGATGAACTCGCCCGGCAGATGCGAATTCGAGATCTAGGCGGGCTTCTGGTGATTGACCTGATTGACATGACCTCCGCCCGGAACAAAAAAACAGTGGAGACACGCCTTGAAGAGGCGGTGCACAACGATCGAGCCCGGATTCAAATAGGGCATATTTCCCGATTTGGCCTACTTGAGATGTCCCGTCAACGCTTGCGTTCATCAATTAGTGAGTCAAATTATGGTGTTTGTCTATTATGCGATGGTACAGGACAGTTGCGTCATGTCACTTCTTCCGCGCTGAGTTTCTTAAGAATCCTTGAAGAGGAGGCACTAAAAGAGAATACCGAGGCCGTCCTTGCTGAACTACCAGTTGATATTGCCACCTTCTTGCTCAACGAAAAACGTCACGAGGTCAACCAGGTTGAATCCCGCCTAGGCACACGTATCGTCCTTATTCCCTCGCCCAATTTGCAAGGCTCCCAGTTTAATATTCAACGATTGCGTAGCGAGGATATCGATGCGACAGGCAATACACTCGAAAGCCATAAAATTCGGATAACCCCTGCTAGCGAAAATGAGTTGGAATATTCGCTGACCCACCGAAAGACTCGCCCGGCAGTAAATCTGGATCAGATAGATACACCGCCACCGCCAGTACCTAGTAACGCTCCAGATAGATCAAAGCCGGAAGGTTTAGGTCTGTTAACACGGATCTGGAATCGGCTTACAAAGAGCTCAGAGGCGCCAGAACCAGAGAAGAAACCCGAAAGGCCACCTCAACGACGGAGCAGACCAAGCCAAGGTCGCTCTCGCGGTCGGCGTACTGGTGGACGTAGAGATGGGCAACGCCAGGAGCGAAAAGAAGGCTCTGAAGGGAGCCGCAACCGTAACGTACAGGGACAGGGTAACCCAGGCCGCAACCCCCAAAATGACAGAGATAATGCCTCGAGTTCACCTTCAGGCCAAAAATCGGGCCAGCGCCGATCGCGCGGAGGTAGAGGTCGTTCTGGAGGGCAAGGCCCACGCCCTAATTCTGGCAACCAACAACCGAATCGGACGTCCAAGAACGGTACTGATTCACCATCGGCCCCAGCTACGGCGGAATCGAGTAAGACCGGCACCGAAGGTTGACCGAGGTGTGCGATCGTTATTTTTCACCCAACGGTATCTTCGCACCGGTGAAATAGGGCCACAGATTCTACGTGAGCGGTATGTGGAAACATATCAGCTAGCCCCAGTTTCACTAGCCGGTAGGTCCCAGACTTCGTAAGAGTTCCTGCGTCCCGCGCGAGCGTTGCAGGATCGCAGGATATATAAGCGAGGATACGGGGCTTAACCGATCCCTTGATAAGGTTTAATACCTCTAGGGCCCCACTCCTCGGAGGGTCAAGGATGACCGTTGAGAATTGTCCTGGATCCCATTTCGCCAAATCTTTACTAAAAAGGTCGCGACACTCAAAGCCGGCATTAGAGATGCCATTTTGGTGAGCGTTGTCGTGAGCTCGTGAGATCAAATTAGGGTTTTCATCTACCCCGAGAACCCTCTTTGCCCAACGGGCTGCCGGTATCGAGAAGTTACCCAGTCCGCAAAATAGATCTAGTACCGAATCCGTTGCTCCAATGTCCAGCCAATCAATAACCATCCCAACCAACGCTTGGTTAACCAGCCCATTAACCTGAATGAAATCGATCGGCGAAAACCCGATCGAGACCGAGAACTCAGGCAGAGCGTAATTAAGAAGTACGGGTTCATGTGGAAATATCGCCTCAACCGGTCCTGAACCGCTGCTTTGGCTGTAAACCAGTAGGTTATTCTTACGAGCAAACTGTTCCAGACGGTAAGTGTCTCCGGTCGTTAGGGGCTCTAGGTGTTGAAATACCAGTGCCGTTGCGTTATCCCCGACGGCTATTTCGATCTGGGGGAATCGATCAGGCGTACTCATTCCTTGCAAGAGGCTTGGTAGTGTTGCGAGAACGAAGTTAACGGAAGCATCGATTACCAGGCACTCTGCCAGTGGTGTGACACGCTTGCTGTTCCTTTCATTGAAGCCGACCAGAATTCCACCCTTCTTCGGTACAAGACGAACGCTGAGGCGTGCCTTCCTACGATACCCCCACGGGGTAGTACCAATCAGATTTGTTACCTCCACTGGACCGACACCGGCTTTGCCCAGTGCATCAAGGAGGATTCGGCGCTTAAAGTCTAATTGGGCGCTATGCTCAAGGTGTTGTAAGACACAACCGCCGCAGGTCCCAAAGTATTGACAAGGCGCTTGCACCCGATTTTTTGATCGGACGATTATTTTATCTACCCGCCCTGACGAAAAAGAACGTCTAGTTTTGGTGGGTCGAACGATGGCAGTCTCACCCGGAAGTGCTCCATCAACAAACCATACTTTTCCCTCAACGCGGGCAACCCCTCGGCCATCATGGCTTAAAGAGTCGACAACCGCGGGGAAAGGGGCGCCCTGATTAGTCGGCACTGTCCAAGACCCGCCAACGCGCAAGGAACTCAGCTAGGTGGGGTCTATCACTGTCTGCAAGAACAGTCCGCAGGCGGTTCTGCTCGTGCTCTAACTCGATTGAATTTAGAACGCCGCGGATCTGCTGAAACCGAAGATACACCAGGTAGGTGTTAAGGACGTCAGTTTCACAGTAGTCCCGGATTGCATCGATTTCCCCGGAGCAGAAACTTTCCCAGACGTGGGCGCCACTCATCCCCATTTTTCCAGGGAAGCCAAGATTCACCGCCAACTCATCGAGGGAAACAAAAGCTCTTGGTTGATACCCGGATAGGACGTCCATCAGATCAAGATGGCGGGCATGAAATCGACTGAGGTAGTTATTCCAACGAAATTCCCGATCGATGTCGCCGCTGTCCCAGTATCGTGCTGATGCAACACCATGTGTCAAAGCACGGTAATGAATGACCGGGAGATCGAAGCCGCTGCCGTTCCAACTCACAAGCACTGGAGAAAATTTCTCTATTCCATCGAAAAACCGTTCCAATAATTCTTTTTCCCCTGAAGCGGGATTACCTAATGACCACACCTTAAGGCTGTCGTTGCTGAGCAATACGGCAGATATTGCGACTATTTGGTGTTGGAAATGAGAGAGAAAGTCGGTCCTTCCAGTTTTTTGTATACGAAGTGTCCGCATGGCCAGGGCGACGTCCTCGTCGCTAAGGCCTTTAAGATTAAGTAACTGTCTACCGGCCTTTACATCGGGGACTGTCTCGATATCAAAAACCAGAACATTGCCTCCAAGCATCAAGGCCTCCTTGCGAGTCGTACTACGTCATTGACCGAAAAACTGGTCTCGTCAGCGAAGGATAGCATCCCGAACTGCAGCCAGCGTCGGCGCGACACGTAGCGGTTCTGGGCTTTGACTAATGGCCGTATCTGGATCTTTAAGCCCGTGGCCAGTTAAGGTACATACAACCACGGATTGGTCTGGAATTGCAGACTCAGTCAAAGCCGAGATCAGTGCGGCCACAGAAACCGCGGAGGCGGGCTCGCAGAAAATCCCCTCACGTTGCGCCAAATACTGTTGAGCATCAAGAATTAACTGATCTTCGTGTGCTACAAACCAGCCCCCCGACTCACTTCGCGCAGTGTGCGCAAGATCCCAGGATTGTGGATTTCCGATACGTATCGCAGTCGCAACTGTCTCTGGGTCAGCAACAATCTGGCCGCGCACAAAAGGCGCTGCCCCTGCTGCTTGACAGCCAACCATAATGGGAAGTTTATCGAGGTCGCCGGTTTGACGATACTCGGAATATCCCAACCAGTAGGCACTGATATTGCCCGCATTACCCACCGGAAGAAAGTGGTAATCGGGAGCTCTACCCAGGCTGTCGACAATCTCGAAAGCTGCAGTTTTTTGCCCTTGCAGGCGATAGGGATTGACCGAATTGACTAATGTCACTGGCGCCTCGTCGGGCATCGCTTTCACGATCTGCATTCCTTCATCGAAGTTCCCGGCGATCTGAATCACCCGGGCTCCGTGCATCATGGCCTGGGCCAATTTGCCAAGCGCTATCTTTCCATCTGGAATGACAACGAATGCCTTCATACCCGCCCTGGCAGCGTAGGCCGCAGCTGCTGCGGACGTATTACCGGTGGACGCGCAGATGACTGCTTCACTTCCCTCATAGGCCGCCATCGTAATCGCGACAGTCATTCCCCGATCCTTGAATGAGCCCGTGGGATTGGCCCCTTCCACTTTGCCGTAAACAACAATTCCCCGCTCTGGATCACAGAGGGAATTCAGACACACCAGGGGCGTAGACCCCTCTTGCAGGCTAATAGCCTTGATAGAAGCCGGCAATGCAAGCCTCGCCTGGTACCGCGAGATCAACCCTGTACCACTATCACTCATTGATGAAGGTCTCCAGAGTTTCCAAGCGAATCCTTGTTGCCGCCCTTGCATTCGTTGAAAGGGTTTCAATCTCCGAGACGGCCATTGCTATGTTCGCCTCCAGCGCCCTATGGGTGACGATCACAACTGGCACATTACCCAGTACATCGGCACTCCCCTGCTGTCGTATCGCCTCAATACTTACCTGATGATTCCCAAGAATTCGGGTAATGTCAGCTAACACTCCGGGGCGGTCGTGAACCATTAATCTAAGGTAATGCGCGCAAACGATCTCGGATAAGGGCACGATCCCAGGGGCGGCAAGTGCTGCGGGTTGAAATGCAAGATGGGGTACCCGATTACCTGGGTCAGAGGTTAGCGTCCTCACAACATCAACCAAATCTGCGATAACCGCGGACGCTGTAGGGCGGGCCCCTGCCCCGGCCCCATAGAGAAGGGTCTCTCCCACAGCGTCTCCGTTCACGACGATAGCGTTCATTACGCCAGAGACGCTTGATAGTAGATGATCGTCTGTCACCAGGCAGGGGTGCACTCGAAGATCTAGGCCATTGGGTAAGCGCCGTGCGATGCCGAGGTGTTTGATTCGGTAGCCAAGTTCGCGTGCATAGATAATGTCGTCTTGCGTGATGTCGCAGATACCCTCAACGTGTACTGACTTAAAATCAAGGTGCACGCCATAGGCAATGGACGCGAGAATTGTGAGCTTGTGCGCAGCATCAATTCCTTCCACATCAACACTGGGATCTGCCTCGGCGTAACCGTTGGCCTGAGCCTTCAATAGAACGTCCATGTAGTCCGAATGATCGTCTTGCATTCCGCTGAGGATGAAATTGCAGGTGCCATTAAGTATCCCAACTAGCCGCTCTACACGATTGCCCGCCAACCCTTCCCTTAGGACCTTTATCACGGGAATACCTCCGGCGACCGCCGCTTCGAAGGCCACGACCAGCCCTGCCAAAGAGGCTTGGTGGAAGATTTCATTTCCCCGTGTTGCAATTAACGCTTTGTTAGCGGTCACAACGTGTTTCCCATGATTAAGAGCGGCGCTGATCAGGTCAAAGGCGACATCACACCCACCAATAAGCTCTATAACCACGTCGATTCCGGGATCTTCAACAATTTCGTGCGGATTGGCTGTAAGCGAAATACCTGCAGTGTTACAGTCACGCGAACGGGCCAAATCGCGAACGGCTGCCCGGGTAACTTTGATTTCCCGACCTGCCCGACGCGAGATCTCTTCACCATTGCGCCGGAGCACATCTACCGTTCCGGCACCTACTGTGCCAAGGCCGATCACGCCGACACTGACTGGTTTCATATGATCTCAATCCGCAGGAAAGCCAAAATTTTCGAATGCGCGGGAGCGCTCACGAGCGTCGGATTGTATCCCAAACTTCTTTCAGGTGATTCTGTTGTGAGCCATTCGGTCGCAGGTGTCCCGTCGTTGAAGGCTTGGCAAATCGGAAAGCATCCCTGACCCATGGACTTGCAAGTCGAAAGTAGTGCAAATATCAGGGTCATTCAAGGGTATGACGCTGTTTCGGTTTCAATTGGATCAACGCTGTTCAGCACGAGTTTTCTACTCTCACCCAGCTTTGAACCGCGCGCATGGCCAGTGCCAAGTTTTCGATTATTTTCAACCGAGCAACTCCTAGCGCTTTTTGACCTTTCCTGGGAAGTCTTGATAATTGGTACCGGCGCCACACAGCAGTTTCCAGGGCCTGAACTACTCGAGGTTCTTGCAACTGAGGGTCGTGGAATTGAGTTTATGAACTCTCGCTCAGCTTGTACGAGTTACAATCTGCTCGCTATCGACCAACGGTCGGTCCTCGGCGCAATTATCTTACCGTTGTAGGGTGTTGTGCCCTTTAGTTCTAACGGCCAGGCAAGATCGTTAACGGGTCAATCGGTTGCCCATTGCGGCGAACTTCAAAATGGAGTCTAACGGAACTGGTGCCAGATTGACCCATTTCTGCAATAACCTGGCCGCTATAGATCTGATCTCCCTCGTTAACGGTCACCGCGCGGTTATGGGCATAGGCGCTTAGAAAAGTCTCATCGTGTTTGATGATTAGCAATAAACCATAACCCCTGAGTCCCGTTCCTGAATAAACGACCTTGCCGCTGGCAGCCGCGCGTATTGGACTTCCATCAGCACCTGCAATATCAATGCCATTCTCCCCCGTCGCGTCGTTAAAACGGGTGATCAGGTCGCCGCCTGCTGGCCACACCCAGCCTTCTACGCCGTCTGGTGCCTTGCCGCTGGCGGGCGTGACGGTCTGGCCGGTTGAGGGTTTGCTCGACGTGGCTTGAACCACCGCGGGTGGGTTACTAGCCGAAATGGACCTTTTAGCCTTTAACCCGCTAACCACTTCGGAGGTTGAAGTTTCTGGGCCGGCCATCTCCCCTCCAAGGTAGATTTTTTGACCTACCTGGAGGGTATACGGGGTTTGTAGTTTGTTCCACCGAGCCACATCACGATAATCTAGGCCGGCCGTCCAGGCGATAGTGTAAAGGGAGTCACCGGCTCGAACGATTCTTGCGGTATGTTTGGTTCGGGCATTGGTCAGATCACTGACTGGGACTACCGGCTTACCGGTGCACCCCGCCACTATCAATGCCAGGCCTGCAATTAAGGCGAAGGCATTAATCAAACGAAAATCGGCATTAACCACTTAGCCACAGAAGACCCGAAATTAATCCAACTACCGTGACCCAGCCGATGGCATCGACATGGCGCCGTAATTGAGTTTCGAGTGCCTCACCTCCTAAAAGAATCAAACCCGCGACCAAGAAAAACCGCGCTCCGCGCCCTACCAAAGATGCAAGTATAAAAGGTACCAGGCTCATACCAATTAGGCCGGCACTAATAGTGAAGATCTTGTAGGGTATCGGGGTGAAACCGGCTACAAACACAACCCATACCCCGTAGATCTCAAACCATGTACGCGCCCGCTCGAATGCCGACCCAGCATCATAAAACTCGATAATTGGTTCTGCCACAGTGCCGAACAGAAATTTTCCAATGAGATAGCCGAATAAACCGCCGGCAACCGACGCCACTGTTGTCAAACCAGCTAGAAACCACGCTCGATCACGACGAGCGAGAACCATAGGCGCGAGCATGACATCAGGAGGTATTGGGAAAAAGGATGATTCAGCGAAAGACAAGGCCGATAGATATCTTGAGGCATGGCGGTGGGTTGCCCACCGAAGCGCGGCGTTGTACAAAGGTGTAAAGATCTTCACGAAATAACTCCAGACACCATCGGGACAAAAACCACAGGAACCGACTCAAATCGGCGAACGGTGCCGCGTGTTTTTTTCCAGTGCACCAAGGTCTGGTTTTGTTCCTTGCCTTCTGGCGCAACCAATATGCCTCCTTCGGCTAGTTGGTCAAATAGAATGGTTGGTACCACTGCCGGCGCCGCCGTGAGAATTATCCCATCAAATGGTCCATTAATTGCCCAGCCCGAAGCCCCATCTCCATGGCGAAAACTAATGTTGTTAATTCCAAGTGGTGCCAAGCGCAACTTTGCCGCATCCAACAACTGTTGAATACGTTCAATGGTATAGACTTGCTCAGAAAACCCCGATAACACGGCTGCCTGATAGCCCGATCCGGTACCAACCTCCAAGACTCGACCCAATTTATCGCGATTCGATCGTAATATCTGACTCATAAGTGCCACTATAAAGGGCTGAGAAATAGTTTGTCGGTACCCGATCGGTAGGGCAGTATCCTCGTAGGCGCGGGTCTTAAGTGCATCCTCTATAAAAAGATCCCGTTGAATGGCGTCAATCGCTAGAAGCACCTTTTCGTCAGTGATACCCTTGCTTCGAAGCCCAGAGACCAGTCTTTTACGGGTACGTTTGGAGGTAAAGCCATCAGTTAACACGGCAGATCTGTAACTCATACTCAAGGAGCCTGTAACCATGACTGAACCTGATTGACATACTCGTAACGGGTCAGATCGACATGAAGTGGGGTTACCGAAACGAAACCCTCACGAACTGCAAAGAAATCAGTTCCCGGTCCGGCATCTTGTTCCAAACCAGCAGGACCGACCCAATATATTTCCGAACCATAAGGATCTTTAGCGCGGATCACTGGTTCAGACTTATGCCGATTTCCCAGTCGGGTTGCCTGAATCCCCCGGATCTCTTCTATTGGTCGATCCGGTACATTCACATTGATGATTGTGTCAGTTGGAAGCGGATGTCTTGCAAGGCGCTCCAGAAGTTGTACCGTGACCTGTCCCGCCGTATTGAAATTGGTCGGGTGGGAGCCGACCAACGACACAGCAATCGCCGGTAATCCCAAAAAACGTCCTTCCATCGCCGCGGCAACGGTTCCTGAATAGATCACGTCGTCACCCAGGTTAGCGCCATGGTTGATCCCAGCCACCACCAGATCGGGCTCATCGGTCATCAATCCGGTCAGAGCTACGTGTACACAGTCGGTTGGCGTGCCGTCCAAGTAATAAAAACGGTTTGGCGCCTGGTGAACCCTCAGCGGCCGGGTCAGAGTTAGAGAATTGCTGGCGCCGCTACGGTTCCGATCAGGTGCGACGACGAATGTTTCAGCTATTGAATTCACCGACTGGTACAGTGCTAGGAGTCCGGGGGCGAGGTAGCCGTCGTCATTACTGATCAAAATTCGCATAGATGGTCCGTTGTTAGGACGAACCGAACCACGCGGTCCTCCGACCCTAATTATCCCAGAATTTAGATCATTCGGGCTAATGATCTTGCTATTAGACGATCCTTGCAGAGCACTTAATTAATTAACCCTTGCGAATGGCCAGGATGAACCTGATAGACTGTTTCGGACTTTAAAGAGTGTTTCCAAGATGAATAAGGCAAGCCCTCGAACCAACTTAACGGGCGATTCAGCCGAGTACCAGGAAATCCGATCGGTTACCCTGGTTGGAGGCGCCTTAGATGGCATTCTGGCTTTGGCAAAGGTCGCGGGGGGTTATTTTGGTCACTCCCAAGCGCTGATTGCAGATGGTATTCACTCTTTTTCGGACCTTTTAACCGATCTGCTTGTTATTGTTGCAGCTCGGAAAGCCAGTCATCAAGCCGATCAAGAACACCCCTATGGCCACGGCCGCATCCAGACGATTGCAACTGCCCTACTCGCGGTCTCACTTGCTCTGGTCGCCATTGGCGTTGCCTGGGATGCTGTAGACCGGCTGACGGGCCCCGATGCATTACTTCAGCCCGGTTGGGAAGCTCTTGTTGTTGCCGCTGTATCGGTAGTTGTGAAAGAAGGTGTTTTTCACTACACCATGCGGTCCGCGAGGCGCTTGAACTCTTCTTTGTTGCGTGCGAATGCCTGGCATAGTCGGACCGACGCTCTTTCTTCGTTAGTGGTGATCGCCGGAATCATCGGTGCCATGCTGGGCTTGCCTTGGGCCGACTCAGTCGCAGCCATTGGGGTCGCCGCTATGATTTTGTATGTCGCTTTCGGTATCGGCAAAGAATCTATCGACGAACTGATCGATACGGCGGTGGACGCGACAACCCAGGAGGAGGCCCGCCAGACGATTATGGCGGTTCCGGGTGTGCTTGATACCCACGAACTAAGAACTCGCCGCATGGGTTCCCAGGTATACGCAGATGTCCATATCCGCGTTGCGCAATTTATCAGTGTCTCTGAAGGGCATCACATCGGTGACCAAGTGATGAAAGCCTTAAAGGATCGCTTTGAGCGAATGATTGATGTAGTCGTGCATATTGATCCAGAAGATGATTCAGTGCCACCTGTTATCGATACGCTACCACAACGGCCTGAAATCGAACGTGATGTCGTGAGCGTATTAGATCGTCATGGATTCGCTTTGGAGCGACATGGTGATGAAGGCTATTCGGGCCTAATTCTTCATTTTGTCGGCAATCAACTCAACGCTCAATTGGTTTTACGCCTGCCGAAGACCGGCCAGACAGACGCAATCGCTGAATATGCCAATCAAATTGCAACCGACATTGTGGCGTCTACTCCAATCCATCGGGTGGAAGTTCTCTTTTTCCTCAACGGCCCGCCGCCAAGTGGAACTATGAATTGACCCCGTCACTGTAATTACTTTCTTAAAAAATACTCTGTCAGGGCTCGAGCACAACTTCGCCTTTAGCGGGAAACGTCTAGCTCCAGAATGCGTCTTTGCGTGGCACGTTTGATCGTGACCGTTAATCCGTCAACCAAAAATGTTTCTCCGCTTTTGGGGATTCGCTGCACATTCTCCAAGATCCATAGACTCACCGAATCGGTCGGTTTTCCAGGCAATGGCGTTCCAAAATATTCCGTCAGAACACGTAACTCTGAGGTGCCCTCCACGGTTACATGGTCGGGACCGTGCGGGACCAGATCGAGCGGCGCAATATCACTCTCGTCATAAATCTCGCCGACCAGTTCCTCGAGCAAGTCTTCGAGGCTCACAACCCCCTCCATGAGGCCGTGTTCATCGACGACGACTGCGAGATGGTGACGTTCTTGGCGTAGCGCAGAGATGCTATCAGTCAGAGACTGTCGGTCCGGAACGAAATAAGGCGGACGGGCGAGATCAGTCAGGCAGACTTTTCTATCACCCGACACCAACGGCCTTAGAACGTCGCGAACGTGAAGTATGCCAATAATTTCGTCAGGATCATCGTCGTGCAACGGAATACGGCTAAAAGGCGAGGCCATAAGTTGACTTACCGCATCTACTATAGGCATCTGGGCGGAAAGGCGAAACACTTTGTGCCGGGGCGTCATGACATCGGATACTGAAAGATCGCTAAAAGCGAATGCTCGCTCGATAAGCTGTTGCTCACCTTCCTCGATCGTTCCCTCCTCTTTTCCGTATCCCGCCATACTGATAAGTTCGGACTCAGTCACCACAGGCTCATCGGTCGTTCCTGAGGCACCATTGCTTATTACGGCAGAGATGCGTTCAAACATTATTCCAATTGGGGCGCTCAGGTAGACAAAACCGAGGATCGCTGGCGCGACTGCAAGAGAAATTCGTTCCGAGTAGCGGGTAGCCAAGCTTTTTGGAGTGATTTCTCCAAAGACAAGAATAATAATCGTCAGCACTCCCACTGCTACGCCAGGCCCCGCATCGCCAAACTCGCGTGTGGCAATCACAGTCGCGAGCGCAGATGCGCTGATATTCACAACATTATTACCAATAAGGATCCCAACTAACATGCGCTGGGGCTGGGCCTTTAGTACACACAAGGCTCGGGAGCCACGCCTATTATCGCGGGCAAGGGCATCCGCACGCCCAATAGATAAACTTACCAACGCTGTTTCCGATCCGGAAAAAAAAGCCGAAAGAAAAAGCAACACAAGTAAAAGCAGACCCTCACCCATAGTTTATGGTCAAATGATCCCACTCATACATGAGTGGTCACCTGGATCTGGTGGATCGGAGAATCTATAGTGGAAAATTAGTTGGCGCATGAGTCAAAAGGGAAGATCGAGCAGAACGGCCCTACAAAGGCGTAAAAAGGCGCTCTTAGTCCGCTGTCTGAAGACTGCCAGCGTACTCGGTGATAAGGTCAATTTCATCTAGAAGAATTTCAAAAGGCGGGTAGTAGGGTTCAACATTGGACCATCGTGCGTAGCCGGGTACTCGGACAAAAACCGGGTGAGGAC
>JAAZZE010000002.1 GCA_014239255.1 Gammaproteobacteria bacterium
TCCGAAAGACGATTGATCAATTTGTTCGTGGCGCACCCGATGCCCTTTTGCTGGTGGAATTCGCCGGCGAAGATCACCAGCGTCTGTTACTGGATTTAAAACACTTGGATGAGCTAATGGCGGATTACGGCTTTCGCAGCCGCATGACCTCTATCGTAGATCCCGGCCAGCAGCGGGCCTTGTGGGAGGTTCGCAAAGCAGGCCTGAACATCATGATGTCTATGAAGGGCGATGGCAAACCGATTTCCTTCATAGAGGATTGTGCCGTACCTCTAGAGCATCTTGCGGATTACACCGCAAGGTTAACCGAGGTATTTTCTAAGCATGGCACCACCGGCACTTGGTATGCCCATGCTTCTGAGGGCTGCCTGCATGTACGGCCAGTACTCAACATGAAAGACTCCGGAGATGTCCGCAAGATGCGTGCAATTGCGGAAGAAGCGTTTGCCATGGTCCGTGAGTACAAAGGATCGCATTCCGGCGAACATGGCGATGGAATTGTACGATCCGAATTTCATCCAGTGATGTTTGGCGATCGCATGATTCGTTCTTTTGAGTCAGTAAAACGAATGTTTGATCCAACCGGACTTTTGAATCCGGGAAAGATCGTGGACCCGCAGAAAATGGATGATCGATCCCTATTTCGTTATCAACCCGACTACCATACCGTGGCACCTGATACCCAACTGGACTGGTCCGAGTGGGGGGGAATAGCGGGCGCGATCGAAATGTGCAACAACAACGGTGCCTGCCGCAAGCGGGATGCCTCCGTCATGTGTCCTTCGTACCGTGCGACCAACGACGAGGCACACGTGACCAGAGGAAGGGCAAATACCTTGCGCCTTGCAATCTCTGGACAATTGGGTGCCGATGCTTTGAGTTCAGACGAGGTAGCCAAGAGCATGTCGCTGTGCGTCGGTTGCAAGGCGTGTAAGCGGGAGTGCCCCACCGGCGTTGACATGGCCCGAATGAAGTTAGAAGTCACTGCATTGCGAGCAAAAACCTATCAACCGAGCCTACGGGACCATATCATTGGATTTCTACCCCGGTATGCCTACTATGCACGTTATGGCAACTGGGCTTTGCCAGTTCTCGACCGGACTCCTGGACTGCCATGGTTAAGAGAAAAAGCCCTCGGGATCAGCCGTCATCGCCGACTGCCCCGATTTTTAAGTGACAGCACTCTTTTAGGTGCACAGGTATTCGGGCCCGCCCAAGGCAAAGCAGTTTTATTACTGGTCGATACGTTTACCTACTGGTTTGAACCTGACAATGCCAAAGCTGCTATCGAGGTACTCATTGCCAACGGATACCAGGTTCATCTTCCGAAAACTAATCCTCACCGCCCATTGTGCTGCGGCCGAACTTTTCTTTCCGTGGGCATGGTCGATCAGGCTCGGCAGGAAGTCACCCGACTTACTCAGACTCTGGGCCCCTATCTCGAAAAGGGAATTCCGGTGCTCGGGCTGGAGCCCTCGTGTTTATTAACCCTGCGCGATGAGATCCCGGCCCTTAATCCACAGGCGGCAACTGACACCGACTTCTCCCAGGTTATGCTTTTTGAAGAATTTCTCCACCAAGAATATATTGCAAAAAATTTCAAACCGAAATTTAAACCACTTGTTACACCTCAAGTGGCGATACATGGCCACTGCCATCAAAAGGCTTTTGACACTTTGCCTGCCGTTCAGGGAGTTTTGGAGTTAATACCAGAGATACAACCACGCCTTTTGAAATCAAGTTGTTGCGGCATGGCCGGCGCGTTCGGCTACCAGTCCGAAACCTATGACATTTCCATGCGTATGGCAGAACTAGACCTCTTGCCGCAAATTCGGCAACTGGAAGATGACGCAGTGATCATCGCCAACGGTGTCAGTTGTCGTCAACAAATTACCCATGGCACTGGCCGAAACGCTGTTCATGTAGCTCGGGTTCTACGGTCAGCGCTCCCGGATTAGCAAAAATCCGATTGGGGTTTTCGACAGGTTCCCTGTTTTTGCCTAACCGCAATCGTCGACACTAAGGATAGGCAAGTTACTGCGTAAATATAAACCGGCCTGCTAAAATTACCGGTACTCATCGGAATTGTTCCACCATCAATGATCACAAGTACACGTCGATCGAGCTAGGCCAGTCCAACTCAATAATTTTCATAGGTGTTGCCGCTTCTGGGCCCACACCTGTCGTCCTCGATTCTGTTGGTTCTGCTTTGAGAGTAGTTAACGTTTGCAAACTGCCCCGCCGGCGCTCGTCCCTGCAATGCGGCCAAACACCGCACCGGCCGTAAGTCCCGTGCCACCTGGATAATTTTTAAAAAATACACCCCCTACTAATTCTCCCGCTGCATAAAGACCGGGGATCGGGTGCATGTCTACATCCAATACCTGGCCGTTGGTTTGAATACGCAAACCTCCGAAAGTAAAAGTAATGCCGCAGGTGACAGCATAGGCAACGAAAGGAGGTTGATCGATGGTGTTTGCCCAATTCGATTTGGGAATTTTTAGATTCTCAGTAGAGCGCCCGTCTTTAACATTAGGATTAAACGGCACCCCAGTATCAATAGAAGCATTGTAGGCATGTATTGTCTCAAGAGCATTTAAAGGGTCAACATCCTGGAGTCTTTCTACTAGTTCCTGTAGAGAGTTCGCACTGACCTTGGTGACCTGCCTGATCCGGTATTCATCTCGTAACAGATGGCTTACTTTCGCATCAAAAATCTGCCAGGCGAATTGGCCAGGCTGGGAGAGAATTTCTCGCCCATACTTGGCGTATGTATAGTTTCGAAAATCGGCTCCCTCGTCGAGGAATCGCTTTCCGTGGGCGTTTAGGATAATTCCAAATGGATAACTGTGTTTCTGAAACCCATCCCCGACACTCAGGTCACCAAATTCCGGCGCGTTCCTCTCCCACCCCACTGCATGACAGCCTGACCAGTTTCCATACGGCATCGCGCCTATATCAAGAGCCATTCGAATACCGTCACCGGTGTTAAATCGAGTACCTCGAACTTTAGCCAGATCCCATCCCGGGCCAAGATAACGGGTCCGCCACTCGACATTAGCTTGAAACCCACCCGCTGCAAGGATCACGGTTTTTGCCTCAAGTGCCAGAGACTCACTTGCGTTTTTGACATGCACGCCAGTAACTGCCGCACCATCAAACAGCAGTGATACCGCACGCGTCTGATAGCGAACCTCGATACCTTCTCGATCGGCAATCTTCGTCCAGGCCGCAAACAAACCCGGACCCCCGCCCGATGCTTCAACCGTTAGACCACCCCAGAACCTGAACTTACCATCAACCTGGAAAGCTTGGCGTCCCCATATGGGTGCAAAACGGATACCCTTGTCTCGCATCCAAAACATGGTTTCCCGACTGCGCGTGACAAGCACCTCGCAAAGATCTGGATCTGTGCGGTACTCCGTGACACGTCCCATATCGTCAAAAAATGCTTCTTCAGAGTACTGTCCAAAATCGGTTTTTCCGATTTCTTCTGCGGTGAGATCTGGCATCAATCGCTTCAGGTGATCAAGACCATGATAAGCAAATCGCATCGCCCCAGCCGTAAATCGGGTATTGCCCCCAGCCTCTTCTTGCGGAGCACACTCAAGAACCAGAACTGACACGCCCTGCTCTTTGGCTGCTATTGCAGCAGCAAATGCTGCGTTGCCTGCACCAACAACAATGACGTCCCAGTCTGCCATTTACTCCCCCTCTAACGCCAACCAATAACGACGTACTGACAGTACTGGCCAGTCCGCTAAAACAGTGTGAGCCATGCCTGACAAAGCTCTTTCAGATTTCCAGGTCGAAGTTTCAGTAGCAACGGTGTTTTCTGAAACATCACCGTATCGCCCCGTGCGATCTGATCGACAAGATCGACGCCCCGATCAAAGTCGGTTTTCGACGCTTTTTCACCAGAATAGGGCCTTTCATAAAGTGTCTACAGGTCATACTTTTGCCACCTTCTTTTAAATCTGGCCTTCGAGTAGTTTACTGCGCTCATTGAAGATGTGATACTTTTAAGCTCGGCACCGACGGCGGTTTGCTTGCAGCGCTGGCCTTTTAAAGGTTCTTATTGTTATCGCCGGCACAAGCTGGCCGTAGCCGGGTAATCATCCAATTAATCTCACAACACCAGTTGTTCTGGCATTCGCTTCAGCATTCCTGTTTGCGGTCGGCGTGCAATTACAAAACCTTGGGTTGAAATATGGGCGCAATCAAACTGGTGCACTCATATCGATGCTCGGATCGACCGCATTTTTCTGGCTGCTCTCACCGTGGTTTTTGCAACTATGGTACTGGACCACCAGTGCGGTATTGATTTTTGCACTGGTGGGACTGTTCCGACCATTTCTAACCTCGAACTTCGCGATTGCCGGCATACGTCACCTTGGACCAACCCTTACTAGTATCCTGGCGTCAACTGCTCCGGTGTTCGCTGCCTTTTTTGCAATTGTTATCCTGGGAGAAACCCTCACCATTCCACTGGCCGTTGGGACAGTGACTATTGTCCTCGCGATAGGATTGCTGGCACGTAAGGGCGAGGCCAAAAGCACTTGGCCTATTTGGGCCCTGGCACTTCCCATTGGTGCAGCAGTCCTTCGCGCCCTCGGCCATGCGCTGACAAAACTAGGGCTTGATATTATTCCCGACCCTCTGTTTGCAGGCCTCGTGTCCTATACGGTATCACTGATGATTGCGTTTGGCTCCACCCTTAGGGGCACCAAACACACAATTGTCCCCCACCACTGGACACCGGGGTTGCTTTGGTTTTTCTGCGGTGGCGTGGTTAATGGCATTTCGATATGGTCCTTAAATACAGCCTTGAATCTAGGAGAGGTGGTCAAAATTATTCCCATCGTTGCCTTATCGCCAGTGTTTACCCTGCTTTTAGGCCTGTTCGTTTTCCGGCGGGAGACCTTTACACTTCGAATTGTGCTCGCATTACTTCTAATTGTCCCCGGAGTTGCCCTCGTGGCGAGCGGGAATTAAGCCGGCACACCTGTTGGCAGGTACGGTTGAATCATAACCGTTGCCTTCGCGTTGTTTAAACCGCGATAATGAACTCTCCCACCCTAATGCTAATCGATTGAACACTGCCCAACGCATTTGGGTTTTGGTTTGTTTTGTCGTTTATAAACAAATTGGCCTGCGACTTATTACACCCTCTTAGAGACTGATATGACCGTATTAACAGATAAAATCAAAATAAATAAATCCAATGGCGTCGGTTGGATTACCCTTAATCAACCGCAGAAAAAAAACGCGATCTCCTTTGAGATGTGGGAAGCGATCCCCCACATTGCGCAACGGTTTTCTGACGATGATGACATTCGTGTAGTTGTCGTTAAGGGCGAGGGTGACCAGGCATTTTCGTCAGGTGCTGATATTTCCCAGTTTGAGAACAAACGGTCATCCAAAAGCACAACTGACGAATACAACTTAACAGTTAAGGCTGCCGTCGCAGCGTTGGACCAACTCGCGAAACCTTTGATTGCAATGATTCAAGGGTATTGTATTGGTGGCGGTACGAGTGTCGCTGTCCACTGCGATATTCGAATCGCCGCGGACAATGCGGTGTTTGCTATCCCCGCGGCCAAGCTCGGGTTGGCTTACCGGTGGGAAGATATATATCCGCTGGTTCAGCTGATTGGCCCCTCCTTCACGCGAGAGCTTTTATATACGGGCAATCGGTTTAATGCAACAGAAGCCATGCAGATGGGTCTGATTAACCGGGTGGTGCCGACGGCCGAGCTTGAGAGCTATGTCGCTGAATACACCGCCGGAATATCCGCTAATGCCCCGTTGACGATTCATTGCGCAAACCGAACGGTCGCGGAAGCACTGAAGGATCCTGAGCAGCGTGATCTTGCTGAAGTCGAAATACTAGCGGCCAGATGTTTTGACAGTAAAGACTACCAGGAGGGTCGTCAGGCATTTAGTGAGAAACGAAAACCGCGTTTTAAGGGTCACTGACTGGCACTTAGATTTACCCCTCCCTTTTATAATTATATAACTCCGTCTTTTCTTAGCGCGGCGATCTCCGCGCTGGTAAGACCAGACTCGATTAATACCGCCTCAGTATGTTGCCCCCGCTCCGGCGTAGCGGTATACACAACATCAGGTACACCGGGCATATTCACCGGATTTTTTACCAGGTTCAGATGCCCCAATAGCGGGTGTGATACGCTGGCTGCCATCTCCAGATTCTGAACTTGTGGGTCCGAAAATACTTCATCAATGGTATAAATCGGGCCACAAGGAACGCCGGCATTGTTCATCTCCTTAATCCATTCACCACTGCTTTTTTTTGCCAGGTAGGAATTCAGCGTATCGTTCAACTGGTCCCTGTTCTGCAGTCGCGACGCCTCAGTTTGATAGGCAGGTATCTCTATCAGGACATCGGCCTTGATCACCGTGCACAAACGCTTCCACATGAGTTCTCCGGAACAGGCGACATTGATAAACCCGTCGGCTGTCTTGTACACGCCGGTCGGCGTACTCGTGGGGTGATTATTTCCAGCCTGTGCAGGAATCTCATTGTCAATGAGCCAACGTGCCGCTTGAAAATCAAGCATAGCAATCTGTGCTTGCAACAACGAGGTATGCACCCACTGACCTTTTCCAGTTTCATCGCGTTGTAATAACGCTATAAGGATACCAATCGCTGCATACATCCCTGCAGCGAGGTCTGCAATAGGCACACCGACCCGCACCGGCCCTTGTCCTGGCAGCCCGGTAATCGACATCAGCCCGCCCATTCCTTGGGCAACCTGATCAAACCCCGGTCGGTTGGCATATGGACCACTTTGTCCAAAGCCAGAGATACTGGCAAGTATGATGCGGGAGTTACATGCATCAAGCGATTCATAGTCGACTGCTAGACGTTTTTTCACTTCAGGGCGGAAATTTTCAACGACCACGTCTGCTGATTCGACTAAGCGCATAAAAACCTCATGCCCTTTAGGATCTTTCAGATTTAAAGTTATGCTGCGTTTATTGCGGTGAATGTTTTGAAAATCAGGCCCGTGGCGGGCGCCACCCATGCCGCTCTCGACATCCATATGTTCGGGCGATTCAATCTTGATCACGTTTGCCCCCCAATCCGCCAACTGGCGAACCGCGGTTGGACCAGAGCGGACCCGGGTCAAATCCAGAACGGTAAATCTGGCAAGGGGTAGCGTTTCTCTTTGTTGGGTCATGTCGCGACACCTAGGTAGTCGGTAGGTCCATAGCCAACGCACTTGTCGACCCCATATCTGATAGCATTACATGCCATTGGCGTTTCCTCAGCGGCTGTGGCCCAATTTCCTTTTTCGTCTAACTCAGTCGAATACTATTATGGTGCACCATTGCCAATTGTGCGAACCCTACCTCCCCGGGATGTGAGCAAAACCACACCAACAAACCAAATTGGCTGGTCCGAACAGGGGCCCGCCTTTATTGTTGGCCTTGGCCATAGTGCGATACACTGGATTGCGGCATTTTTCTACCTGCTGATACCCTTCATAGGGCCTGATCTGGGGCTCTCGTATACCGACACCGGGTTATTGGTTTCTGTTTTTCACATCAGTTCGTGGGTGGCCAACTTAGGCAGCGGACTGCTTGTCGACATTACCGGTCGACGCATGGTTTTCCAGATTGTGTCTTTGCTGATTGGGGGATTCGCACTTCTTGCTTTTGGATGGACAAGCCATCTTCTGGTATTTCTTGGAGTGGTCATTCTCCTTGGGATGTCCAACAACCTATGGCACCCTCCCGCGATCGCCTATCTTTCCGAACATTACCCGAAGCATCGTGGGCGCGCCCTTGCAATACATGCACTGGGTGCCAACCTGGGTGACACACTAGCGCCGATCGCTGCGGGCGTCCTGTTGGCTTCCTTTTCATGGCAACAGACCTCAATTGTTGCAACAGGACCTGTGCTCCTTATCGGCCTTCTGATCGGATTCACTTTGTTTCCAAAAGAAAGTCGGACCAAACCCGATCATGGAAAATCAAAATCTTTTATCGACATTGTTAGCGACCTGAAAGCGTTGTTACGCAACCGTGCCATTACCGGCCTAGCAATCGCGTCCGGCTGCCGGAATATTGCCCAGAACGGTCTGTATCTATTCTTGCCGCTCTATCTTATTAACGAACTTAAAACCGGAACAATCTGGATGGGTATGGTGATGATGGCGCTGCAAATTGGTGGTCTGGTTTCGGGCCCGGTCGCCGGCATATGGTCGGACCAGGCTGGTAGGCGACCAGTGATTCTATGGGGTCTCGCGGGGAGCGTGGTGCTGCTGGCCCTCATCCCGCCTTTTGCCAACATCTTTATGGTGACTTCAGTAGTGACTGTTGCAGGATGTTTCCTTTTTTCCGTGCGCCCAGTGGTGCATAGTTGGATGATGGATTTGTCGCCCCCCACCTATTTTGGAACGACGACTAGTATTCTTTTCGGCACCCAGGCAATCATGACGGTTGTAGCCATGCCAATCGGAGGCCTGATTGCCGATTCCTACGGCTTGGCCAGCGTGTTCTACTTCCTGGGGGCAATGGTGCTGATCGCCTATCTGCTGGTCTTTTTACTACCAATTAAACCTGCGGGCGAAGCCACTCGTTCATAATTTTCCCCAATTCCAGCATTTTTAGCTTAATCAGCAACGTAGCGCTGGCGCGACCATGAGGCTGCGACCCATAATAGTGCGCAACAACTAATGGCGTATATTTCATGCTGAACATACTGGGCCGAAGAAATTCGTCAAACGTACAAAAGGTGTTGTGGGCCTGTGATGAACTTGACCTGTCTTATGAACGCGAAGACATCGGCGGGGAATTTGGACATAACCAGAGTGCTAACTACCTTGCACTGAATCCCAATGGTACTGTTCCGACTTTAATAGATAACGGGAGGCCTCTTTGGGAGTCTAATGCTATTGTCCGCTACCTGTGTGAAAGTCATGAGTCACATGGCCTGTTGCCACAGGATGTCTGGTCGATTGCTCTGGCGCAGCAATGGATGGACTGGCAGCAAACCATTCTTGCCCCTGCGATTCGACCTCTTTTCTGGAATCTGATTAGAACTAGCCCTAAGGACCAGGATCCTGAAGCCATTTCTACAGGACGGAACAACACCGAGGCGGCTCTACGCATTCTGGATGGGCATTTATCTAGGCATCGGTATGTGGCGGGAGAAGCCTTCAGTTTTGGTGATATCCCTGTTGGTGTCATGACCTACAGGTGGTTCAATCTGGATATTCAACGGGCCACTCTTGATAACCTTGAGCGCTGGTACCGCCAACTCACGACTCGTCAGCCTTACAAAGACAATGTCATGATCGCTATCACTTAGAACCGACCGGCGCCATGTTTAATCTGTTCGGAAATGAAGGAAAAGCTAAACGCCTTGAAAAGGATGCACTAACAATCATCCGTTCAGATGAGGTGGCCTACCCACCAGCACATCTTAAGTCCTGCGCATTGATGGTCGTTGAATACCTTGCAGCAGTTTGTTCCGACGCACCCAAGACAAAAGCCGGCCATGGATCGGCGATCTGGTTAAAAGAACAGCATCGTGATGCAAGGAGACGGCGTGACCAGATTCAGCTTACGGCGGCGACGTTATCAATAATTTCTCTTCGAGCCCGTGACCTTGGGCGACTGGGTGCGCCAATTTGCGAGATCATTGATAAGGCTATGGAACGGTGGGTTGATAATCCAGATGCGCTGCCAGAAGCCCTACCCGATCCCGACCAAGTGCCCTTCCCGCCTAGACCCCAATGACAAGGCGCCGAACGCCTGTTTCGCTTTCACTGATTGGAGTCTGGCCGTCACATGGGGAATAACAGGCCGCTAACTGGAGACCCTTATCGACCGTCTGCTGGCAATTAATTAAGCAACCGGATTGTATTCCCAGAAATCCACGTTAGAACATCTTCGACCGCTTCGCGGTATCCCAACGTGAAGTTCTCTTCAGTTACATAACCGGTGTGACCTGTTAATACGGCATTGTCGAGCCTTCGAAGCGAATGGTTAACCGGTAATGGCTCAATACTGAATACGTCTATACCAGCCCCACGAATGACCTCCCGCTTGAGTGCATCAACAAGTGCTGCCTCATCGATGATTGACGCACGGGAGGTGTTCACCAGATAAGCACTGGATTTCATCAAATTTAGTTCACGATCGCCAATAAGACCACGAGTGCGATCGCTCATCACTAGATGGATCGTAACAATGTCCGAAAGGGAGAGTAATTCGTCTTTTCCTACCCTTGCGACTCCGCACTCCTTCGCTCGTGCGTCCGTTAAGTTTTGGCTCCAGGATATGGTCTCCATACCAAACGCCTGCCCAACTTTGGCAACCTGGCTTCCAAGCTTGCCAAGACCCAGTATTCCCAGGGTTTTGCCACGTAATCCACCCGCAAAGCCCTTTTGCCACCCACCCTCATGAATTGAATTGTTCTCAAGAGGTATCTTTCGGACCAGCGCCAGGATCAACGCCCATGTATGCTCAAAAGCCGGATACCCCAATAGGTTGGTCCCGCAAACGTCGATACCAAGCTCACGCGATGTTTCCATAGCGATAGCCTGATTGCGCAATCCAGTAGTCACCAGCAAACGGAGTTTGGGCAATCTAAGCAGTAACGATGCCGGGAGTCTGGTGCGTTCGCGCATTACGATCACAACGTCGAAGTCAGCAAGCGCCTGTGCTGCTTGATCCTCGTCGCCTAAATGCTCGGTAAAGACACTGATCTTGGCGTGTTGCTCGACGGCTGACCAATCGGCGACTTTCAGAGCAACGTTTAGATAATCATCAAGGATAGCAAGTTTCATTTTACAAAATTGCCAGGTTTGCAGGTGTTGAACTGCCTGCCAAATTGACGCGAGCAATCTCGATTACTTGGGAGCCCTAGACAAGACAGCCTGTAGAAAACAAATCTTGGCAGATGGTTTTTTATCGCGCCCGAAGTCGAGGATCCAGAAGATCACGCAACGCGTCGCCGAATAAATTGAACCCGAATACCGCAAGCGTGATCGCGAGCCCTGGAAAAATGGGAACCCATGGGGCACTCTCTGCAAACTCTTCCGCACCACCTTGCAGCATCAAACCCCACGCCGCTGTAGGCTCCTGCACACCTAACCCAAGATATGACAACGATGCTTCAAGCAAAATGGCGTGACCCACGAATGTTGTCACCATGATCAGGTACGGCGCCATCACGTTTGGAACCATGTGCCGCATAATGATCCGACCGTGCCCAAAGCCCAACGCCCGAGCTGCATCTACATACGGTATCTCGCGAATTGCGAGCGCACTCGAGCGAACCACTCTCGCACACTGCGGAATAAACGGGATCGTAATAGCAATGACGACGTTGACAGTACCCGCCCCCAACGTTGCTACAACGGCGAGTGCTAAAACGATCAACGGAAACGCCATCAAGATATCGACCAGACGTTGAACCACCAGATCAAAGAATCCACCAAAATAAGCACTCGCAACACCGAGAATTAATCCGAGCGTAGAGCCAATAAAAGCCGCTGTGAAACCGACGAATAAAGCCGTTCGTGCGCCATAGATGATTCGGGTCAGGATATCGCGGCCAAACGCATCGGTTCCCATCCAGTGATCGGCGCTCGGCGGGACCAACATGCTTTCAAATGAAATCATCTCCGGATCGTAGGGCGAGATCACTTCAGCAAATATCGTAGCCAACACCATAACGATGACAATGAATGCGCCCGCACTGCCCAGGGGTTGGCGCCGCATAAGATCAAAAATTCGCCCAAACCAGGACTCCCTGGCCTCCTCGGGGAGGATATATTCAGTCGTCGTTTCAGCGGTTGCCAACAGGACGTCCTCAATCAACCGTAGCGAATTCTGGGATCTAGCCAGGCATAGACAAGATCAACCAAAAAGTTGGTCAGCACTGCAACCAACACTACCAGCATAACCAGTTGCTGGGTAAGGTTAAAGTCCTGCGCACCCACCGACTCGACAAACAACCTTCCCAAACCATTTAGATTAAACACTTGTTCGGTGACGACGAGACCACCAATCAGAAAAGCAAATTCGATACCAACAATGGTCAACACGGGCAGCATAGAATTCTTAAGCGCATGGCGGTTAATAATGATCTTCTCGATCATACCCTTGGCCCTTGCGGTACGAATATAATCTTCGCGTAATACTTCAAGTAAGGCTGAGCGGGTCATTCGGGTGACGACAGCCGAATACCGATAGCCGGTTGCAACGGCTGGCCAGATTAACTGGGACATGTTGCGCCAGAAATCCTCGAACGGTGAGACATAATAAATTGGTGGCATCCATGGTTCACCAAAAAATTTCTGGCTTCCTATCAAAAGGCCAAGAATAATCAGGATGCCAAGCCAGAATGACGGCATCGCAATACCCGCGATGCTGAACGAGCGCACGACATAGTCAACCCAAGTGTCCTGCTTAACGGCGGATATAACGCCAAGTGGAATCGCAATGAGCACAGCCACCAGGGTCGCCATGATCGCAACCTGGATTGACAACTTAAAGCGTATAGAAATCTCATGGGTAATCGGTTTTCCTGTCCACATCGATTCCCCTAAATCCCAAGTGAGGTAACCACTAACGAAGTTGTAGAACTGTACGAGAACTGGCTTAGTGAGGCCTAGCTTCTCTCGGCACAACTCGATCTCAGCCTCATCCACGAAGAGGCCGGTACCTGCCAATCGTACTTCGCACACATCACCAGGAATTAGCCTGAGCATAAAGAAAATTATCATCGCCGCCCCGAGCAGGGTCGGGATAATCAGTAACAGGCGTTTGGTGATATATCGATGCATTCTCTTGCCAGATAAAGAAGACCGCCTGCCGCCGTATAGGCGACAGGCGGGCGTTTAACTCAACAGACTACGTTACCAGTGATCTATTTAAGAGATCACTGATCCAATCTAAACATCGGTTATGAACAGTTGCCATCTGTACACCAGACATTGTCTAAATGCTGGTTCAGGTAATGGCTCGGAGCGATCTTCCAGCCCTTTACATACTGGCGGTGTGGGTTGATCTTGTACCACCACAGGGTGATGGCACCACCAGCGAGGTCTAATGCCGCTTTTTCATATTGGCGCATGAGTGAGCGTTGCTCATCGAGGGTTTCTGCCCGCATCAGACTATCGTAAAGATCTTCGACTTCCTGGCTTTCACACTGCGAATAGTTGTTGCCGGCACTACACAAGAACTTCGACACATCAGCGATCGGGTTGATCACTGACTGGCAGTTGAAGTCGATGGAGACATCGAAATCAAACTGTTTGCGCAGGGTTGCATAGAACTGTGGTGACGGCTTGACTGTCTGCTGTGGATCCAGGCCAATCTTGCGCCATTGATCCACCAACCAGGTACCCACCACTTTGTACGGCTGGTCGACACCACGGTTATTGAACACAAACTTAAACCCTTCCGGGACCCCAGCTTCTTTCAATAAAGCTCGTGCCTTGGCCCGGCTTGCATCAATATCACGGGAATACCCGATCAGTTGTTCCAACTCTTCAGGCGATGCCGCCAGAGGATGTCCTGGGAACACCAGGCCACCAACCGTCTTAACGATCGCGATCTGTGACAGATACTTAGAGCCAGCGTAGCGATCGACCGCGAGGGTCAGTGCTTGCCGCACCCGAATATCATCAAACGGGGGGCGCTTGGTATTGGCCGTCGACATCAGCACACAGTTCCAGTCGCTTTCCTGAACCGTCAACTGGTCACCCAGCGCTTTAACCATATCGTCCCTTGCCTTAGGCGGAAATCCGCGAAACTCAATGGATGCCTGATTGCCCCGGATAGCATTGATCCGAACAGCCATCTTCGGTGCAGAAATCGCCTTGAACCCATCGAGGTATGGTTTTCCTTCAAAGTGATAATTCGGGTTTTTCTTTCCCATTACATGTTGGCCTGGAATGTCCTCAACGAAGATAAACGGCCCAGTACCGTTAACGTTCTTTTTATGCCACTCGTAGCCATGGGTCTCCAGATCTTTCTTGCTGTAGACAAAATTGAACGGCGTTGCCACAGCAGGAATGAATGCACCTGACGGGAACTTCAGATTGAATACAACCGTGGTGGCGTCGGGCGCTTCAACAGAATCAACCATCTTGAAAAACGCTTTTCGCGAACTCGGTATACCTTCGGGCGGAAAAATGATTTTGTCATAGGTGGCTTTGATGTCGGCCGACGTTAATGGCGTGCCATCGTGAAACGTGACACCACTTCTGATCTTGAACGTATACTTCGTGCCGCCATCTGTAGCTGCCGGCACATCACCTTCACACAGGTCGCACTTAAAATCGGCCGGGTCTGCCGGATTGTCCGGATTTACTCGAATCAACAGGCTGTAGAACGGTCTGATGGGATGCACCATTCCGAACGTGGTTTCCTGATGTCCATCATATGATGGGATCTTGCTGGCCACTACAAAATTCAGGGTTCCGCCGGGTTCCGGGGTTGCCGCCGATGCAGTCATAGTCAGACCTGCCGCCAGAAACGCTCCTGTCGCTATAGAAATGACAAATTTACTCTTGCGTCTTTTCATTTCCTACTCTCCTCGCTTTTGTTTAACAGCGTCGAATTGTTTACCAGCATCAAAACATGCCGATTGGATCATTGTTGTTAATATTGGGGGTTGCAGTCAACACCTAATTTTTTGTCAGCGTCTGTATTAGAAACCGCTTATTTGGCTAAGACCACACGACCGAAAGAGCTAAACCTGGCTGCAGGCTACCCAGTGCCCAGGTGAAATCTCACGGCCCTGTGGCACCGATGTTCGGCAACTGTCCACTGCAAGGGGGCAGCGGGGATGAAAAACACATCCGCTGGGTGGATTCATAGGGCTCGGCACCTCACCTTGAAGTACCTTATGGGCTCTGTGACTTTCCACCTCAGGATCTGGTATGGGTACCGCATCCAGGAGGGCGCGGGTGTAAGGATGCATTGGGCGATCGAACAATTCATCACCGCCGGCGAGTTCCACCAGGCTGCCAAGATACATGACCGCAACCCGGTCTGAAATATGCCGTACCACGCTGAGGTCATGCGCAATGAACAGGTAAGTTAAGTTGAACTGCTTGCGCAGATCCTCCAGCAGGTTAATGACCTGGGCCTGAATTGATACATCCAGCGCTGATACCGCCTCGTCACAGATAATAAATTCCGGGTTAAGCGCTAAAGCGCGAGCTATACCGACCCGCTGCCGCTGGCCACCACTCATTTCGTGGGGATAGCGATCAGAGAATTTCGGGTCAAGGCCGCAAACTGATAGCAATTCGTTGACACGGGCCCGGCGTTGTTTTGGATCCTTGATGATGCCGTGTACACGCATCGGCTCATCCAGCATGCTACCGATCTTCATCCGTGGGTTTAAAGAGCTATACGGGTCCTGAAAAATCACCTGAATTTTTTCCCGGATTGGCACCAATGCCTTCTGGTCTAATTGCGTGAGGTCCCGCCCTTTAAATAGTATTTGGCCATCGGTAGAGCGTTCAAGCTGCAAGATACAACGGCCTACTGTGGTTTTACCGCAACCTGATTCCCCGACCAGGCCCAGGGTCTCGCCTCGTGCAATACTGAACGATACGCCATCGACCGCTTTGACGTGGGCCACCACTTTTTGGTGCACGGTACCCTCGGTGACCGGAAAATGCATTTTAAGATCGCGAATCTCCAAAAAAGAGGACTCAACTGCCGGGGCGACGGCCTCACTGGAGGATTGCACTTCGGTAGCCAACGTCATGATGCGACCCTCAAATCGCGAATATCATGGGCCCGCCAACAAGCGACCGAATGGCCATCTCCGGTTCCCTCCAGGGGAGGAATCTCGTTGGCGCACTGGTCAATGGCAAAACGGCAGCGCGCCCGAAAGGCACAGCCATTATCCAGGCGAGTCAGATCAGGCGGCTGGCCGATGATGGGCACTAGACGCTCCCCTCGCGGTTGATCCATGCGTGGGACCGATGCCAACAATCCCAAAGTGTAGGGATGGAGCGGGTCATGGTAGATCTGCTTGGCTTGCCCCATCTCTATCATTTTTCCCGCATACATCACGTTTACCCGATCTGCATAACGGGCAACGATTCCCAGGTTATGGGTAATCACAATCAGGGCCACGCCAAGTTCTCTGGTCAACTTCTTCATCAACTCCAGAATCTGTGCTTGAATGGTGACATCCAATGCGGTTGTTGGCTCATCGGCGATAATCAGCTTGGGGTCACAACTCAACGCCAATGCGATCATCACCCGTTGCCGCATTCCGCCGGACAAGTGATGGGGATACTGATCGAGCCGCCGTTCCGGGTCTGCAATGCCCACTTTCGTCAGCAATTCAACCGCCCGCTTTTTGGCAGCTTCTAAAGATAAGCCCAGATGATGCTGCACAGTTTCAGTCAGCTGCAGTCCAATCGAGAGAACTGGGTTCAGTGAGGTCATCGGTTCTTGAAAAACCATGCTGATTTGTCGACCACGAATGGTGCGAATTTCTTCTTCGCTGACAGTCAACAAGTCCTTGCCCATGAAGTCGATCGTTCCGCCAACCACCTTACCTGGCGGCCACGGGATCAACCGCAAAATGGACATCGCGCTGACCGACTTACCACAGCCGGATTCGCCGACAACCGCCAAGGTTTCTCCTCCCTCAACGTCATAAGAGATGTCATCTACGGCCTTAACGACCCCGCCTGAGGTGAAGAACTGCGTCTTCAGGTTCTTTACTTCCAGCAACTTAGGCATTTATCCGAATCCTCGCACCTGAGAAGCAGTCCTTTTTAACCAGAATCCGACCAACTTCCCACCGATCATTAATCGATAGTCGGATATCCATTGAACAAGCTCATTAAACTGTGTCTGCATCTATAAATTTAATGCCGGCTGTGGCCAATCGCCTCTGGTAGGATGATAACTGTTTCCGAGGCCGTCATTTTGTTTTAACAGATACCCTTCACTATACACTGAATGCACTGGGAAACGATTGAACCAATATGACATCATTTATTGGTCAAACCATTTCTTTTCAAAGGCCCAAACTTTGTCGAATCCCATTAGCTTGCTGAACTGTGTAAAGTCATAAAGTGGGGTTTTCAATCCAGGACTGCTTCCGGTCTCCCTCAAGTGCATATACACTGATTCCACCGCCTTTCCGGCAGCCAAAAACGCAGTACCAGGGAATATTGCTATCTGGTAACCTATTTCCTGTAATTGCTGGGAAGACAGTACCGGTGTATTTCCGCCGTCTACCATATTTGCCATCAACGGCCGGTCAATCTGGCGGCAGATCTCGGTCATTTCTTCGATCGACTCTGGGGCTTCGACAAACACAATATCTGCGCCCGCTTGTGCCATAGCCTGACCACGCCGAATCGCCTCTGTAAGGCCGTGCTGAGACCGAGCGTCAGTTCGACCAATCACCAGGAAGTCATCGGACTCCCGGCTTGCAACAGCAACCTTGATCTTCGCAACCATATCGTCAATCGGAATGACTCTGCGTCCGGGTGTATGACCACACTTCTTGGGAAACTCCTGATCCTCCAGTTGAACCGCCACCGCGCCTGCTTGCTCGTAACCTCGGACTGTATATTCGACATTCAACAATCCGCCATACCCGGTGTCGCCATCAGCAATAAGTGGGGTGATCGTCCCTTGCGCAATCTTCGCTACGCAATTGACCATCTCGGTATAACTCGCAAGGCCCGCATCAGGCAACCCGAGGCTCGAAGCTACCACCCCATACCCGGTCATGTAGAGTCCCGGGAACGCCATGCGGTCAGCAACTCTTGCGGAGATCAGATCAAATACTCCGGGCAACGTCATGTAGTCTCCTTGTCGGAGACGATCTGCAAACTCCTTCCTTTTTTTTACGCTCATTACCACTCCTCCAAAATCACCGAGGTGACAATCGACTACACAAACTTAAATTCATACTGTCTCCCGAATGCTGGCCAGAACATCTTGGTTGGCCAATATCGCACTTGATATGTTAAGAATACAACCACTATGAAAAAAGCTATTTATTCCCTGGGGCTAGGTGCCATAGGTGGCGCAGTCGGGGCTTACCTGAACATTCCACTTGGATGGCTGCTCGGCGCTATGGTCGCAAACATAGTGGCCAGCATGCAAGGCGCATCTCTTGCAGTACCTCAATGGCTAAGGTCAATCGCATTTATCGCCCTTGGGGCCATGCTCGGGACCGCATTCTCGCCAGAACTTCTGGATCGCATTCATCGATGGACTGTCACCATGGCCGGAATGGTCTGTTATCTGGCTATAGCAATACCCTGCGCCTTTTTTTACGGACGCAAGGTCACGGGTTTCGACAAACTGACGGCCGCTTTTTCCAGCATCCCCGGGGGCTTGGGGGTGATGGTAATGCTCGGAGCGAGTGCAGGCGCAAATCCGCGGACAACGGCACTTGCCCATACGGCGAGGCTTGCCACGATTTTGATGGTTCTGCCCTTTTTATTGCACCAGTTGATCGGGGTTGATCTGGATATGACAGTAGCGGCGAACAGACCGATAGCATCTATTACCCTTACCAACGCCGGGCTGTTTATTTCTCTTGCCGCACTTGGCTCGTTGATTGCAAAGGCTCTCCACCTACCCTCTCCTTACTTGTTAGGCCCATTGATTCTCGTCGCCAGCACACAGGTGACCGATTTAACAGATTTGGCAATGCCGATAGTATTTATCAACGTTACCCAGGTGATTATTGGGGCCGGCATCGGTACAGCATTCTCCGGCGCAAAACCATACGAGCTGTTTAAAACCTTTATGCTTTCCAGCGGGTTGACTTTGCTGTTACTGGCTTTAGTAATCCTATTTGCCTACGTGTTCAACATTTGGACCGACATCGGCTTCGCAGCCTTGCTTTTGGCATTTGTACCTGGGGGCCTCGCAGAGATAGGCATGCTTGCTTTGATCTTGAATATAGACCCGGTGTTTGTGGCCTCGCACCACGCCGTACGGGTATTATTGATTACCGTGACGGTGCCGTTATTAGCGTCACGCTGGCTGAAACGCCAAGAACGTCGAGGACAAAAGTAACGCTCAAGCCAATCGTTCGCTGCAACCAGTCCTGCAAAAACGTGACTTGCCAAAATATGACCTCGCAAACCGAACAAACAACCTTATTAGTCTTAAAGCGGATTCATATACAACTCGCGTCATACCCCACTCCTGTTGCGGGCTGTGATGAGCAGTTCAACTATCTGCTGAGCGAGCGCCAACGATTGACTAAAGGACTCAGCCAGATCCACGATGAGATTGATTTTACTCCCCGAGCGCCAGAACCACCGGATGGCTAGTGCCTTTTGGCTTTCACTAAAGACTGGTATCTCCAGTCCCGGATCACAACTGACTGGCATTGTTCCATAACCATGATTTCAGCTGTAACGAATGCGCGGATCGAGCCAAGCGTAAGACAGATCTACAACGAAATTAACGGAAACAGACACCGCCACAACGATGATCACAAGCGCTTGGATCATGTTGTAATCGGCATATAGCACTGAATCGACCAGTAGTCTGCCTAAACCATTCAAATTAAACACCTGTTCAGTAACAACGAGCCCTCCCATAAAAAAAGAAAACTCGATGCCGATAATAGTAATCACCGGCAAAAACGAATTTCTCAATGCATGGCGGTTGAGAATAACCTTCTGTGGGAGGCCTTTGGTTCGCGCAGTTCGAATGTAGTCCTCACGCAAAACCTCAAGCAAGGCCGAGCGTGTCATTCGGGTCACGACTGCACAATAGCGGTACCCTGCAACCAACGCTGGCCAGATCAGTTGGGACATATTGCCCCAGAAATCCTCGAATGGAGAAACATAATAGATCGGGGGCATCCACGGTTCGCCGAACCATGCCTGGGAAAAAATCAAAAATCCCAGGATAATCAAGATACCAAGCCAGAAAGATGGCATCGCTACTCCCGCAATAGCAACGGTGCGCACCAGATAATCGATCCAGGTATTTTGTCTCAAGGCCGCAACGATACCTAACGGTACAGCAATGAGAAGTGTGACGAGAGTCGCCATCACCGCTAACTGTAGTGACAACGCGAAACGCAGATCTAACTCTTCTATGATAGGACGCCCCGTCCACATTGAAACGCCGAAATCAAAGGACAGAACGCCTCGTATAAAATGCAGGAACTGTACGTGCAAGGGCTCATTCAGACCCAACCTATCTCGGCAGAGTTCAAGGAGTACGGGATCAAGATCGGTGCCGTAGTCCACCCACCTGGTTAAACAGATGTCACCGGGGATGACACGCATGAGAAAGAATATCAAGACACCCGCCCCAAGAAGAGTCGGTATCATTAGAAGAACGCGTTTTACTATGTACGGTCGCAAGAGCAGGAATCCCACGCAGAACTAACCGTTATTGGCCCACACAAGTCTGACAACACACCTTAGCAGATTCCACATAACGTTGATCGTGGTTCCTAGCTCCTACTCACTTTAGCAGTAGCACGCGCACCAGTTACTCCCTCAGTCGGTGCGGGAAAGCCTAAAACGTCAAAGGTCCACAAAAGCAATTAATCTTTGAATCCGACTGGCGGTCAGCCGGGATGGCGATACGAATTCCGATGCCAGAGTTGTAAATCCGGCGCCGCGATCCTGGCCAATATATCGAAAATGCCTAGAGGTCGGACCTAGAATTATGTATTAGCCGGTTGGTTATGGTAATTGTCAGACTTTGTGGCTCGAGAATATCAAACATGACGGGTAACCCCTCCGTCTACGACCAAACTCTGTCCGGTAATGTATCCCGCTCCATCTGAAAGCAAAAAAGCAGTGGTTTTTGCGATCTCATCAACAGTACCAACCCGGCCCATCGGGATACTCTTCGTAACTTCGTCCTTGTGCGGCAAGCTGTCGATGAACCCAGGTAAAACATTATTCATGCGGATATTGTCCTTAGCGTAACGATCAGCATACAGTTTTGAATACACGGAGAGTCCAGCCCGCAAGGTGCATGAGATGGGTAATGCTTGCTCGGGTTCGAATGCGGCAAAAGTTGAAATATTTACCCAGGCACCGGCGCCTTGTTGTTGCATCACTGGCGTAATCAAGCGAGTCATCCGAACCACATTCAAAATCAGCATATCAAAACCTGACTGCCACGCTTGGTCGTCTAGCGAGAGAAGCTCGCCTTTTGGCGGGTGGGCGGTATGATTAACGACAGAATCAATTCTGCCGTAACGTTCCAGCGTCGTATCAACCAGACGCTTAAGGTCTGCCGCATCAGTTACCGAACCACGTAGCCCAATGCCTCCAAATTCCTGCGCCAGGATTTCGCAGGCATCGCTGCGTGACATGAGTGCTAACTGATACCCTTGCCGGTACAGTTCCTCACTAACGGCCTTGCCAATACCGCCTCCACCTGCGGTAACAATTGCAACTTTTTCTGGTTTCATCATTTCCTCCTTTTCCTTGCCCTGAAAGTTGGGATCATATATTCATCTTCTACTGTTTTCCTTTACACTCTAGATCTTCGGTATTATTTATTTTGCATCCAATCTAAACGCTTAAGGAGTACGAGTGATGAGTAATCTTAGCGGTGTTTGTGTGCCCGTCTGCACGGTATTTGATGATAACGGGGCTCAGGTAAGTGAGACGCGCTACCTTGCCCATGTCGATCGTATGCTCGAAGCTGGCGTGGATATTATCCTTCCTTGTGGTGGAACCGGCGAATTTGCTTACCTAACCAGGGAAGAAAAAAGGCATCTGATTGAGATCACCGCAAAACACGTTGATGGGCGCGCTGCTGTGATCGCACAAACATCCGCCATTTATCTACAAGACACTCTTGCAACTACCCGCCATGCCATTGATCACGGCGCAGATGCGGTTATGGTGTTACCGCCGTATTTCGAGGGACCTGATGAACGTGGCGTAATCTCCCACTACGAGGCAGTTGCGAAGGTCAGCTCAGTTCCGGTGATGGTATACAACATACCGGTACATTCAGGCTTCGATGTCACGCCGGCCTTGTTCGAAAAATTGCTTGAGATAGATGGTATCGACTATATCAAAGACAGTACCGGTGATTTGATACGAATCCAGGAACTTTTGCAGACCGGCGGAAAAATATTTAATGGCGGCGACCCGATCACCTACCCTGCTTTGGTTGCCGGCTGTGTCGGTTGTGTCTGGGGTTCAGTCAATTTCCTGCCCGACGAGGCAGTCACGCTCTATCAGATGGTTTCCTCTGGTCAAATTAACGAGGCCGCTTCGCTTTGGCGCGAACTCGTAAATTCCCAACTGTTCGTCTGGTCTCATCAATACAACGCCTCGGTCAAAGCGGCCGCTCGCCACCGTGGATTCGATGTCGGCGACTGCCGTTTGCCTGTACTGCCTTTGTCTGAAGCCGATCTTTCGGCCCTGCACGCCTCGTTGGGAAGTATCAGCTAAGTGTCTGTGACCTGGTAACTGCCGTTAGCGTTTAACCTCTGGAATAAGTCCTCGGGGTGAAAAGCGCAGCACCAAAAGCAGTACCAGCCCCATCGTCATCAACCGCGTGTGTGCCGCGTTCTCCAGCAGATGTAGCCGCAAGGGGCTGTCGAAAGCCATCCCCGAGGTAACAAAATTCATCAACGCGAGGCCTATCGGTTCGGCTTCAATCCAGAAAAACCAGATCACAAAACCACCTAGGATTGAGCCCAGATTATTACCAGAACCGCCCACGATGACCATAACCCATACGAGGAAAGTGAATCGCAACGGCTGGTAAGATGCCGGAGTAAACTGGCCATCCAGAGTTGCAAGCATAGCCCCTGCAAGACCGATTACCGCCGAGCCGAGCACAAAAACTTGAAGGTGGCGCCCGGTTACGTTTTTGCCCATCGCTCCGGCGGCCATCTCGTTATCGCGGATCGCGCGCATCATTCTCCCCCAGGGCGACTTCAACGCTCGTTCTGAGAGCCAGAAAATGGCTATAAGCACGACCAGAAATAACGCGGCGTAGTTCAATTTCACAATAAGCGACGAGGCTTCCACAACCGGTATCCCTACCCAAGCGGCGAGATCATGAAGCCATAACGCCCCTTGAAGATCTATCTCGTAAGGTACTGGCCTCGGAAGCCCGTTGACGTTTTTAACCCCTCGTGTCAGCCAATCTTCATTTTTTAGGAAATAAATAATGATCTCTGAAATGCCCAAGGTGGCAATTGCCAGATAATCAGAGCGCAGTCCCAGCGCCACCTTGCCAATAACCCAGGCAACGATTGCGGCAAAGATCCCTCCAACAACCCACGAAAACATGATAGGCAAGCCAAACCCGCCCAAAAAACCTGTCATTGCTGGCTCAACCGCCTCGATCGCATCGACGGCGGGATCCAAAATAAGGCGCATTAATCCGTACCCGAAAACCGCAAGCAGGGCTGTTAGCCAGATCCGGGCAATTCGGGATACCGGAAGTTTTTTCCATAACAAGACCCCCCCGGCAATCGTCGCCAACCCGGCCAACAAACCCAGCATGGCGCGAGCACCACCTGCATCCCAGGCCGCGGGTACCGGTGCGACGGAGATCAAAATGGCGGCCAGGCCCCCTAAGGCCGTAAATCCCATCACCCCGGCATTAAAAAGTCCGGCATAGCCCCACTGAATATTCACGCCAAGAGTCATGATGGCTGAGATCAAGCACATATTCAGAATCGCCAAGGCAACGTTCCAACTCTGCATAGTGCCGACCAGCACTAACAGCACGGCCATCGCGGCAAAAAGCAAAGCGTTTTTGACCGAACGGCTCATAATGTCTTCCCACTGAAAATTCCCGTTGGTTTTATCAGCAGGACAATTACCAAGATAAAGAACGAGACAGCAAGCTTGTAATCTGTTGATAGTAATTGTACTAAGCCATCTGGAACCCAATCGCCCGGCGTCAGGTAACCCACTACCCGTTTATAGGCGAAAGTTACTAGCAACTCTGAGAAGGCGATAACAAAGCCCCCTGCAATAGCGCCCAACGGATTGCCTACTCCACCCACGATTGCCGAAGCGAAAATCGGCAAGACCAACCCCAGATAGGTAAAAGGTTTATAACCTTTATCCAAACCGTAAAGGGTGCCGGCAATTGCAGCCAACGCACCGGTAATAACCCAGGTAATCAACACGACCCGCTCGGGGTTAATACCGGACAGTAAGGCGAGATCTTCGTTATCTGAGTAAGCTCGCATCGATTTTCCCGTTCGAGTTCGATTGAGAAACCAGAATAAAAGGGCCACAATCACTATGGCACTGATGACCGTAACGCCCTGAGAGGTCTTAATCGCCAGGCCCTGATCCAACCCGGTCATCTCCTTGAATGCACGGGCCTTCATTATGAAACGTTGGCCATCAGCAAAAACCTGATCTTTAGGCCCTATAATGAATCGGATCAGACCGCTCAAGAAAAAGAGCACACCTACAGAAACGATAAGATAGGTTACTGGTGCTGCTTTTTTTTCGCGGTAGTAGCGATAGATAAGGCGGTCAGTTCCAAGACATAGCATGATGGTCGCGATGATTCCAACGGGGAGCGCTAGTAATGCAGTAGGAAGCGGCCCCAAACCAAACCCGTGTGCCTGCAATCCCCAGGTCACTAGAATTGTGACCATAGCGCCGAAGGACATAGTCTCGCCGTGGGCAAAGTTAGAGAACCGCAAAACCGCGTAGACCATAGTGACGCCCAAGGCCCCAAGGGCGAGTTGGCTACCGTATGCGATACCCGGCACCACAACGAAGTTCCCAATCAGGGCCAAGGCGTTTAAAAAATCTATCAGCACCCTTTTTTACCCGCCAAGAAAGGCTTTGCGAACCTCGATGTTGGCCAGCAGAGCTGCACCAGTATCTGTGTAACGGTTGCGGCCCTGTACCAACACGTAGCCCCGATCAGCAATACTGAGGGCCTGTCGAGCATTCTGTTCGACCATGAGAATCGCTATCCCCGTACGCGCTATCTCGATAATACGGTCGAACAACTCGTCCATAACCATTGGTGAGACCCCAGCGGTCGGCTCATCCAGCATTAGCACTTTGGGCTGAGTCATCAACGCTCTGCCCACCGCTACTTGCTGGCGTTGACCACCAGACAATTCGCCCGCTAATTGGCTGCGTTTCTCCCGCAACACCGGAAAAAGCTCGTAGACCCCGGACAAGGTCTCTGAAATGTCATCCTGGCGGATAAAAGCACCCATCTCCAGGTTCTCCTCCACGGTCATCGAGGTGAATACGTTGGCACTTTGTGGTACGAACCCCATGCCGAGTTGCACTCGCTGTTCAGGTTTGAGGTGGCTGATATCCTGACCATCCATCGTCACCTGGCCCTGCCTTAATTCCAGCATACCAAACACGGCTTTCATCGCGGTCGACTTGCCGGCGCCATTCGGACCCACCACCACGGCAACTTCGCCTTTGTCTACCCCGATGCTACATTGGTGAAGGATATCAACGCCTCCGTAGCCCCCACTCATACCTTCGCCCGAAAGGTAGGTCACAAAGGCTCCCGTTGGGTCTGTTTTTGCCCGCTTCCAAGATAGGCCTCGATGACGACCTCGTTATTCATGATGTTCTGGGCCGTACCCTGGGCCAGTACGCTCCCGGCTGCCATGACAATAACTGGATCGCATAACCTGGAAATGAAATCCATATCGTGCTCTATCATGCAGAAGGTATAGCCTTGCTCCCGATTGAGCCGCAAGATGGAGTCGCCAATAGTTCGCAGGAGGGTGCGATTGACCCCCGCCCCGACTTCATCTAGAAAAACTATTTGTGGTTCAGCCATCATCGTCCGGCCCAGTTCAAGAAGTTTCTTCTGGCCACCCGATAAATTACCAGCGAGTTCGTTCGCGACCGAGTTAAGTTGAAGAAAATCAACAACCTCATCGGCACGTTTTCTGATGACTGTTTCTTCAGCAACAACTTTTTTGGAATGTAGCCAGGTTTCAATCAGACTCTCACCGGACTGCCCACTCGGCACCATCATCAGGTTTTCCCGAACACTTAACGACGAGAATTCGTGCGCGATCTGGAAGGTTCGTAAAATACCTTTCGCAAAAAGCTCGTGGGGCTGCCGCCCGGTAATGTCTTCACCATTCAGCAGGACTTTGCCTTTGTCTGGAGGGTAAATCCCGGCGATAACGTTAAAAAGCGTAGTTTTCCCAGCGCCGTTGGGGCCAATCAATCCTGTAATACTTCCTTGCTCGATCGCAAAGGAAGCATCTTCGACCGCGCGGATGCCGCCAAAGTATTTGTATAGGTGTTCGATGACAATCAAATGTCGAACCGCCGACAAAAAAAAACGGCCCGGCGTAACCCGGGCCGTAACTGATCCGATTTACCGGTAACCGACGGTGGTATTTTTTCCGTCTTTGACCAGAATTTCTTTGTAACTGCCCGCAGATTCACCTGGGCCGATTAACTCAACCGCAGAAGCACCCACATAGTCGACATCTCCTCCGCTGGCGATAAACTCTAAGGCTTTTCCCAGATCGCCAGGAAAGACTTTCTGGCCTGGTGCATTAGCGACATCCATCACCTTCGATTTAAAATCCTGACTGTCGGTAGACTTCGCTGCCTGCATGGCCAGGATTAGGAGTGCTGCGGCGTCGTAGGACTCCGGTGAAAATGGACCACTTTCAAATCCAGCCGCTTTAGCCATCTCGGTAAACATCGCGGCGCCTGGGCTATCGGTACCTGGTACGTCGCCGATAGATCCGTTTAATCCATCACCTATGTCAGTGGGCAGGCTGTCGCCGATCATTCCGTCTGGCAAATAGAAGATGTCAAAGGCTCCGGTATCAAGCGATGCCTGGATAATGCCTTTACCACCGTCATTGAGATAGCCGGCAACCACCAAAATATCACCGCCGGCCTGTGCAAGCGCCGCGACCTCAGCGCTGTAGTCGCCTTTTCCGTCTTCGTGAGCTACATTAATCGTTACGGTTCCGCCAGCGGCCTTGAAGTTGCTTTCAATACTATCCGCGAGTCCCTTGCCGTAATCATTGTTGGTGTAGGTAATCGCAGCGCTCTTATATCCGTGATCACCAAGAATTTCGGAGACCACCTGGCCCTGACGGGCATCCGACGGCGCAGTGCGGAAAAACAAGCCGTTATCCTCTGCCGTTGACAAACCGGGCGAGGTAGCGGAGGGAGAAATCATTACGATCCCATTCGCCATCGCGACGTTCGCCAAAATTGCGCCAGTGACGCCGGAGCAGTCGGCCCCCATAATTGCATTAACATTGTCCGAGGTGATCAAACGTTCGGCGGCGGCAGTAGCGGCAGCCGAGTCAATACAAGTTGAATCTGCACGGATGCTGGTAATCCCGGTTCCGCCCATAAATGACCCACTCGCGTTCACCTCTGCGATGGCCAATTCAGCACCGGCTGCCATGGCCGGTGTCAGAGACTCAATGGGCCCGGTGAAGCCCAAAATTATTCCTATCTTGACATCATCGGCAACCGCAACCCCTGAAAGCATCGCGCCAGTGACAAGAGCCAAAAATACCTTTCTCATTGGATCCCTCCTTGTGTTGTTCTATCGTTTATAAACCAAACCGGGTGTCGCAGCGATTAATTCTACGCACACCGGACAAGTGAATACTGACACAGCGCCGCCGTCAAAAAAAGGCCCAAAAAAGGGCTAATGCCAAAAAGGGTCAAACATAGCGCACCGATGTTTAGCTAGGAAACTGAGTTCAAAAACGGGTCAAGTCAAGCTCAGTCGCTCACGCTGGACACTGTTTAACGGTGGCAAACTTTATACATAAAACCGATAAATTAGATATCTTAAAGTCTATATCTATTTGTTTTATTTGTTTTTTTTGCATTGCCAATTAGGCCGGTTGTTAAAATCTTATAGTGCTGTCGTGGTGGGCAATTCAGGTGCAAGCACAAAATTCAGGCATCTATGGGCTGCCCTAAGGGCCCGCTCGACATCCGCCGCTGTTCCAGCCCGTGCGAAGATAAACCCCGGGTAAGCGCAGCCTTCCGGCCAGGGCACTAAGATCTGGCCTTCTCGCACGTCGATCTCGACATCGACAATATCGCGTTCGCGCCGCGCTGCACTAATACCTTCAACCCGACGCAGTACTCCACCTTTTGTCACTGGAATCATCATGACCCCGCTAGAGCCAGTGCGCTCACCCACTACTACTGGCAGCCGTACCGCATTTGCCAACACAAGCTCTTCCAGCGAACAGCCCGTTTGAAACTCCAGTATCCGCCCGCAGCGACCCCCAACTGTCCGGCCCGCGACCTCAAGAAACCAGACACCCGAAGAATTGATACGAAGTTCAGCATGCAAAGCGCCCTCACATATCCCCAGTTTTCGACACAAATCCTCAAGGGCACCAATGACTTGATCAGTAACCTGATGACTAAGTCCCGGTGGGGTTACATATATCGTTTCTTCAAAAAAAGGCCCCGCCATCGGACCAGGCTTCTCAAAGATAGCGAGGACCTTCAAGTGCCCCTGGTTAAGCAAACCATCTACCGCATATTCGAACCCATCAATGTAATCTTCAACGAGCACGGCTTCTTCGCCCAGTTTCCCCTCGGAATAAAGCAGGCTGTGGATCCGCTTGAGGGCCTGATCTAATTCGCCGGGGTTATCGCAACGAATCACACCACGACTGGCGGAAAGCGAGGCAGGCTTAGCCACGCAAGGATAGTTGATTCCAGGTGGGGCTCCCCGGTCGAGGTTTTTTGAACCTAATGCAACAAATCTTGGGCCCTGGGTTTGATTCGACTGACAGAAGCGGCGAAAGTCAATTTTACTGGTTAAGGCCCTGATAGCATCCGTTGGATTACCAGGCAACCCATTGCGCTCAGCCGCAACGCCGGCCAATGCAACGGTCTCATCATCACTTGCCAAAATCGCAGCAAACGGATGTTCAGCAACGGCCCTCGAAATAGTATCGAGAGCTTCGGCTTGAGAGTTTCGCTTTAACGCAAGGCCACCGGACCGATTCGTCAGGTATGCCTCACCAAATGAAGCGACCACCAGCTCGATGCCAAGTTTCTGTGCCGCAAGCACAAAGGCACCGGTACGATAACTGCGATCTGGTGCAATCAGGAGCGCACGGTGCTTTTTTTTAGGCGGAAACAGTGTCAAGCACCATTCGATTTAGCCCGACACAAAGCCACCGATACTAAGTCCGCCGTCAGCCATCAGCGTTATTTCTAACCAATCGTTACTAAACCTTAATGGGCGCCGCCACAACCTCCGCAAGCGCCGCTACCGCCTACTGACTGAAATACATTATTGAATACAAACGACGCACTAACGCCGTCGTCTTTAAAGTCAATCTCCGCACCATGGATATACGAGTACGCAATCGGGTCGACCACCAGCGCAAAGCCGGATTGGTCGCTCATTTTCCGGTCTCTCGATCCGACAGATTCTGCAAAGGTCATTCCGTAATTCATTCCCCCACAGCCTCCGCCGGAGACGAAAACCCGAACAGCGCTGAGACCGTCGTCTGCATCTGCGAGCAACTGTGTGATTTTTTCACGAGCCGATGCGGTAACCGTGAGCGAATCCGGGGATAGTTCAGTTTGAGAAGCGTTCATATTTGCACGTCCTTATTCTTGAGCGAATATTGTTTGCCCAGATATACTGTGTCGGTAGATAATATGTAACTCTAAAAACCCCACCCAGTATATGGGTTGACCGGAAATTTTAACATGCGACGTATCCATTGCGTTGTCCTTGATGCCGATGCCGATGCTCTCGAAGAGCCCCCTTATCCTGGGGATCTTGGGCAACGGATTTTTGACACCGTCTCACAAGAAGGGTGGCAGAAATGGCTCGAAAGACAAGTGTTGATCATCAATGAAAACCAGTTAAGCTCAGCTGATCCCCAATCCATCGATCTGATCGAACAGCATATGCTGGGATTCTTTTTCGGTGAGGGTGACCTAGGGGCGGTTCCACAAGGGTTTGCCCCGAGCAAAAAATGAGCCCCTACTGGCTCGCCTGATTCATCAGCGAGCGCATCTCTGCAACAGCCGGACCCAGGCCTGAAAATACCGCACGGGCTATGATCGCGTGCCCGATGTTGAGCTCTGAGATTTTTGAAATCGAAGCGACCGGTCCAACATTATCGTAGTTAAGCCCGTGCCCCGCGTTGACTCTGAGCCCTAAAGAGGCGCCAAGCTCAACAGCGCTGACGATTCGCCCGAGTTCCGCCTCAGACCCTGTTGAACTACCTGCGTCTGCGAAGCCTCCGGTGTGAATCTCGACAGCGTCAGCCCCTATCATCTTGGCAGCATCAATTTGGACTGGGTCGGGATCAATGAAAAGTGAGACCCGAATATTTGCGTCTTTCAGGGCTTCGACCAATGGAGTAAGAGAGTCTATTTGCGAGGCGGCGTCCAAACCACCCTCGGTGGTCAATTCGGCGCGCTTTTCCGGCACCAGGCACACATCATTCGGTTGAACCTGAATTGCGATGTTAAGCATCTCCCTTGTGGCAGCCATTTCCAGATTCATTCTTGTCGTGATGACCTCACACAATTGGTAAACATCGGCATCTTGTATGTGTCGACGATCTTCACGCAAATGTAATGTGATTAGATCGGCGTCGTTCCTTTCGCAAATACGAACCGCCTCGGCCAGATCAGGATAGCGGGTGCCTCGCGCCTGGCGCAATGTGGCAACATGATCAATATTAACGCCCAATTCCATACTTTCTCCTTTGGCTTCTTTAGAGGGTTGGAACCCCCTATATCAAATTCTAAAGGTCCGGGCTAGGTCTGCTACTAGCCGGGTATAACCGTAAATAAACCGTCCGTGATAGGAGTGGTCGGCCTTCAAGCAAAACTCGCAGTACTGAGCGGTTAAGCTGTTTCAACTCAAGGCGGACCCGCTCATCAAATCCGGTCTCGGTGCGCAAAGCAATCATCGAGGACCCGTGCACTAGGACCCCTTCATTGCGTCCGGGTTTATCTACAAACGCACCCACTCCCGGCAAATACCGATACATTTTATCTGCCTTTACCGCTTCCCCACTGTCGTGGTCACGGTCCAACTGCAGGCCATACCCGGCTTCATTCATCAGCTGTTTCTCAAAGACCCGTAATACTGCTTCATTGTCTACCCCTTGAGCTAATTGCATGACTGCTGCCTGGTAATAATCAAATAGAGTTTCATGCGGATCGTAACGGTGAAGGAACTTCAACAAAAGTTCATTCAAATAGTATCCACAAAGGAGACGTCGCCTGCGTAGGTTAAAAGCAGGGCCTGGGGACTCACACTGAGTCAGAGTCTTGACTTCCCCTTTTCCGGACCACCCAATAGTAATCAAACCAAACGGTCGTAAAACACCTCGAACCTGAGATTTCTTCTGGCGAGCACCTTTGGCAATTACGGTAATCCTGCCATGCTCACGTGAAAAAAGATCTACCAGCAAACTGGTTTCCGAATAAGGTCTTCGATGAAGCAAGAAGCCAGGCTGGCCTTTAACACGTACTGCCGTCATAGGATTTGAGAGAGGTTAAACACCATATCCCAAATCAACAACCGACTTTTGGTCATCAACCCACCCGCGTTTGACTTTAACCCGTTGTGCCAGATGAACCCGACAATTCAACACGTTTTCGATTTGACGTCGCGCGGCAGAGCCGATTTTTTTAAGGCGCTCTCCACCGACTCCTATCAAAGCTGCTTTTTGACCAACAGTTTCACACCAGATATTAATCTCAATGTGGAGAACTTGATTTTCATCGGTTTCAAAGACGGTAAGCTCCACCCCACTGCCGTATGGGATTTCATCCCCCATCTGCCTGAAAATCTGCTCGCGAATAAGTTCTGCAGCAATAAAACTGGATGAGGCTGTAGTTAGCTCGCTACTTGGGTAACCGGGACCTCCACAAGGCACTGCAGCCTGGAGCAACTCAAACAATCGTTCACAGTTATAACCGGATTTCGCCGAGACTGGGACAATCTCAACCCACGGGTGAATCTCCTGGAGCGCTTTGATACGAGGTAGTACGTGATTCACATTCGGCAAAAGATCTATTTTGTTCAAGACTACCCACAATGTAACCGCAGGCCTGGAGAAGTGATCAAGCACGCTCTGGTCGGCTCGGGACCAAACCCGCGCGTCAACCACCTGGCACACTACGTGCGCGCCTTCGGCCGCTCCACGAGCCGATTGGTTTGCGATCCGATTAAGCAGTCTTCCTTGAGCCTTATGAAGGCCAGGAGTATCGACAATCACGAGTTGAGCATCTTTCACGCTGCGGATCGCTTCAATGCGTCGCCAGGTAGTCTGGGGCTTGCGTGAGATTATTGAAACTTTAGCGCGTACCAGTTGATTAAGTAGACTCGACTTGCCTACGTTGGGGCGACCTACCAGGGCAATCACTCCAAAACGGTGCGTCTCAGTCATTTTGTGACATGTCTTTAAGTAATTGTTCAATACCAAGGGTTGCGGCATGCTGCTCCGCGGATTTTCGGCTGGCGCCTCGCCCATGGGTAAGTAACCCCATTTCGGAAATTTCGCATTCGACAACGAATTCCCTACGATGAGGTTGACCGAGGGTTTGGCTTACTCGATAGGCTGGGGGCGTAAGCCCTTCTCCCTGAAGCAACTCCTGGAGCCGGGTCTTTGGATCTTTGGCCGGGGCCTTGCTAGCGATCTCGAGAAGTTCTGGTTGAAAGATCGAGATAATCGCGGACTGAACTGTTGAAAAATCTGAATCAAGAAATATCGCGGCAATAAGCGCCTCCAGCCCATCCGACAAAATGGACGATCGGTCTGCCCCACCGCTACGAGCTGCACCAGCACCAAGTTTTAGTGCCGCTCCGAGATCAATCCGTCGGGCAACATTGGCCAATGTCCGCTGGCGAACCAGTTGTACTCGCAAGCGAGTCAATTCGCCCTCCCCTGCATCGCCGTAACGTTCAAACAGCACAGTCGCGACCACCATTCCAAGGATGCTATCTCCAAGAAACTCTAGCCGTTCGTTATGGCCTGACCCCATGCTACGGTGCCGGAGTGCAGCGCTCAAAATGGAAAAATCGGAAAAATTATATCCAATTGCGTGTTGCAGTCGCTCGGCGGGTGTCATCTGGGTTACTGGATGACCGTTCCAAGTCGATGCCAGTTAACCCCACCCCCACCAGGTGAGTCCCAACTGAACCAGACAAAAAATGCCTTACCCACAATATTATTCTCAGGAACGAAGCCCCAATAGCGACTGTCGTTACTGTGATCGCGGTTATCCCCCATTACGAAGAGATGTCCCGGCGGGACAACTATAGGAGGCCATGATCGAGATTGGCGATTGTCATCGAGGAAGATAGCGTGGTTGGATTGCCCAAAAGATTCAAGAAATGACGACAGACTGCGTTCCCCCCGCTGCCCGCTAAGCTCTGGCAACAACTCCGTCTTTTCCACGACGACCGGTTCACCGTTCACCGTAAGCCGTTTACCTCGGTAAGTAATCACATCACCGGGTAAACCGATAACCCTTTTTATAAAATTAGTGGATGGATCCCGGGGGAAGCGAAATACCATGACGTCCCCCCGATCTGGCTCGCCAATAGGCACAACCAGGGTATTAAGGATTGGAAGCCGCAGCCCATAACTGAATTTCGAAACAAGAATAAAATCACCAATATAAAGGCTGGGTAACATTGATCCTGAGGGAATTCGGAACGGTTCGATTATAAATGAGCGCAACAGAAACACCGCGAGAATGACCGGAAAAAAGGCGCGGGAGTACTCCACCAGTAGCGGCATCCGGGCCTGCTTTGCGTTGCCTGTTGTCAACTCCGCCTTTGCGCTGCGCCGGGGCTGGCCAAAAAACCGATCCCAGTAGTTGATGGCACCAGTTATGACCAGCGCGATAAAAAGAGCTAGAGCAAAATCCATATCAGTCTCCCACCTTCAGCACAGACAAAAAGGCTTCTTGTGGGATAGATACCGAACCGATCTGTTTCATGCGTTTTTTTTTTTTTTTTCTCAAGTAGTTTTCGCTTACGACTAATGTCACCGCCGTAACATTTTGCGGTCACATTCTTGCGTAAGGCCTTTACTGTCTCGCGTGTAATAATTTTCGACCCGATAGCAGCTTGAATCGCAACATCGAACATTTGCCGGGGAATCAGCTTTTTCATCCGGCCGACAAGTTCTCGCGCCCGGTATGGCGATTGGGCGCGATTTACTAGAACCGATAAGGGATCAACACGTTCCCCATTAATCATTATGTCAATACGAACCATGTCGGCTGGGCGATCGTCAATGATTTCGTAGTCAAAAGAGGCAAACCCCCGACTGACAGACTTCAGTGAATCGTGAAAATCAAGCACCACCTCAGAAAGAGGAAGGTTGAATTCGACCACCACCTGGCGCCCATGATAAGTGATGTCTTTTTGTTCCCCTCGTTTTCCGATGCAAAGACTGATGACAGCGCCAACATGTTCGGGCGGACAAAGGATCCGAGCGTGAATAAAGGGCTCAAAGATCTCTGAAATTGTACCTGCTTTAGGCATCTGTGAGGGATTGTGGACAAAGTGGGTAATGTTGTCATTTCCCAACATTCGATACACCACGGTCGGGGCGGTGGTAATTAAATCAAGTGCATATTCCCTTTCCAGACGTTCTTGAATAATCTCCATATGCAACAATCCCAAGAAGCCGCATCTGAATCCGAATCCCAGAGCCGGCGATACCTCAGGTTCATAAAGTAAAGATGCATCGTTCAGGCTTAATTTTTCGAGCGCGTCACGAAACGCTTCGAAATCGGCATTGTTAATGGGGTAAAGACCCGCAAACACAACTGGTTTTTCACTCTTAAATCCTTCGAATGCAGTATTGGCGGGGTGGGCATGCCCGGTAATAGTATCTCCCACTCTGGCCGCCTTTATATCTTTAATACCTGCAACCACATAACCCACCTCTCCCGCCTCCAACGTAGACACCACTAGCCGTTTTGGTGTGAAACAGCCTACTTGCTCAACTTGGTAGGAATCTCCAGTCGACATCATCCGGATTTTCATTCGGGTGGTTATTTGCCCGTCAATGACACGAACCAATGAAACTGTACCCAGGTAGTTATCAAACCACGAATCAATGATTAGCGCTTTAAGTGGCGCCGACCGATCGCCTGCGGGTGCTGGCACGTCCGATACGATCCGTTCAAGAACCCCAGGAATACCTAAACCGGATTTAGCACTCACCTGCAAGGCATTGGTACAGTCCAGGCCTATGAGGTCCTCGATCTCAATCGCCGCCTGATCTGGCTCAGCAGCAGGCAGATCGATCTTGTTGAGTATCGGAATGACCTCCAGTCCCAAATCCACGGCGGCATAGCAGTTAGCTACCGTTTGTGCTTCGACACCCTGTGAGGCATCAACGATTAACAAAGCCCCCTCACAAGCGCTCAAAGAGCGTGATACCTCGTAGGCAAAATCTACGTGTCCAGGGGTATCGATCAAATTAAGCTGATAAAGATCGCCATTTTGGGCGCAGTAGGTCAGGGAAACGCTTTGCGCCTTAATAGTGATTCCCCTTTCACGCTCCAGATCCATTGAGTCCAGAACCTGCTCGGTCATTTCGCGTTTTGACAACCCACCGCAGTGTTGAATCAGCCGGTCGGCCAAGGTCGACTTGCCATGGTCAATATGCGCAATGATCGCAAAATTCCTGATTCGGCTTTGAGCGCCTGAAACCATGTTTGGGGTTCTCGTAAGAATGGGGCCAGTCACAGCGTGTCTGTGTAGGCTTGATGCCAGTAGAAGTAACACCAAGCCCGATTTTATCCTGCATAGATCTTATATGCATCAATAACAGTGGAATCACCACACTCGTTGCGAGGCAATGACGCATCTATAATTCGCCTTTTACCTTCCAGCCAATTCTATGGTCGCTCACCAAACCCAAGTCGCAATCGTCGGTAGCGGACTCGCCGGACTAAGTCTGGCTTTACGCCTATCGGACCAGGGGATTGATTGCATCGTCCTTAGCAAGTCTGTTTTGGCGTCGGGATCGAGTTTGTGGGCTCAGGGAGGAATCGCGGCCGTACTTGATGCCAAGGATAGTTTTGAATCGCATATACAAGACACGCTGGTTGCCGGCGCAGGACTTTGCGATGAGCATACCGTTCGGACAGTGGTTGAACAGGCGCCCAATGCTATCGATTGGCTTAGGAAGGCTGGCGTTCATTTTGATCTGAAACAATCAATCCCTGACCAGCTACATCTTACTCGCGAAGGCGGTCATTCCCACCGCCGCGTCGCCCATGTTGCCGATACCACCGGGCAGGCCGTAATTAGCACGCTCGAAGAGCAACTACTGGCAGCTGAACACGTCACGGTTCTGGAAAACTATACTGCAGTGGATCTGACCACTAGGGTTGGGAACCCACCCCGGATCACGGGGTTATATGCACTGAATGTTGTCGCGAACCAGGTCGAGACCATTTCGGCCGATATCGTTGTGCTTGCCACCGGAGGCGCCTCCAAAGCGTATTTGTATACCAGCAACCCGGATACCTCTACAGGTGACGGCATTGCAATGGCATGGCGCGCGGGATGCTCAGTATCGAACATGGAATTCGTACAGTTTCACCCGACTTGCCTCTTTCACCCTCATGCCGGGAGCTTTCTCATTTCTGAGGCTGTCCGGGGTGAGGGTGGGATCTTGGTGTTACCTGATGGATCAGCCTTTATGAATGCCCATGATGCCAGGGCAGAGCTTGCGAGCCGAGATATTGTTGCTCGGGCGATTGATTATGAAATGAAGAAAGGGGGTCTCGACTGTGTCTATCTGGATATCTCCCATAAAGGCCGACGCCATATTACCCAACACTTTCCTGCGATCTATGAACGCTGCCAGACATTGGGTATCGATATGGCACATGACCCAGTTCCCGTTGTACCCGCAGCGCACTATACCTGCGGCGGCATTACCACAAATCTTCAGGGGCGCACCGAGTTGGCCGGTCTATACGCACTCGGTGAGAACTCTGATGCGGGCTTTCATGGAGCCAACCGGCTAGCCAGTAACTCTCTTTTGGAGTGCGTGGTTTTCTCCGAGAGCGCTGCTGACGACATTGCACGCACGCTTGATCAGCAAAAGTACCCCCAGGTCGACCTTCCACCGTGGGATGAAAGCAAAGTGACTGACCCGGATGAACTCGTGGTGATTTCCCACAACTGGGAAGAACTTCGTCATTTTATGTGGGACTACGTGGGGATTGTTCGCACATCAAGACGCCTGCAACGCGCTGCGAATCGGCTTCATCTTCTGAATGAGGAGATACGTGATTTTTACAGCAATTTTACGATCAGCCAGGATCTTCTAGAACTACGCAACCTGGTACTCGTTTCCGAACTTATTGTGCGTTGTGCTGCTCAACGGAAAGAAAGTCGAGGATTGCACTATACATTGGACTATCCTGGTGCGGATCCATCGCTATGTCAAAATACGACTCTTAGCCCAAGGTTATGAACCGCCAGGTGACCTTTGATCTCGGTGGCGTTGCCCGGAGTAATTAAGGATATCGTGAATCAAAGCCGCCACTTGGGGTTCGGGTGGTACTTTTCTTTCAAAAAACCAGTCGAGCAGTACTGGGTCTGACTCACTGAGGAGTTGCTCCATGGCTTTGAGAGCGTCCTCGTTGAGCTCAGCGCCTCGGTCCTGCACATAGGGCAGCAACAGGCTGTCAAGCTCGCGCGCTCCCCGACGCGCTCGCCACGTTAGTTTGGCGCGGCTTAAGCCAAGGTTCATCGCTCGCCTTTGGCGATCAGCGACTTGATCTCGCCAATTGCCTGCCCAGGATTTAATCCCTTCGGACAAGCACTAGTACAATTCATGATGGTGTGGCATCGGTAAAGCGCAAAAGTATCGTCTAACTGATCAAGACGGGATTCGGCCGCATCATCCCGGCTGTCGGCTATCCAACGATAGGCCTGAAGCAGATTCGCTGGCCCGAGATATTGATCGGAATTCCACCAGTAGCTGGGACAGCTGGTGGAACAACAGGCGCATAAGATACATTCGTAAAGTCCATCCAAAGCCTGCCGTTGTGCAGGCGTCTGCCGCCGCTCTAAGTCCGGAGCCGGTTCAGAATTCTTCAACCAGGGTTCCAAAGCGGTGTATTGCGCAAAGAAATGAGACAAATCTGGGACCAGATCCTTGATGACCTGCATGTGTGGCAGTGGATAAATTCTTATAGGCGTCTTTTGTGCCAGTATCGACTGGGTACAGGCTAGGGTATTGACCCCATTTATATTCATCGCGCAGGAGCCGCAGATTCCCTCGCGACAAGAACGCCGAAAGGTGAGCGTAGAGTCGATCTCATCCTTGATTTTTAAAAGTGCGTCAAGAACCATAGGCCCACACGATTCAGTATCCACCGCATACTGATCCAACCTGGGGTTATTGTCATCGTCCGGGTTCCACCGATAGATCTCAAACGCCTGAGGTTTACTCATCAAATCGCCATTATTATGACGTTTCCCTTTTTCAACCCTTGATCTTTGCTTTAAATTAGATTCAGCCATTACACGCTCAATACACTCTCGCCTTTGGTGGAATACTATCAACATCATAGTCGCCGGCACTGACGATCACTGGCCGGTACTGGAGTGTTACACAACCGTCAACGAGTCGCGATAGGCTGTGTTTCATCCAGTTTTCGTCATCCCGATCGGGGAAATCCTCACGGGCATGAGCACCACGACTCTCCTTGCGAGCTAAAGCGCTTTCGACACTGACTCGAGCCTGACTGAGCAGGTTCTCAAGCTCAAGAGTTTCGACCAGATCTGTATTCCAGATCATCGAGCGGTCCAAGATCCCAACATCCTGAAAACTTTTGACGAGGGTATCAATTTTCTCGCAGCCTTCCGTCAGTATGTCGTGATTTCGAAACACCGCACAGTTTGACTGCATTGCTTTTTGCATCCTGGTTCGGATTCGGGCGGTTGACTCGGAGCCGCGTGCGTGGCGTAGACGATCGAATCGTGCAAGCGTGATGTCAACAGAATCTTGAGTCACGCTTGGTATCGCGCCATCTGCCTCGATCACTGCCTCGGCCCGTTTCGCAGCAGCTCGTCCAAAAACTATCAGATCAAGTAAGCTATTCGACCCTAAACGATTAGCGCCATGAACAGAGACACAGGCAGCCTCTCCAATCGCCATCAGCCCTGGGACCACAGATGCTGGGTCGCTCTGGTTGAAACCTAAGCATTCGCCATGAATGTTGGTCGGTATTCCGCCCATGTTGTAGTGCACTGTCGGTAATACCGGGATGGGCTCTTTGGTCACGTCTATCCCGGCAAAAACTTTTGCGGTCTCCGAGATCCCGGGAAGCCGCTCGGCGAGGACATCGGGTCCCAAATGCTCAAGGTGCAGGTGAATGTGATCCGCCTCAGCACCGAGACCTCTTCCGGCACGGATTTCCATGGTCATAGACCTGCTGACTACATCTCGGGATGCAAGGTCGCGAGCGTTGGGGGCATAACGTTCCATGAAACGCTCGCCGGAGGCATTGGTAAGGAAGCCCCCTTCGCCACGAGCACCCTCTGTGATCAGACAACCCGAGCCATAGATTCCGGTAGGATGAAATTGCACGAACTCCATATCCTGAAGCGCCAGCCCGGCCCGAAGAATCATTGCATTACCATCGCCGGTGCAGGTATGCGCCGAAGTCGCTGAGAAATAGGCTCGTCCATAACCGCCAGTGGCAAGCACCACCATTTTTGCTGAAAAGACGTGAATAGAGCCGGTCTCGAGACACCAGGCAACCACGCCCCGACACTGCCCGTCTTCGATAATCAAATCTAGCGCAAAGTATTCAATGAAAAATTCGACCTTTTGCCGTAATGACTGCTGGTAAAGCGTGTGGAGGATTGCGTGCCCGGTTCGATCAGCTGCGGCGCAAGTACGCTGCGCGTGCCCCTCGCCGAAATGTGTTGTCATGCCACCAAATGCACGCTGATATATATTTCCATCCGCGGTTCGTGAAAAAGGTACTCCGTAATGCTCTAATTCGATCACCACCGATGGTGCTTCACGACACATGAATGCGATTGCTTCCTGATCCCCAAGCCAATCTGACCCTTTAACGGTGTCATACATGTGCCAGCGCCAGTCATCCTCTCCCATATTTCCAAGCGCCGCACTCATTCCACCTTGTGCAGCTACTGTGTGCGAGCGAGTTGGGAAAACCTTGGTCACACAAGCTGTGCGCAAGCCTGCCTCCGCAAGACCAAGGCAGGCCCGAAGACCCGCCCCACCAGCTCCGACAACAACAACGTCATGCTCGTGCCGAACAATTTTGTAGGCGTTTGAAAAGCTCACGGATACCTGATTCAGTAGGCTAAGAATAACGCGCCCAGCGTTCCAAAAGCCCCAACACTGGCGATCACATGGGTTATTACCACAAGGCGATGGCGTAGTGGATCCAAAATGTAATCCTCCAGAACAACTTGAATTCCAAGAGCGGCGTGCAGATAAAGGGTCGGTATAAGAAATAATAGCAACACAATGGATAAAGGTTGATGAATCCACTCAAGCGCTGTCGCGTAGTTCTGCGCCGGCAGAGGTATCAACTCAATTACCGCCCATAGCGAAAGTGGAATCAATGCGATCGCTGAGATCCTCTGGAGGCGCCAATGGCGAACACCAGAGTGGCGCTGCGAAGATTGGCCCGGCGCTGATTTCATATCTGACTCATGATTCAACACATATCAGCCTGCACTGATCAGTGCGCCAATCGTCATAGCAAATGCAACGAGCAACATTATCCACCCACTTCGGTAAACTTGGGATATCCCGTACCCATACCCCGCGTCCCAGCACAGATGGCGTACCCCATTACACAAATGATAAAAAAAGCTAAAAACCCAGCCCAACATAAATACTTTGCCGATCAACGTATTCAATAAGCCAGTGTAGCCGTTGAATGTCTGCTCGCCCAATGCCAGTGAAATCAACCATGCAGACAACGCCGCCGCTCCGATACAAAGGATGATTCCTGTAGCTCGGTGCCCAATAGATAGAACCGAAGTTAACTGAGGTCGATAAACCTGCAAGTGTGGCGAAAGCGGTCGGTTAACGGCGGTTTTCACTGGCGAGCCTCGCCTTGAACCGATGCAACATTTAGCGATGTCAAAAATCTATGCAACGTCCGTTGCGCTCCCAATCACCATAACGAGTTGGCTCTAGTTTTTCCGGGAAGGTTTTCTTTTGAAGTCCGCTGTCCGCGCCCTCAATAGGAGTAGACTCACCCTCTCGGATAGGCGAAGCTATCTCTTTGTCCGGATCCGAGGAAACCGTTATCACCTTTGTAATTTGCCTTTTGTGCATCGCACCATATTTGATTTTCACGTTTTTGCCCCTACACTTTCAAGGTCTGGTTCGCTTTTTTTCAAATTATTGCCTTTTCGACGACCTTTAGCCCTATGCACTCAGTAAATCAAATCTCTCATCGAACGCGACTCCTAAGAACCAGGCAACTGCTTTGCCAATTCATCAGGGCCTCCCAGTGACCAGTTTAACCTCGACGCTGCTTATAACGAACCAACTGGGGGTTGCTCGATGTTCTGGCGACGAGGCAGACCAGTTCCTTCAAGCCCAACTGACCGCTGATATCGAGGCCATACCAATAGGCGGTTGCACGCTGAGCGGATACTGTTCACCCAAAGGACGCCTACTGGCAATATTTTTTGTATTGCGAACGGAATCGGATTTTTGGCTCATCACGGATCCTCAAATTCTCGATAAATTGGTCAAGCGTTTGCAGATGTTCATCCTTCGTACACGTGTGAACGTCACCTTAGATTCCGCTTGGCAGGTGGGGTTTTCTCACCTTTCATATAATGGCCAAAATTCGCCCATGGATCACTCGAAGATACCGGTTGAACATAGATTTCCTACTGTATTACCGTTCAAGTTTACGCTTAATACGGACGATATTCCCGCAACGGTGGATCAAAATACTTTTTCTTCGGCTGTAAGTGACTCAAACAACACGTTCAGGCTTGCGTGCATTCAAAACGGTCTTCCTTTGGTCTTTTCGCAAACCCACGAATCTTTTATTCCACAATCGGTCAACCTCGACTTGATCGGTGGGGTGAGTTTTCAAAAAGGGTGCTATCCGGGTCAGGAAATTGTTGCTCGTGTCCGGTACCTCGGCCGGATAAAAACCCGCATGATACGAGGCATTATAAGAGCGGCGTCGATTATTGAGCCCGGGACTGTGGTGACTGGAGGCACTGAGGAGTCACCCCAACAGGGAGTGGTCGTAGACGCGGTTAAAAATTGGAGTACTGGCGACTGGGAAGTATTGGCATCCATCCCAATCACCTGGCTGCAAGACCATTCCACCGCAAAGATTCAGATTGAAGGGGAATCCCTTGTCATTCAACCTCTGCCCTACGATTTAGGGTTACCGGAATAAGAAAGATACCCCCTTTTAATCGGTGGAGGTCCTCAATACGTCTCCTTCTGGCAGCACCATCTGGTAGTAGGTTTCTCCTGGCAAAATCAAACCAAGCTCTTTTCGCGCTTGGGCCTCAATGGCTTCGAGCCGACTTTTTATCTCGTTGATGTCCGCGTGAAGTCGATCATTTCGGTGGCGAAGCGACGCGTTCTTAGTTTCGAGACTGGCGAGGGTCTGTCTCAGATAAATCAAGTCAACGATGTTGCTTTTCCCGGCCCAGAATGCCCACTGGAGGGTCAGCGCCCCAACAGTTAATGTCAAAATGAGAACCTTGCGGTACACGAATTCTGCGCCCTACATACTGTCTAATGATTGACCCGGTGGGGGAATCCTGCCATTCCGGCGTATCGCGCCTGTGGCCCCAGTTCCTGCTCGATTCTTAAAAGGCGATTATATTTAGCGACCCGTTCTGAACGCGATAACGATCCAGTCTTAATTTGTCCTGCACCAACCCCCACCGCAAGATCTGCGATAGTAGTATCCTCGGTCTCACCTGATCTGTGCGAAATGGTAACCCCATAACTGTGGCCTTGCGCAAGCGCGACCGCATCCAGTGTCTCGCTAAGGGTGCCGATCTGGTTCGGTTTGATCAGTATCGAGTTGGCAAGTCCTTGGTCAATTCCTCGCTTCAAGATAGCAGGATTGGTCACAAACAGATCATCCCCGGTAAGTTGCACCTGGTTTTTGACCCTCTCACTCAGCCCTTTCCAGCCGTCCCAATCCTCCTCGGATAGCGCGTCCTCAACAGAGATAATGGGGAATCGGCTAATCCAATCACAAATCAGGTCGATAAACTCCGGCGTGGTAAATTTTCGGCCCTCAGAATTTAAAGTGTAATGCCCTGCTGAGTAAAATTCTGAGCTTGCGACATCGAGCCCAAGATAGATCTCATCCCCAACACGGTACCCAGCGTCATCAATGGCCTGAAGCACCGCAGCGACCACGCTCTCATTGGAAGCAAAATCCGGCGCAAAGCCGCCTTCATCGCCGACTCCGGTTTGCAACCCTTGCGCTATTAAGACGAGACGCAGTTTGTGAAAAATCTCGGCACCTGCCCGAAGTGCCTCACTGAAGCTTGTCTGACCTACAGGCACGATCATAAACTCTTGAAAATCCACGTTATTATCTGCGTGGGCCCCGCCGTTTACAATGTTCATCTGTGGGACAGGAAGGCGTGTGGGATTCAAGTTCCCGTGCAGTGCAGCGATGTGACGATACAAAGGAACGACGAGCTGTCGCGCTACAGCACGTGCAAGGGCAAGCGACACTGCAAGCATCGCATTTGCACCAAGCCGGCTTTTGTTGACGGTGTTGTCGAGCCCAATCATTGCCAGATCTGCTGCCCGTTGGTTCGATCCATCCATCCCCCGGAGGCAACTTGAGATCTCGCCGTTGATGTTGTCTACCGCGTTATGGACCCCTTTCCCATCGTAGCGCAGCGGATCCCCATCACGAAGCTCCAACGCCTCGAGTTTTCCTGTGGAAGCACCAGAGGGCACAGCCGCACGGCCACGAGCTCCGCCTCGAAGGCGGACTTCTGCCTCAACCGTGGGAAAACCTCGAGAGTCCAGAATTTCGCGCCCAAGGACCGACTCAACTACCAAACTCATAACAACCCCTCCGGTTACACCTGTACTAGATACTTTGAGTACTGCTCAGATCTCGATTCCATCTCGGATCCAACTGCCGCTTTTAACGACCCGATCTTGGGCAAGCAAGTCCCGCAGTAACGATTCAAGGTTGTCCAATGGCCACGCATTTGGGCCATCACTGAGTGCCTGATCCGGATCGATATGGGTTTCCATAAATAATCCGGAGATACCGGCACCAACTGCGGCCCGCGCTAACACCGGGACGAACTCCCGCTGGCCACCCGATCGGTCCCCTGCGCCACCAGGTAACTGGACCGAATGGGTCGCGTCAAAAACTACCGGGCAACCAAGGCTGTGAAGAATATCAAGCGAGCGCATATCAACGACGAGATTGTTATAGCCGAAAGTTGTGCCACGTTCACAGACCAGGACGTCCGTGTTCCCAACCGCTCGTGCTTTTGCCACAACGCCCGCCATTTCTCTGGGGGATAAAAATTGACCTTTCTTGATATTTATCGGCTTCCCAGTTTTTGCTGCTGCCTCTATCAAGTCGGTTTGACGGCACAGAAATGCCGGAGTCTGGAGCGCATCAACCACCTCGCCACAAAGTGCCGCCTGTTCTGGCGTATGCACGTCAGTCAAAACCGGAAGGCCAGTTTGGGCTTTGATCATTTGGAGAATTTCAAGCCCTTCGTGGAGTCCTGGGCCGCGAAACGATCTGCCTGAGGTACGGTTGCCCTTATCGAACGATGACTTATAAATGATCAGAACATCGAGTGACTGGCTTATAGCGGCAAGCTGAACTGCGGTAGCCAGAGCGTTCTCACGGCTCTCGATGACACACGGGCCAGCGACCAGAAACAGGGGTTGCCCCCGACCGATCTTGCGGCCGAACAGTTTCACGCGTCAACCGTTCCCGGTTTATTTACGCCGCCCTGGTTTTTAGCTTCCAGCGTTGCCGAAACATAAGCCGAGAACAGCGGATGCCCATCCCGTGGTGTAGATGTAAATTCCGGGTGGAACTGGCAGGCCACGAACCACGGATGCCCAGGTAACTCAATCATCTCCACCAGGTCATCTTCTGAGCAACCGGATATACGCAGTCCTTGGTCTTCAAATTGGTCACGGTAATTGTTGTTCACCTCATAGCGATGACGATGGCGCTCCTGAATTCGAGTTTTCCCATAGATCTGCGCACACAAAGAGTCCGGCCTCAGTATCGAATCCTGGGCGCCAAGTCGCATAGTTCCCCCGAGATCGTCTTTTTCGCTCCTGGCAACGACGTTGCCATCCGATTGGGTCCACTCGGTTACTAATGCGACCACCGGATTTTTCGCCGTCGAATCAAACTCGGTACTTTGCGCGTTCTCAAGGAGTGTGACATTGCGGGCAAACTCGATAACCGCAATCTGCAGGCCAAGGCAGATGCCAAGATAGGGTATTTTTCGAGTACGCGCATACTCTACAGCCCGGATCATACCTTCAGAACCACGAATGCCGAACCCGCCTGGCACTAAAATCGCATCCACCTTTTCCAAAGATTCACTGCCTCCTTGTTCAAGTGTCTCTGCGTCGATATATACGACCGAAATGCGTGTACGATTCTGAATACCTGCATGCACCAAAGCCTCTGAGAGCGACTTGTAAGACTCTGTCAGGCTGACGTACTTCCCAACCATCGCAATAGTAACCTCCGAATCGGGGTTATCCATGGTTTCCACAACCCGATCCCATTCACCGAGATCTGCCTGAGCGGTCGGCAATCCCAAGTGTCTTACTACGATGCCGTCCAGATCCTGTTCGTGATACCGACGTGGAATGGAGTAAATATTATCGACATCTTCCGCCGAAATAACGGCAGATTCCTCCACGTTGGTGAACAGAGATATCTTTTTTCGCGCATCATCGGGTAACGGCTGCCGAGCACGGCACAGAACGACATCGGGCTGGATACCGATACTGCGCAACTCTTTAACTGAATGTTGAGTCGGCTTAGTCTTGATTTCCCCAGCCGCGAACAGTTCGGGAACTAAAGTGAGATGAAGAAAAATCGTATTTGTTCTGCCAAATTCAATACGCATCTGCCGAATCGCTTCCAGAAAAGGTAGCGACTCAATGTCCCCTACCGTACCGCCGATCTCTACCAGACAAACATCAAATCCCGCCCCTGCGGCTTGAATTGACTGTTTTATTTCGTTGGTGATATGGGGAATCACCTGAACGGTTCCTCCAAGATAGTCACCGCGCCGTTCTTTTCGGATTACCCGTTCATAGATCTGTCCGGTGGTAAAGTTATTGGACTTACCCATTCTTGTACGAACGAATCGCTCATAATGACCTAGATCGAGGTCGGTCTCGGCCCCATCATCGGTCACGAAAACCTCGCCATGTTGGAACGGGCTCATTGTCCCCGGATCCACGTTGATATACGGGTCAAGTTTTATCAGGGTAACCTGGAGTCCTCGCGCTTCCAGGAGCGCTCCCAATGAGGACGCGGAGAGCCCTTTTCCCAGAGATGAGACAACACCACCGGTCACAAAGGCGTATTTTGGAGATGTACCGTCGGGCATGGTTTATTTCTCGTTTGCCCGGGCAGAAGCGCCAACTCGATTTCGCACTCTGGCCCGACGGACGGTTAGGATAGCAGAGGAGCCTCGCGGATACAATCAAATCGCAGTTCGCGGGTAGGCTCAGCTCCGGGTAATTCGCAGGTCTGAGATCATAATCTGAATGCCAGGTTCATCAACCGACGCCAAAAGAGAGTGTTCGATCGCAACACCTGGTACGCAGGCTAACTGATCAGCATAATAGACCAACGGTAATCGGGATCTCTCCCAAGGAGGAACCCCTGCTTCCTGGAATAGATGTTTCACTCGACGATGATGCCCGTTCGCAGTTGGCTTGAGTCGAGCATTCCCGTTTTGCCAACGAAGTTCTAACAGACCCCCTTTAAGGCAAGAAAGTTTCAGGCCCTTACCATCCGTTATCTTTCCCTCGATTCCAATATCCGCACCTTTGATCTGGGTCGGCCCGGCATTCCACCGCCTACTGGTTGAATATTTTTCCTGCTCGCCGCTGCCGCCGGGCAACAAGAAAAGGCTGTCCCGGTATTTTCGTAACCAGCATTGCCCGACCCTCAGCGCAGGTGCACAATCTGACGCGCCATCCCGCAGTTGCCGAAGAAACTCGCTAAGGCCATTCTCACTAGCTGCTTCAAGTGAGAAAAGACGAAACCAATACCGCAACAGATTGAGCCTGCGTGCGGGACTTAGATTATCTAAAGCTGAAATCGAAAGCGTTCCATGCACTCCGAGCAGGCAGCGGTCGGCAGAACGCCGGCATCCAGCCAGATCCTCATGCCCAATCTCATCAAGCAGGCTTTGAGTGACCTGAAAGGAACCTGCCGCGCGGCTGAGGGTTCTTCGGGCCCCGACCCATCGCGATGTCAGCTGCGGCAAAATCTCATGACGTAAAAAGTTGCGTTCAAACCTTGTGTCGGAGTTTCCTGGATCATTTATTGCCTGCAAGCCGTATTCCTTGGCCCAGTTCTCCAAATCGGCTCGAGACAATTGCAAAAAAGGGCGCAGAATCCGAAGGTTTCCAACATTGCGGTCATAAAGCATCCCGCCGAGCCCATAAATACCGGATCCTCGCAGCAAACGCAACAAAAACGTCTCCGCCTGATCATCGGCGTGGTGCGCCGTCAAAAGCGGTGCCCCGGGATGAACAACTTCGCCAAACCATTTAAGCCGCTCGGCTCGAGCAACAGTTTCGCTCGGTAGTTCATCAGTTAAGGAATCCGGCAATTGGGTCGTTAGAAAATCGACATTCAAAGTGCTACAAGCAGCCTCGCAGTGGACCTCCCAGAGATCAGATTGAGCTGACCATCTATGATTTACATGCAGCGCCCGAAGTTTTACGCGGTAGCGGTGTCGCAGAATGCTCGCTGCGTGAAGTAGCACGCTGGAGTCGACACCACCACTGAACGCAATATTCAGTATTCCACCCGTGTATTTTTTGAAGGCGGGTTTGAGAGAGTTTAAAACTTTGTCGGACTCGGGTTCTAACCCTTCATGCACTCTCATTAAACTGCCCAAACTCCTGGAGGCGGGTATAACGCTGCGCCAGCAATTCCTCGATCTCAAGTTGTTTCAGTTCCGCCAGATGCCCAATAATTGACCCTTTTAAATTCTCGCCAGTCTTAATCGGGTCACGGTGGGCTCCCCCCAGTGGTTCGCTGACGATGTCATCCACAAGGTTGTTAGATTTTAAACCTGAAGAAGTCAGTTTCATCGCCTCAGCCGCAACCTGAGCTTTTTCCGCACTTTTCCATAAAATTGAAGCACAACCCTCTGGGCTGATCACCGAATAAGTAGCATATTCCAGCATGACCAAGCGGTCACATACACCAATAGCCAAGGCCCCACCAGACCCCCCTTCGCCAATCACTACAGAGATAATTGGCACCGGCAAATCAGCCATAAGCGCAATACTACGAGCAATTGCCTCGCTTTGCCCCCGCTCTTCCGCACCGATGCCTGGATACGCGCCGGGGGTATCAATCAGGGTAATCACCGGCAACCCAAAACGCGCAGCAAGTTTCATAATCCGTTGTGACTTGCGGTAACCTTCGGGGCGCGGCATACCAAAATTCCGTCGAACCTTCTCCCGCGTATCACGCCCTTTTTGATGCCCAATAACAACGACACCAGTACGCCCTAAACGGGCCAACCCCGCAACAATTGCCTGATCGTCACCAAACATCCGATCCCCTGAAAGCTCCTGAAAATCGGAGAATATTTGCGGAATATAATCCAGAGTATGAGGTCGGGCCGGATGCCGAGCGAGCTGGGTGATTTGCCATGCACTAAGCGATGAAAAAATCTCCTGAGTCAGTTTTTTACTCTTGAGCTCCAACTTCTGTATCTCACTTCGCAGATCAAGTTCTCCCGCGCTATCGACACGTCGTAACTCCTCGATCTTTGCTTCCAGATCGACAATCGGCTGTTCGAAATCCAGTGAATTCACCATAGTGCCGTTATTTTAACTCTTGCGGATAACCCGTCGGATCCTACGCAGCGATAGGGTCTGAATCGGTGATGTCCTGAAGACTAGCGTTCGGGTCGAATACGAGCTTGACCCCTTCCTCGCCAGCTAGTTCCCGAAGGGAATCGAGTAAATCAGATCGAGGGAATACATGCCATTCAGGTCCCAGGGTCATACACACTTCATCGCCGCTTGGGTTAAAGTAATGCAAGGCAACTTCCGTCGTTCCCGGCTGATAGCTCACCAACAGGCGCTGCAATTCTTCCAGCACTGCCGGCCCTTTTCGACTCGACGACAGGTAGACAGCTATTCGCCGTAAAAGCGTAGCTCGCGAATCCTCCAAGGCCAAAACCCGGTCTGCCTTCACGGCCAGTAATCCTGAACGGTCGTCCGTTCCGCAAATACCCCGAACAATCACCACGCCTTCCGAGCCGAGAGTTCCCCGCACTTTCGAATAGAGGCCGCCAAACACGCTGATATCTGCCCGGCCGGTAGGATCATCTAATTGAAAAAATGCCATCGTCTCACCCCTGCGGTTTTGGAAGGTCCGCAGACCCGTAATCAGCCCTGCCAGTATGATCGTGCGCTCCGGATCTGCCCTAATTTTCCCGATAGGGCCGCTCGTCATCTCTGTCAACTCCCCCTGATGGTGATCTACCGGATGCCCTGTCAGGTATAGGCCAAGGCTGAGTCGCTCCATTTCTAGTGTCTTCCTTTCCGACCAGGGTTTCATATCTAATTTAGATTCAACAACTGCATTGACCGCTCCAAGGCCAAACATATCGTCTTGTCCAGAGGACAGGTTTGCCCCATGCTGATTGGCTGCATTCATCGCGCCATCGAGCTGACCGAGAAGCTCAGCTCTGTGCCGACCAAAACCATCCAAGGCCCCGGCACAAATCAACGCTTCAAGAGTCTTCCTGTTCACCTTTTGGCTGTTGATGCGACGACAAAGGGAAAAAAGATCTGAGAATGGTCCGTCGCGGGATCTCTCGCTCAGTATGTCTTCAAGGGCTTTCTCTCCCACTCCTTTGATCGCGCCCAACCCGTAAATGATTGCATCACCTTCGGAGACTTGAAATCTCAGTCCTCCGCGATTGATATCTGGCGGGTTTAGTTCTAAACCGAGCGCCTTCGCTTCATTCACGAGAATGACGACCCTATCGGTGTGTTCCATATCAGCCGACAATGCGGCCGAGAGAAATTCCGCAGGATAGTGGCATTTGAGCCAGCCAGTATGGTAGCTAAGAAGCGCATAGGCAGCGGAGTGCGATTTATTGAAGCCGTACCCTGCAAATTTTTCAATCAAGTCAAAAATATGTCGGGCGATCGTTCCCTCGACCCCTCTTGTCACTGCCCCATCAATGAAGCTTTGTCTTTGCTTCTCCATTTCTTCGGCCTTCTTTTTACCCATTGCACGGCGCAGCAAATCAGCGGCACCCAGGCTATAGCCGGCAAGCAGTTGCGCAATCTGCATGACTTGCTCTTGATACAAAATTACCCCGTAGGTTGGCTCCAAAACCTCCTCAAGTGCCTTGTGCAGGTAAAGAACCGGTTCACGACCGTGTTTTCGGTTGATGAAGTCATCAACCATTCCGGACTGCAAGGGTCCGGGCCGGAACAACGCTACCAACGCTACCAGTTCTTCGAAATGATCCGGCTTGAGGCGTTGGATAAGTTCCTGCATGCCACGCGATTCCAGTTGGAATAATGCAGTCGTACGCCCCGTACAGATCAGGTGGTACACCTTTGGATCGTCCAATTCAAGCGAGTCAAGCACAATCGGATCCTTACCGGATCGCGCTCTTCGATCGTTAACCAGATCCAATGCCCAGTCAATGATGGTGAGCGTACGCAGGCCTAGAAAGTCGAATTTAACGAGCCCGATCGCTTCAAGGTCGTCTTTATCGAACTGAGTCACCGGCTGCGTCATGCCCGGTTCCCAGTACAACGGAGAAAAATCAGAGATCGCACGAGGCGCGATGACAAGGCCACCCGCGTGCTTTCCCGCATTACGTGGCAGCCCTTCAAGGCGTCGGGCATTGTTAATCAACTGCGATACTTCTGCTTCTCCGCGGTAACGCCGTCTAAGCTCATCATCCTGCTCCAGCGCACGTTCAAGACTCATCCCCACTTCAAAAGGAATCAGCTTGGCCAATGAATCACAAAACCCGTACGGCATACCCATCACTCGACCAACATCGCGAACCACCGCCCTAGCTGCAAGGCTGTTATAGGTAATTATCTGAGCAACCTTTTCAGAGCCATACTTACTGCTGACATAGTCAATCACCCGATCCCGTCCAACCATGCAGAAATCGATATCAAAATCAGGCAGCGAAACTCGCTCTGGGTTCAAGAACCGCTCAAACAGGAGTCCATAACGGATCGGATCCAGTCGGGTGATCCCAAGAGCGAATGCCACCAGCGAGCCCGCACCGGATCCCCGGCCCGGGCCGACTGGGACACCATTGCTGATAGCCCATCTTATAAAATCCGCAACGATGAGAAAATATCCAGCGAACCCCATCCCATTTATAGTGTCGACCTCGGTTTCCAGTCGTTCCTGATAAATTAGGCTATCGAGATCTGGGTTTATTTGCTGGAATGCTTTAAGCCCTTTCCTTGCTTGAGTGAGTAACTCTTCTTCAGCCGAACGCCCTCCCGGCAACGGAAATTGGGGCATATGGGTTGACTCAAAATCAAGAAATACATTACAACGGCGTGCAATCTGGATAGAATTTTCAACAGCTGATGGTAAGTCTGAAAATAACTCAGTCATTTCAGCGCCGTTTCGAAGATATTGCTGATCTGTAAATCGTCTCGGCCGCCTGGGGTCGTCTATCACTCGACCTTCGTGAATACAGACACGAATCTCATGGGCCTCAAAATCATCCGCGCGCAAGAAGCGGACCACATTTGAAGCAACCAGCGGGGTCCCTGTTTTTTCGGCCAGATCAAGCGCGCCCGCTTCATACTCACTCTCCCCGGGCCGCCCGGTCCGACTTATTTCCAAATAGTAACGGTCGCCAAATGCAGCGCGGTACTGCATGAGAAGTTCTAACGCCTGGTCTGGGTGGCCGGCCCGCAGCAAAACGGCCACATCACTATCAATGCCGCCTGACATTACGATCAGGTCATCTGCCGCGCCAAACAGTTCGCTCCTTGTAACTGTAATTCCGTGACTCGACCGGGGCCGGATGTAAGTCTCAGTAAGTAGCCGTCCCAGATGTTGCAGTCCATTATTATTACGACACAGCAGGATCATCTGACCCTTTGCTCGTTCGTCAGCATCGCCACAGACCGTAATCTCTGTACCCAGGAGCGGCTTGACAGACATCTCCTTACATGCCCGATAGAATTTAACCGCCGCATACATATTAGAAACATCGGTCATCGCGACTGCGGGCATATGCGCATCCCGGACGGATGCAGCCAACTCCTTAACCCTGGCGATGCCATCTACAAGCGAATATTCGGTATGAACATTCAGGTGTACAAAAGGCACTTGACTATTCATCGTGCCATGCTTTCCTTATATATATCCGAGTTAAGATTCTTTTAGGATACTGCTAACACAGGCTTAAAAGACTGACGATGCTCTGGGCACGGGCCCAGAACCTGTAAAGCTTCGAGGTGTGCCTTCGTAGGATACCCCTTATGACGAGAAAAATCATAGCCGGTAAATCGAGCATCAAGGCCCTTCATATAACGGTCACGAGACACCTTGGCCAAAATAGAAGCCGCCGAGATAGCCGGCTCGCTTTGATCGCCACGCACGATTGCTTTACCTGGATAAGGTACGCGGGGATAGAACAGGCCATCGACCTTGACGTAGTCTGGGACCCGTTTGAGCCCAAGGATTGCTCGGCGCATAGCCAACAGGGTCGCCTGGTGAATATTCAGGCGATCGATTTCTCCAGGAGAAGATGCGCCTATTGACCAATCCCACGACAATTCGCGAATTTTTTGATCAAGAGCCTCTCGGCGTTTTTGACTCAAGGTCTTGGAATCAGCTAAACCGCTGAGGTATACCGACTGTTGCAGAATTACCGCAGCGGCCACTACCGGGCCAGCAAGTGGTCCTCGGCCCGCCTCATCTACACCGGCAATCACCGGTCCATAAGCCCCGGTCATCCGCAGGCAAGCTCTGCCAGAAGCCGTGCGATGGTGTGGTTCGCATCTTTTTGGAGGCCATCACGGATTCCACTTAACCCTTTGAGCATTTCATTTCGGTGGTCCGGCGAATCAAGTAGCCTAGCAACAGCGGCACTCAGATTAGATTGATCAGCCCGGTCCTGTAAAAACTCTGGTACCAAAGGTTTCGGCATTAAATGATTAGGCATCGACACGAATCGTGTTGTCGCCAGCATTCGGGCGAGCCAGAAGGACGCGGTCGACACGCGATAAGCAACAACCATAGGGCACCCCACCAGCGCTGCCTCAAGTGCAGCCGTCCCAGAAGCCAGCAACGCCGCATCACTGGCCGCAAGCGCTGTTCGGGCATGCCCGTCCAAAAACCTGACCTGCGGCAATGATGCATTGTGACCAACGGCTTCAAAGAAGGTCTCGCGGATTTTAGGGCTGGCAAAAGGCAACAAGAACTCAAGGTCTGGATCAGCTAACACCAACCTTTTTATCGTCTGGGTAAATACAGGAGCGAGGCGCTTGATTTCAGATACCCGACTCCCGGGAAGAATCGAGACCACACGCTTGCCCGGCGGAACAGTCAGGCAGCGACGTGCGTTCGCTCGATTAAGGTCAGTAACTTCGTCCGCGGCCGGGTGTCCTACAAAAGTGGCGGGCACCCCACGCTCGCGATAGAACGCCTCTTCAAAAGGAAACAGCACCAGCATACGGTCAACCGCACGTCGGATCTTCCTTACCCGATACCCACGCCAAGCCCAGACCGTTGGGCTGACAAGGTGTGCGACGGGTATTCCGGCGACGCGCAGCCAGGACTCCAACGTTAAATTGAAGTCTGGAGAATCGATTCCCAAAAAAACATCCGGTGGATCCTTTAGGAAATCCTGAAAGAGTCTGCGACGGAGCAGCAAGGCCCGTGGTAGTTTGCGCACGATATCCTCTAAGCCCATTACCGAAAGGTCGTGGATATCACACAGCGATTCCAACCCTTCCAACGCAAGCTCAGGCCCGCCAATGCCTCGAACCGTTAGATTGGGGTAGCGTCTGCGCAGCGCCCGGACTACTCCACCCCCCAATTTATCTCCAGAGGTTTCGGCCGCAACCACCCCTAGGCAAAAGGCACCTTCCATTGGGCGTCCGCTAACGAATAAGGCCGCGTCGGGACTCGCCAGCAAACCTCAGTAGTTGCGCGCTGGGCGAGCTGCCTGATGAAGCCTCGCTGCAGGAAATCGGCTCCGAATTGGTGCGGGCAGTATTGCGGAAGACTTCCTTGTAAGTTTTCTTTAATTCAACGATTTGATCTTCGCCAAAGCCCCGACGGCGAAGACCTCGAACATTGACTCCGTAGGTTTTTGCTGGATTACCTGCCGCAATAACATAAGGTGCGACATCTTTTAGGGCGACAGTACCAATTCCGGTTAGACAATGAGCGCCCACTCTACAAAACTGGTGAACCAGGGTGAAGCCGCCCAAAATCGCGTAGTCTCCCACCACGACGTGCCCAGCGAGGCTCGCACCATTAGCGAAAACGATGTGATCTCCCAGCACGCTGTCATGCGCAATATGACAATAAGCCATGAGAAAATTATGGTTGCCGATCTCGGTGGTACCTGAACCTGCCGGTGAGCCTCGGTTTAGAGTTACATATTCGCGTATAACGTTGTGATCACCGACCTCAAGGACGGTATCCTCCCCAGAATATCCAGCAAATTGTGGATCTTCGCCGATCGAAGCGAAAGAATAAATATGGTTGCCCTGCCCCAGGCGGGTCCCCTGTCGAATCACGACATGTGATCCCACCCGAGTACCTGAACCGATCGTCACGCCGGCCTCGACAATCGTAAAGGGGCCTATGCTGACATCTGAACCAATTCGTGCATCCGGGTGGATGGCAGCGCGGTCATCTATCACTCAATTGGCCTGTGCGTAAACAACACATCCGAGGTGCAAACGGTCTTCCCATCCACCGTTATAAGACCCGAACAGCGCCACAAATCCCTCCTGTGAGCCCCAAGCGTAACGTCAATAACAAGTTGATCTCCCGGCTCGGCAGGAGACCTGAAACGAGCCTTGTCGACACCAGCAAAAAGATACACGTTTTTCCGACTGGCTTTCGCATCAATAATAAGGCTAACCAAGACCGCCGAGGCTTGGGCAATACTCTCAAGCATGAGTACCCCGGGAAATACGGGTCGATGAGGGAAGTGGCCAGCAAAAAATGGCTCATTAACCGTAACGTTTTTTAAAGCTCTAAGACTCTCCCCCGGAGTTACATCGGTGATCCTGTCGATAAGAAGAAACGGATAACGATGAGGCAGAATATCCTGAATCCGATGAATGTCGATTTCCATTTATTATCAATTAGTCCTGTTGCCTGAAAATCTCAAACTGATGATCAAAGCAAGGTAGCGTAGAAAAAACCAATGGATTGGGAAAGGCCAGCGGACATCCTCTAAATCGCCACCTATGGCAATTGGGCAAGACGCCCAAGCACCTCGTCAGTGAGGTTCACCGCTTCGCTGACGTAAACCGCCTGCTCTATAATGAGGTCATAGCCTTGTTCTTTCGCAAGTTCGACGACGATCTCTCGGACCAGTGCCTGGAGTTTTCCTATTTCTTCGTTGCGCCGCAGGTTGTAGTCCTCGCGAGCTTCCTGTTGTGATCGTTTGAGTCGTCGTTTCAAATTATCTATTTCTCGTTGCCGCACCTGCGCATCGCTGGCACTAATAACCAGAATATTTTTGTCAAGCTCAGCCTCCATCTCCTGAATTCGATTGTGCTGTTTCATTAGATTTTCATTGGAGGGCTGGAACTCAATCTCAAGTTGTTTCAGCGCTCGGCCACCCTGAGGCGCTTGCTCGATCAATCGCACGGGGTCGATAAATCCAATTCGAATAACTTGCTGCGCATTGACCGCTGTAACAAACAATGTAATAGCAGCTACGACAGGCAATTTCCAGTACCTACCCCTTTGACTTTTTGGGTTTTTTAACATCGGCTCGGACTTAAGGGGTCAGCGCGCTGCGCCCAAGGTAAATTGAACTTTCTTAACATCGTCACCTGCCTTGTCATTCAGTGGCTGCGCGTAACTCAAAGAGATTGGACCAATCGGCGAGAACCAGTGAAACCCAGCTCCGACGCTCAGCCGCAATTGATCAAACTCGAAAGTCTGGTCTTCGCCGAAAACCTGGCCACCATCAAAAAATACACTAAGGCGTTTGTCGTTACCATCTTCAAGTCCAGGAATGGGCGCAAACATTTCGATACTCGCTACAGTACGGACATTGCCGCCCAATGGGTCGGATTCCGAGTTACTGCTGACGGGACCCAATGAACGGGACTCAAAGCCGCGAACACTGGACGCGCCCCCGGCATAGTAGTTTTTAAAAAACGGTAATTGGTCAAGGTCTCCATAGCCATCCCCGTAGCCCACATCACCGCGTAAACTAAAAACCAGGCGGCCCGCCAGCCGGCGATACCAACTACCCCTAAGAGATACTTTATAGTATTCAAGGTCGCTTCCGGGTATTGCCGCCTCCCCTGAGATGCGCCGGTAGAAGCCAGTTTTGGGAAAAAAGATGCTGTCCCGTGTGTCTTTAGAAAACCCAGTCGTCAGGTTAAAGTTGGTGTTATCCGGGTGCAAGTCTATGAACGACATGTATTCAAGTGGTGTGTTGAGGTTCTCTTTAAGGTCGATCTGCTCGAATGCAGCGCTAAGACTCAACGCGTTGTACTCCGACATAGGAATTTTGTAGCGAATCCCTGCGCCTGTGGTTTCGGACGAATAGTCAGCCGTCGTCGCCGACTCCGTATCGATTTGCTCACGGTTCAGAAAAAACGCACGGCTTACCCCTTCTGCGGTGTGGTAGGGGTTGCGGTACTCGATATCGAAAACCTGATCTATCTTGGAAACTTCAACCTCAAAACCCAACTCTCGCCCCGTACCGAAAAGATTCGCTCGATGGACTTCTGCTACCAGAAAAAGCCCGTCAGAGTCTGCGTAGCCGGCGCCAAACATAAAGTTACCAGTCGCCCGCTCCTTTACAGAGATAGCCAGGTCAATCTGATCAACAGCTCCGGGGACCGACGCTGTTTCAATATTCACCTCATCAAAAAAGCCCAGACGCCTAATCCGCTCACGCGAGCGTCGGATTTTTTCAGCCGAAAATACTGAGGATTCCAACTGCCGGACTTCGCGTCGTATCACTTCATCGCGAGTAGCCTGGTTTCCAGAAATATTGATTTTGCGGACATAAACTAACGGCCCAGGGTCGACGGCAAAGACAAAATCGACCCGTTGTGTATCCTCACCAATATCCGTGATGGTGTTGACATTGGCAAACGCGTAGCCATGATCACCGAGTAACTGCTCTATGGCCGAGCGCGATGCTACCAAGTCTTTCCGAGAAAAGAATTCACCTTCGGCCATTGAAACCAGCGCGATCAAATCCTGTGCTGAAAAGCCCCCACCCCCCTCAACTGCGATTTCACCAACCGAAAAGCGATCTCCTTCGGCAAGCGCCAGGCTAATAAAGATATCCTGTTTGTTCTGACTAATAGAAACATCCGACGAGAGTAGTTGAAAATTCATGAAGCCCCGGTCTAAATAAAAACTTCGCAAGCTTTCAATATCTGCGAGCAATTCCTCCTTTGCGTATCGCCCACTTTGGGAAATGGCGCTGTGCCAGCTTTCCTCGCTCAATGACATCTCGGAGCGCAATGCGGAGTCCGAGAAAGCCTCGTTGCCGATGATGTTGATCTCTTTAATCCTGGCAACACGCCCCTCATCGATATCAAGTGAGATCGCGACCCGGTTAAGATCCAATGGTGTAACAACCGCATCAACGCTTGCGGAGTAGCGCCCACGGGCGAAGTACCTCTCCTCGATCGCTTGCACTAACTTTCCAAGCAATGGGTCGTTAAAAATCTGCCCTTCAGTGACGCCGGTCTGATTAAGGGCCTCACCAATTTTTTCATCTGACAGGTCTTTGTTGCCGCTGTACTCGACACTCGCAATTGCCGGACGTTCTGCGACAACGACGACCAGTACATTGCCTTCCTGGCGAAGCTCAACATCACGAAAGAACCCTGTCGCAAACAACGCCTTGATTGACTGATTGGTCAGGTCATGGTCGATCGTGTCTCCTACCTTGACCGGGAGGTAGTTGAAAATAGTACCTACTTCGATATTCTGTGCGCCCTCCACACGAATATCGCTGACCATGAAGCCTTCTAGCGCTTGGACGTTGAGCAGCCAACCACTCAACAGTACGGCTGCGATTCTTGTCAGACCGGACATTGCGTTAGGTGAATTAATCATTTGAGGTTTTATTTTAGAAGGCTCAGGATATCATTATAAAACGCCAGGGCCATCAGCAGGATAATTATACCTATCCCCAGTTGCTGGCCCCATTGCATGACCTGCTGGGAAACTGGTTTCCCCTGAATTGCCTCGATCAAAAAATACACCAGGTGGCCTCCGTCTAAGACCGGAATTGGAAGAAGGTTCAGAATGCCTAGGCTAACGCTTAGCACGGCAAGGAAAAGCAAAAACTGAACTGGCCCGAGTTTTGCTGACTGACCGGCGTAGCGGGCAATCGAGACCGGTCCACTGATACTTTCGGTAGATGCTTTTCCAACCAGCATATCTGCCAACAGCCGTACGGTCAGCGATGACATCAACCAGGTCGTCTCAACGGCATGTGCGACACCGACAAGTGGTCCGTACCGGACGTGCACCAAGTGGTCCGCCAAGCCTTCCCCTGCCCGACTTTGAATGCCAACCCGGCCAATAAGTTGGTCCTCGACCTGGGTCGGCTCTGGAATGATCCACACTGTCAAAGTCTCCCCAGCCCTTGAGACACTAAAGGACAGTTCACGGCCTGGGTTGGCACCAACCACTTTGACCAGATCACCCCAGCCCTCGATTGCTTTCCCGTCAATCTTTAGAACCAGGTCATTAACCTGTAGGCCAGCGCGCTCGGCTGGACTACCTTCGAAAACCGCTCCGACGGTGGCCGGGAGTACTGGCAAGCGAGGGATCAGCCCCACCGTTCGTGATAGTACTGCAGGTTCAAAAGGTGCACCCTTAAACGCAACCGCGGGTATAGTAAGTTGGACCAAATGGCTCTCGCCGCGTTCTACATCAAAATGCAGCGCCCGGTGACGCGATACTTGATTAAGCAAATAAAGTCGATGTTGACTCCATCCTTGAACAACACGGCCATCGATCGAGACGATTCGGTCCGCCTCACGGAAACCAGCTGCGGCAGCAGGACTACCCGGTACCACAGTCTTGACGATCGGCACGAGATCACTGCCGCCTATCAATCCGGCTACCCAATACAAACACGCTGCAAGTAACAGATTGGCAACCGGGCCTGCCAAAACAATCGCTGAACGTCGAACAAGGCTTTTCCGGTTGAATGCGAGATGTCTTTGATTGAGCTCGACCTCACCCTCGCGCTCATCAAGCATTTGCACATAACCGCCGAGCGGTACAAGTCCGATTGCGTATTCGGTTTTATCAGGGTTCGTTTGCCACCGCCATACTGTGCGGCCGAAACCAACTGAAAACTTGAGCACCCTAACACCCATCCAACGAGCAACAATAAAATGGCCGAATTCATGAAAGCTGACTAATACGGCGACGGCCAGGAGAAAAAAACCCAAATTGGTTACTAGGCTCATGACCTACACTCAGTTTGCCGGCCCAGTTTTAGGCCAGAATTTCGTCTGAAGAATCTCTTTGGCGACCCGCCGGGCCATAAGATCAATTCTGAGGACCTGGTTAATGTCTGTGATCGATTCATACGGGCAAGCCTCTAGAACTTTCTCTATCAATTCCGGAATATTCATAAAACCCAATATTTGATCCTGGAAGGCCTGGACAGCAATTTCGTTCGCGGCATTTAGGATTGCCGGAGCATTACCGCCGGTCCGCGCTGCCTCCCGGGCAAGCCGCAAACAAGGAAAACGGCCGATATCCGGTTTATCGAAATCCAACCTAGCGATCTCAGTCAATCGAAGCGATTTTGCCCCAGATACAATTCGGTCCGGGTAGGATAGCGAATACGCAATTGGAATTCTCATATCCGCACTTCCCATTTGCGCCAACATCGAGCCATCTTGAAATTCGACCAACGAATGCACAACGCTTTGGGGGTGAATAACCACGTCAATCTGGGACTCAGGCAAGTTAAATAGCGCGCAGGCTTCAATGAGTTCAAGGCCCTTATTCATTAGCGTGGCAGAGTCTATGGAAATCTTCGCCCCCATGTTCCAGTTTGGATGTTTTACCGCCTGCTTGACCGTTGCCCGCCCTAACTCGCTCGCTGGGGTCCGCAAAAACGGTCCCCCAGACGCTGTGAGCGTTATCCCAACGATCTGGCGACCCAATGCAGGGCTCGAATTCAGTTTGCCACCGCCCAGAATTTGTTTTTGGGTGGCTTCAGGAAGGCACTGGAACACCGCATTGTGCTCACTGTCAGTCGGCAAGATCTGTGCGCCGGTCTCATTAGCCTTTCGGGTAAGCAGCGGACCCATCATGACCAATGGCTCTTTATTAGCGACCAGGACGCGCTTACCGGCACAAACGGCCGCATAAGTGGAAGCAAGCCCTGCCGCGCCAACAACCCCGGTGACCACGGTATCGATTTCCTCCGCAGAAGCAATCTGCACGAGCCCATCAGCACCCTCCAGCACGCCGACCTCACCTTCTGTCAGCCCTGCTACTCGGCGGACAGTTTTTGCGAGCCCTGGCCCGACAACAATCGTTTTCGGGCTAAATTCTTGAGCCAGTTTCCCAAGAGCCTCCGCCTGATGCCAGCCGCTCAGAGCTAAAACCTGGAAACGGTCGCGATGAAGTCGAATAACATCCAGGGTGCTCGTTCCAATTGAACCGGTTGCACCCAAGACAGCGACAGACTGATACATGCCTGCTCTAGCCAATGGCGAAAGGGTTAAGCCAAAAAAACCAAAGGCCAGTGAATATCGGTACTGCTCCCAACAAGCTATCGATCCGATCTAGCAAGCCACCATGACCTGGCAGCAGTTGTCCGCTGTCCTTTTTACCACAGGCTCGTTTAAGCATACTCTCTAGCAGATCCGCAAGAACTGCTGCAGCACTCACCAACACCATCGTCAACATCAAGTAAGCAAGAGAAACCGTCGCCCCAGCGATGATTGTTATTCCCACTATCCCCGTAGCGACTGCAAGCAAGCCTCCACCTAGAGCCCCTTCAACCGTCTTGCCTGGGCTAATATTCGGCGCGAGCAATCTCGAACCCCAACACTTGCCTACTCCGTACGCCCCAATGTCGCCTATCCAGATGACCGCGCATATTGCCAGTACCAGACGGGGACCGAATTCCCCTTGCCCATGCAAGACCGGCACCATGGCCAGAGCTGGGACGATTACCAATACTCCCAATATTAAACCGGGGGAAACCATCTGCTTGCTATTTTGATATTTTCGAACCGCGACCATTCCCAACAAGACTGCCCACATTGCCGCCGCCACAAACACAGTTTCAGGAAAATGGTCAAAGACCCGCCAACCCACCTGAACGAGACCTCCAATCGCTGCAATATACAGCCACACGAGGGGGTTTTTCTTTGGCACCTGTGACAAGTGAATCCACTCCCAAGCCGCTGCTATCGCCATTACCGTTGTCAGTAAAGCGACGGACGGAGTCGGCAGATACAGTATACTGGTGACCGCTGCGAGGCCCAGTACAACTGCGGTCACAAGCCGCTGCCTAAACACTCAATCAGTCCTCAAATTCATGCTGTCACTTGATCTCCAGTCTGGCCAAATCGGCGCTGTCGACTTCTGTAAGCGTCAAGCGCGTGCTCAAACTGTTCTTCATCGAAGTCAGGCCAGAGGCAGTCAGTAAAAAAAAGTTCGGTATAAGCCAACTGCCATAAGAGGAAATTACTAAGCCGAATTTCCCCGCCGGTTCGAATGAATAGATCCGGGTCGGGGAGGTTTCTGGTACTTAAGGCCTGACTCAGCGTCGCCTCGTCGATATCATCTGCCGTGATATCTCGTTCTTCACAGGCTCTGACCAGTTTTCGAACGGCCTCGGTCAGATCCCAGCGCCCCCCGTAGTTCAACGCGATGGTCAGTGTCATTGCAGTGTTGCTAAAGGTTTGCTCGTGCGCGCGGACGATTAATTCCTCCACCTTCTGGCCAAAGGGTCGAAAGTCTCCGATGACATTGAGCCGAATCTGATTCTCCTGAAGGCGAGAAATCTCGTTTTCGAGTGAGGTAATAAGTAGCCGGGTCAAAAAACCCACTTCCTCTGGGGGGCGTTTCCAGTTCTCACTACTAAACGCAAAAAGCGTCAAGTATTCGATGCCAGCCCTGCCGCACAGTGAGGTCAATTGCCTGGCAGTCTCGACACCACGGCGGTGGCCTTGAATTCTGGCCTTTCCACGGGCCTGCGCCCAACGACCGTTGCCATCCATCACGACTGCCACATGCCGCGGTACCAGGCGGTCTTTGGTCGGGTCTGTGGATAGCTCGCCGCGGTTAATGGGAGGCGGCGCTTTGGTACCCAACTTCAGACCTCCATTACCTCGGTTTCTTTTTCCGAGACCATTTGTTCGACCAGCCCAACGAAACGATCAGTAAGGATCTGAATTTCAGCTTCGGCACGCTTTTCTTCATCTTTGCCGATTTCTTTTTCCTTTACCAGATCGCGCGCGTCACCAAGTGCATCCCGCCGAATGTTTCGGATAGCAATCTTGCCATTCTCCCCTTCACGCCGAACAATTTTTGTCATCTCAATTCGCCGTTCCTGGCTCAAGGCTGGCAGGGGTATTCGGATGACTTCACCAGCGGTCATTGGATTAAGTCCAAGATCTGACTCCATTATTGCTTTTTCAATCGCGGCGACCATGCTTTTTTCCCAGGCTTGGACTTGCAATGTTCGTGCGTCGGAAACGCTGATCGTCGCGGCCTGTGCGATTGGTACTGAACTACCGTAGTAGTCAACCATTATGTGATCGAGAAGCGCGGGGCTCGCTCTACCGGTTCGGATACGTGTGAACTCCGTGGCAACGGTTTCGCTGCTTTTTTTCATCCGCTGTTCAGCGTCGTTCAGGATTTCATTGATCATTCAGTCTCCTCTTCCCAGGTCACCAAAGTACCTACTGACTCTCCTTGGACCGCGCGAGTCAGATTGCCGGGTTTAGCGATATCGAGGACGCGAATCTTTAATTTGTTGTCACGGCAAATTGCAAACGCGGTCGAGTCCATAATGCCTAGGCCCTTTTGCATTGCAATATCGAAAGTGACCCGATCATACCGCATTGCTGATGAGTCGGTTTCCGGGTCGCGGTCAAAAACTCCATCTACGCGGGTGGCCTTAATTACAGCAGCCGCACCGATCTCTAAGCCCCGAATACAAGCGGTAGTGTCGGTCGTGAAATAGGGGTTCCCGGTCCCACCAGCCAGGATTACCAGTATTCCCTGCGCCAGGTCTTCTCGGACCCGATGAGGGTTATACGGCTGGATTACTCCGGACACCGGCAGCGCTGAATAAACCGAAGCCCGAACACCGGAACTCTTAAACCAATCGTACAACAACAACCCGTTCATCACTGTCGCCAACATCCCGACGTGGTCACCGGTTACCCGGTCGAGCGACCAGGGTACCGATCGACCGCCACGAAAAAAGTTCCCCCCTCCGATAACAACCGCTAAACCTTCAGTTTGGTGGTGGGCCTGGGCAACCTCGCGCCCAATGCTGGTTACCGCAGCGCCATCGACACCGACACCTGAAGGCCCGCCCAGCGCTTCTCCACTCAGCTTAACCAGAAAACGGGCTCGAGACGAATCGCCCCGTTTTCGCACTGATCAGCCCGCCTGCGCCTGCGCCATTACCTCCGAGACAAAATCGTCGGCTCGCTTCGTCAATCCCTCGCCCACTTCGAATCGAGGCGCTGTGACCACAACTGCCCCATGAGCCTTCAATAAGTCGTGAACTGTCGTATCCGGGTCTTTAACAAAAGGCTGGCCCGTCAAGGTGTTGTCCTTCAGAAATTTACGAACCTTCCCTTCAACCATTTTCTGAACGATTTCCTCACTCTTGCCACTGTCGATCGCTTGAGCCCTATAGATATTTCGTTCCTTTTCGAGTACATCGGAGGGCATCCCGGTTTCGTCGATACACAACGGTTGACTGGCGGCCACGTGCATCGCTATATCGCGACCCAGGCTGGGAGTATCTGAATTAAGTATCTTCACCAGAACGCCTATACGAGTGCCGTGAGAATAGCCAGATATTTCTCCTGGATTTCCTTGGATTACTTCGAACCGTCTAACAGAAATATTTTCCCCGATCTTTGCGATCAAGGTTTGTCGAGTTTCCTCAACTGATTTCCCCCCAGCGAGCAACATCAATGACACAGCCGGCATATCAGTCGGGTGTTCGGCCAGCACTGTCTTCGCCAACTCTTCTGAGAAAGCGAGAAACGATTGATCTTTGGCAACAAAATCAGTCTCACAATTTATTTCGACAAGAACACCATGGGATTGATCAGGGTCTATGGCTAGAGCAATGACACCTTCCGCTGCAATCCGGCCGGATTTTTTTTCGGCACTGGCGGCTCCATTTTTACGCAGCAACTCAATCGCGCTGTCCATATCACCTTCAGTTTCGGTGAGCGCTCTTTTGCATTCCATCATCCCCGCTGCGGTGCGCTCACGAAGCTCTTTAACCTGGGTTGCGGTAATTGCCATCAGTTATCCTTTTGTTAATTAAACTAGCCAAGATTGGATCAGGATTCTGGATTCGCCTTTATATCTTTATCACTGGATTTGTCACTTGGAACATTTTTTGACTCAATTGAGATCTCCGGGCCGCTGGAAGCTGTTTCAGGCGTACTGTCGCCGGTAGCACCTTGTCCCGGGCCATCTTGTGGCGTCTTCTCAGGCTCCGTTTTGATGTCGACAGGAGCTTCCGATGTTACTTCAACGTAGTCATTTGCATCCCCTTCGATCACCGGTGTCGCTACGGCTCTGGCCTCAAGAATTGCATCCGCTGCACCACCCAAATAGAGCTTGATCGCCCGAAGCGCATCATCGTTACCTGGGATTGGGTAGTCAATTCCATCAGGAGAGCTATTGGTATCACAAACGCCTACAACTGGAATTCCCAGTTTGCGTGCTTCCGATACCGCGATTCGCTCATGATCTACATCAATCACCAGCAAGGCATCAGGGAGTCCTTTCATCTCACGGATTCCGGAAAGGCTTCTATCAAGCTTGGTCCGCTCACGCTCAAGCATCAGGGTCTCTTTTTTGGTAAGGCCAACACTGGTGCCGCTGCTCGCCATGTCATCCAACTCCACTAGTCGGGCAATTGAATTTTTTACCGTTTTAAAGTTGGTTAACATGCCACCGAGCCAACGGTGATCGACGAACGGGCAGTTGCAGCGCATGGCTTCTTCGCGAACCGCTTTGCTGGCTTGGCGTTTGGTGCCGACAAAAAGGATTTTGCCTTTCCCTGTGGCAACGCTGCCGAGGAAATTCATCGCGTCCCGATACAGCGGCAGCGTTTTCTCAAGGTTTATAATGTGAATTTTGTTGCGTGCACCAAAGATATAAGGACTCATCTTTGGTGACCAAAAACGCGTTTGGTGGCCAAAATGTACACCGGCCTCCAGCATCTGGCGCATCGAAACGTCAGTCATGTTGTTCTCCTTTCGGGTTAGGATTCAGCGCGGTCTCGAACGCCGACCCCCGTGATATCGTTCACGAGAGCACCCGGACGTCCGAATATGCAACCACACCAGGATTGGGGGGGCGTATTCTACCGGCTCGACGCCTGTTGCGCCACCTCTAGGGCAGATCCCCTGATGGGCGTAACCTGTAAGGTCCGGCTGTCTTCATTTGGACTAGAATTACGAAATTTCAAGGACGACATGCCCTATGCCAATTCATCTCAAATCAGATTTCGATCTGACCCAAATGCGCATTGCCGGGGATCTTACCCGGCAAGTGCTTGATATGATCGGTCCACATATTCAACCCGGTGTGACTACACTTGAATTGGATCAAATCTGTCATAGCTTCATCGTTGATGGCCTGGATGCTATCCCTGCCCCTTTAAACTATCGAGGATTCCCCAAGTCCATCTGTACCAGCGTCAACCATGTCATTTGTCACGGAATTCCTGGTGGAAAGCGTCTCAAAAACGGCGATATTATTAATGTCGATATCACAGTAATTAAGGATGGATTCCACGGCGACGCGAGCCGGATGTTCGCCGTGGGTCAGACGTCTGTCCTCGGCCGTCGCCTGATCAAGACATGTCAGGAATGCCTGGAAAAAGGAATCGCGACGGTTCGGCCGGGGAGCCATCTCGGCGATATTGGCGCGGTAATACAAAAGCATGCCGAGGCTGCTGGATTTTCTGTGGTGCGTGAGTATTGTGGCCACGGCATCGGCAGAGGTTTTCACGAAGACCCACAGGTCTTGCACTATGGAACCGTCGGCCAAGGCCTGGAGATCAAGCCCGGAATGACGTTTACGATAGAGCCAATGATTAACGCGGGTCGACCCGAGACTCGGCTACTGTCGGATGGATGGACAGTGGTCACCAAAGATCATTCCCTAAGCGCCCAATGGGAACATACTCTTGCTGTAACCGACCATGGCGTCGAGATCCTAACGGCACCCAAATCATAAACTTTAACCGTGCGCATCGTCCGGGAAAAAATTTTTAGTCCCGATTCCCTTTTTGAATCCACGCAGGGCACGTCCGGGTCACTTGAACTCTTTAAGAATGCTCTAAAACGAGGCCGGGCGGCGCTCGCCGAATCTTACGCCGCTGGTGCCGCCGCGGAAGACATACTTCAGACTCACAGTTGGCTTGTCGATAGGCTTTTACAACGCGCCTGGGATGATCTCCCCGATACTGATGCTGGCAAGGACTCAATGGAATTGATAGCGGTCGGTGGCTACGGGCGAGCCGAGTTACATCCTTACTCTGACATTGACCTGCTATTTCTGCTTAAAGGTCAAGCAACTGGTGAACAGGGCGGATTCATCGGAGCTTTTATCCGATTTCTATGGGATATGGGACTTGAAGTCGGCCACAGCACCCGAACTCTTAAAGAATGCGCTCAGCAGGGAGCATCTGACATTACCATCGTGACCAACCTGATGGAGGCCCGTCTGTTGATCGGAGACGGTCGATTGTTTGAAAGATTAAAAAGGAAAATTCAGACAAACAAGATGTGGCCCGCCCGTAAGTTTTTCGCAGCAAAGCAGCGCGAACAGATTACACGCCATGCCCGTTACGGCGATACCGCTTATAACCTTGAACCGCACCTTAAGGAAGGACCTGGGGGGTTGCGTGATATTCAAACTATCCAATGGGTCGCGCAACGTTATTTCGGTACCCCTGACCTTCGGGAGCTTAAAACCGAAGACTTTTTAACCGAAAGCGAAATGAACACCCTCCTCAAGGGGCGTGATTTCCTTTGGCAACTCAGAAACGCACTACATTTTCTAACTGGCCGCTGCGAGGATCGATTGTTATTTGATTACCAGCATGAAATTGCTCGACAGTTTCGCTACAAGGACTCAGCGCAACTCGCCGTTGAGAAGTTGATGAAACGCTTTTACCGCACGATCAAAGAATTGCGGGTGCTCAACGAAATCCTGCTGCAGCATTTTGAAGAAGCTATTCTGCACCCAGGCAAGAAGAATACCGTGCGAATTAACCGTCGTTTTCGCGCGGTTGACGGAATGCTTGAGGCTGTCGGCCCTCATGTCTTTTCGCGACAACCGTTCGCTCTGATGGAGACCTTTCTGCTGTTGTCCCAAGACTCACGGCTACGCGGAATTCGCGGAAACACCGTTCGTTTGATTCGCGCCAGTGCTCACTTGATAGATGCCGATTTCCGGCGCGATATCCGGTGCCGATCGCTATTTATGGAGATTATCAAAGCAGCATCTGGACAAACTCGAGCGCTTCGACACATGAATGCCTATGGCATTCTTGGGGCGTATATCCCGGCTTTTGGCCGCGTGGTCGGGCAGATGCAGCACGACTTGTTCCACGTCTACACAGTGGATGCGCACCTTTTGTTCGTAGTTCGAAATCTCAGGCGCATGAATATTCCGGAACACAGTGCCGAATTGCCCGTGTGCAGCGAACTTATGCAGGGCCTTTTTAAAAAACACCGCCTGTATCTCGCCGCCTTGTTTCATGATATTGCTAAAGGTCGTGGAGGTGACCACTCAAGTCTGGGAGAGCGCGATGCGTTACGCTTTTGTAAGTCGCATGATCTTAGCGACTACGATGGTCATTTTGTGGCCTGGCTTGTGCGCACACACCTTTTGATGTCCTGGGTTGCACAGCGAGAAGATATTTCTGACCCCGAGGTAATTGATCGCTTTGCCAACCAGGTTGGCGATCAGGAACGCTTGGATAACCTCTATTTACTCACAGTCGCCGATATTCGTGGAACCAGTCCAAAAGTCTGGAATGATTGGAAAGGAAAGCTTCTTGGCGATCTTTACAACGAAACCACCCGAGCGCTACGGCGGGGCAAGGGTGCGCCTATTCAGGTTGAAGAAAAACTGCGAGATTTGAAGGTAGAAGCTTTACAACTCCTCGACCCCACTCAGTCGGAAGCGGCAGGCGACCTTTGGGGTCTGTTTGACCAGGACTATTTCTTGCGGAACCCGCCTGAGGTCATTGCCTGGCATGCCGCCCAACTGCTAGAACGGCGCGCGGGGGAACTACCACTGATTGATGCCCGCAAGGACAACGAGTCTGGCGCCGTTCGATTCTTCGTGTGCGCTCCAGATTCAGAAAAACTTCTGTGTGACGTTACCGCCGGTTTTGACAGGCTGAATATGAATATCGTTGACGCCCGGGTTCATCGAATGCGATCTAACCTTGTTATTATGGTTTTTGTTGTCCTCCCAGGTGCGCAAGGGATCCCATCAGCAGCAGACCTGGAAGCCGCAGCAAAACGTTTACGTCATGAAGTTCTTGAGCCTCAAACAAAACCACCAGGACACCCAGTACACATCCCCAGGACCTTGAAATATTTCCCAATTGAGACCACCGTTCGCTTTTCAAACTCAAAAAATTCGGATGCCACCATTATGGAAGTCACGGCTCAAGACCGACCGGGGCTTTTGCTGCAGGTGGCAAATGCCTTGCTTGCCTTCAAAATACGCCTGGTCACTGCGAAAGTGAGCACCTTTGGAGAACGTGCAGAAGATGTTTTCTTTATTACCGATCGCGACGGACAGCCCGTTACCGACGCGGGTCAACATATCTGTATCAGCGAGATGATTCGCACCGCTTTACCTGCATCAAATCCGCCCCCCTCGGCGGGGCTAAACCGGAATTAATTCTCATGAAAGACATACAAACTGTAATTGAATCTGCCTTCGAGCAACGCAACAACCTATCGCAACTGGCTAGTTCGGAACTCCAAGATGCTGTCAATGAGGCAATTATCCAACTGGATACAGGAGTTCTGCGTGTTGCCGAACCGATCGACGATCGCTGGGTTGTCTGTGAATGGTTAAAAAAGGCCGTCCTGCTGTCTTTTGTGTTACACAGCAATGAGGTTATCGAAGGGGGGGATACTCGTTATTTTGATAAGGTCCCAGGAAAATTCGATCGCTTTACCGGCGAAGATTTCGAGGCTGGCGGCTACCGGGTCGTCCCACCCGCCATGGTCCGACGTGGGGCCTACCTCGGTCGCGGCGTGGTGTTAATGCCGAGTTATGTCAACATTGGTGCCTATGTTGACGACGGCACTATGGTCGATACTTGGGCAACTGTAGGATCTTGTGCCCAAATTGGTAAAAATGTTCACCTGTCGGGAGGTGTTGGCATTGGTGGCGTACTGGAACCCCTGCAGGCCTCCCCAACGATCATCGAGGACAACTGCTTCATTGGTGCACGCAGCGAAGTCGTTGAAGGTGTTGTTGTTGAGCAGGGCTCGGTAATTTCAATGGGTGTTTACCTCGGCCAGAGCACCCGTATCCTTGATCGCGCAACTGGAAAAATCACTTACGGCCGAATCCCTGCTGGCTCGGTCGTGGTATCCGGTTCGCTGCCAGCCACTGATGGGTCTCATTCGCTGTATTGCGCGGTAATTGTAAAGCAGGTAGATGAAAAAACCCGCGCTAAGGTCGGGATTAACGAATTGTTGCGAGATCTCTAGATTTTGAGGGGCTATGGCCTTTTGGGTTTTGCGATTGGCAAAACACAGTCACTTGAAGATCAATTCTCGTTCAGTTGCTCGAACAACTCGGCTGCCGAATTGATTTTAATAACACTCAACCCCTCAGGGCTGTCTTTAATCCGGTTCCCCTGTGGAATAAATGCTCTGGAGAATCCTAGTTTCGCAGCTTCACGCAATCGATCCTCACCGCGCGTCACAGGGCGAACTTCGCCTGAAAGGCCCAACTCACCAAAAAACACCGTCTGCCGCCCGAGCACTTTATCTATTAAGCTGGAGATTACCGCCGCACTGATCGCCAAGTCAGCCGCAGTTTCAGTTATTCTGACACCGCCCGCAACGTTAACGAATATATCCTGATCAGACAAGGAAAGCCCTGCGTGCCGATGCAATATTGCGAGCAGCATTCCCAGACGGTTAGCGTCAAATCCAACACACAGCCGTCGTGGATTCCCAAGCGTACTCGGATCAACCAGTGCCTGCACCTCCACCAAAAGCGGGCGAGTTCCTTCCTGGCTGACCAGTACGGCGCTTCCTGGTGCGTCAATCTCACCGCGAGACAAAAACATTGCGGACGGATTGTTCACCGGCTTCAGCCCCGCCTGGGTCATTGCGAACACACCGATCTCATTGACCGCGCCAAAACGATTCTTAAAAGCGCGAACCAGGCGATAACGACTTGCGGTATCCCCTTCGAAATACAATACCGTATCTACCAGATGCTCAAGGACTTTCGGACCCGCAAGGGCCCCTTCCTTAGTCACATGCCCTATCAATAAGACAGCACTGCCTCTGGTTTTAGCAAACTCGATCAAGCGATCGGCACATTCACGAATTTGCCCAACGCTCCCGGGCGCCGACTCGAGCTCATCACTAGCAAGAGTCTGGATAGAATCTATGACCAAGAAACGGGTGGCACCCGAAACAGCTGCATCAAGCACCGCACCAAGGCGGTTGGTCGATAGAGCCTGAATCTGGAAATCGTCAAGGTCCAAACGCCGACTACGCAACGCCAATTGCTCTAAAGACTCTTCCCCACTGGCATACAAGGTAGGTTGATCACGCGATAAACCGGCCAGCGCTTGTAACGCAAGCGTGCTCTTACCTATCCCCGGCTCTCCACCAAGCAGTATCACAGAACCTGGAACAATGCCGCCGCCCAGCACTCGATCGAGTTCACCTAATCCGGTGAGATAGCGAGTGCTCACTTGCGCACCCACCTTAGATAAAGTCTGAGGAACTGTCGCAGGATTTGTCCCGCGTCTCGAGCGAGTCGTCACAACGGCCTGCTCCGCCAGAGTGTTCCATTGCATGCAGCCGGTGCACTGCCCGGTCCATTTCCCGAAATCCTGGCCGCAACTGGCACAGATATAACGGGTTAAGGTTCCAGATCGTGGCATCAGGTCACTTTATTAATCGGCTTGGCGCATGTCTTGTCGACTATGAAAATAGTCACTCCCGGAAATATGACGGCCAAAAAACAATCACAACAACAGTGTCACAGAAGATGAGGCACTAACCCGTGTATCGGTGCACATCCAAGTCCACCGTTCGATCAATAGCCAGAATTCTCAAACGCCGGCGTATAGTTTTCGAATCGAGTATATTCGCCCAAAAAGGTAAGACGTACGGTTCCTATTGGCCCGTTGCGTTGCTTGGCTACGATGATCTCAGCCGTGCCTTTCTCAGGACTGTCTTCGTTATATACCTCGTCTCTATAAATAAACAAAATCAAGTCCGCATCTTGCTCGATCGCACCGGACTCTCGAAGATCAGACATGATGGGGCGCTTGTTGGGACGTTGTTCAAGCCCCCGGTTAAGCTGGGACAGAACCACTACTGGAACCCGAGACTCTCTTGCAATGATCTTCAATGCCCGGGTGATATTCGCCACCTCAACCGCGCGGTTCTCGGCGCTCTCGCCAGTCTGCATTAACTGAAGGTAATCAACAACCACCACGCCCAACTGCCCGTGCTCACGAATCAACCGACGAAGCCGCGTGCGTAATTCCAACGGCGTGAGTGCGGGGGTATCGTCAATAAAAATTGGGGACTCATCGAGTAAGCCAACCGCGGAGGTCAAACGAGGCCAATCCTCTTGGCTGAGTTGACCAGTTCTGACTCGGTGGGCGTTAATACGCCCCAGCGAGGCTAACATCCGCATCGCCAACTGCTGTCCGGGCATCTCCATACTGAAAACTGCAACGGGAAGCTTACTTCCAACAGCAGCATTTTCTGCAATATTCATCGCCAGACTGGTTTTTCCCATTGATGGGCGGCCAGCCACCACAACGAGGTCTGCAGGTTGAAATCCCGAGGTCAGGTTATCCAGATCTTTGAACCCACTCGCCACACCAGTGATTGGTTGCTTGGACTCATAGAGCTCTTCAATCCGATCTACCGCCTGAGTCAACAGCCCTTGAATTGGCTGAAATGCTCCAGATTGACGCCGGTCAGAATCAGATATATCAAAAACCAGTTTTTCCGCGAAGTCGATCAGTGAAGCTGTATCGACTCCATCTGGGTAATAGGCCTTTTCTGTGATCTCAGCCGCTGCATTGATCAACGATCGCAGTACAGATCGCTCTTTGACGATCCGAGCATACGCAGTGACATTGGCCGTTCCTGGTGTACGGTTAGCTAGTTCGCCCAAATATGCCAGGCCTCCTGACTTCTCAAGAGTCCCGTTATTCTTTAGCCATTCAGACGCCGTAACGATATCGACGGCGTCACCGCTCTCGTTCAACGAACGGATCGCCGTAAAGATCTCCCGATGGGATCGTGTGTAGAAATCCTCGGTCGCAACCGCCTCTGCCACCTCATCCCAACGCCGGGCATCGACCAGCAGGCCGCCGAGTACCGACTGCTCGGCCTCGAGTGCCTGAGGCGGGATGCGTGCCTCCAAACCCGTGGGTTTGTTACTAAGTTCGGACTGAGGCATAAGCTGTGCTGCCGTTTGTCATAGGTGACGATTATGTCTACAGAACAACTATTGTAGACAACGGCTCTCGGCTTTAACAGCCGCTAAGGGTAATGAGTATAAAACAGAGGTCAGCGGTTCGGCTTGGCGAATTGACACCTTCTTGTTTTTACTCTGGAGTGGTACCCTCGAGGTCGAAGTCCGATACATTGACTTCTGATTCAGGTGCGGCCTGCACCGAGTCCTCTGCTTCGACTAAGACCACCAGATTACTCTGAACTTCTGGGTGAAGTATTACTGAGACCTGGTGCTCTCCCGTGGTCTTAATCGGGCCCTCGGGCATATCGATTTCCGAACGCTGAATCGCAATGTCTGTCGCCTGAAGCAGTTCGGCGATATCGGACGAACTGACCGAGCCAAAAAGCCTTCCTTCCTCGCTGGCAAGCCTAGATACGGTAACCTTATCCGGCAGTAATGCAGCCTTAGCCTGCGCCGTCTCAAGGCGCACCGAATCCATTTTTGCCAATTCTCGGCGTCGCGTTTCTACTTTTTCACGGGCTTCACCAGTAGCAGGAACTGCCTTCCCTTGAGGGATCAGATAATTCCGTCCATACCCGGACTTCACATTTACCAAATCGCCAAGATCGCCCAAATTCTGGATTTTTTCAAGCAGTATTAATTCCATCTGCCTGCCCCTCAGTGCTGATCCGTATACGGCAATAGCGCTAAAAACCGAGCACGCTTGATTGCCGTTGCTAGTTGCCGTTGATAACGGGCCTTGGTGCCGGTATTACGGCTGGGCATAATCTTGCCAGTCTCAGTGATAAAACCTTTAAGGGTTTCGAGGTCCTTGTAATCCACCTCTTTAATCCCTAACGCGGTAAACCGGCAGTACTTGCGTCTTTTATTAAACCTGTTCATCACACTTGGTCCTCTTTAGGCTGATCAATAACAGGCGGGTCATCGTCCAGAATCTTGGGGGTTTCTACAGAATCGGCCTCGACTGGTACGGGGTCCGAGCCGTCAGCCTCTACAGGCTCTACCTGTGCTGTTGACTCGACTGGACTGCTATTGGTTTTCGAGGCGACCTCAGCAGACTTTTGTTCACTTTCAACTGCGCCTGTTCCAGCCTCAGCTAGCAGTGCTGAGGCCTCAGTAACAGCCTCTTTCCGACGGATCACCAGGTTACGGATGACGGCATCACTGAACTTGAACATATTCGCCATTTCATCCATCGTTGGTTGATCTATTTCAATGTTCATCAAAACATAGTGAGCCTTATGGACTTTGCCGATAGTATAAGCAAGTGGACGACGACCCCAGTCCTCACAACGATGAATCTGGCCACCATTGCCTTCGATGAGGCCGCGATATTTTTCGACCATCGCGGGCACCTGCTCGCTCTGATCTGGATGCACAAGGAACACGACTTCGTAGTGTCGCATGAGTATTCTCCCTTCGGGTTTGAGCCTCCCAATATTTCGCAGTGAGGCAAGGAGGGCGCGTCTTTAAGCGCTGAAGGCGCGTGATTCTAGCCGTCAAAGGGATACCAGGCAAGTCGCATAAGACCCGGGTCCAGGCCGAACGACCTAATTTACTCGATTCTTGATCAATTCATCTACCACCCCTGGCTCTGCCAGAGTCGAGGTATCACCAAGATCTCCCAACTCATTTGCGGCTATTTTGCGCAGGATACGACGCATGATCTTTCCCGATCGGGTTTTAGGTAGACCCGGCGCCCATTGGACGATATCCGGGCTTGCAATAGGGCCGATCTCCTTACGTACCTGCGCTATGAGCCCCCGGCGAAGTTCCTCGCTCGGCATTACGCCAGCCATAGGAGTGACATACGCGTAAATTCCTTGCCCCTTGATTTCATGTGGGTATCCGACGACGGCGGCTTCTGCGATCTGCTCATGCGAAACCAGGGCGCTTTCTACCTCGGCGGTTCCCATGCGGTGCCCGGATACGTTGATCACGTCGTCCACGCGACCGGTGATCCAGTAATAGCCATCGTCATCACGTCGGGCCCCATCACCGGTAGTGTAATAACCTGGGTACGCTGAAAAGTAAGTCTGAATAAACCGCTCGTGATCTCCGTAGACCGTACGCATCTGTCCAGGCCAGGATCCCTTGATCACTAGGTTGCCCTCGGCCGCGCCTTCGAGAACCTGGCCATCGGCGTTCAACAAGGCCGGTTCGATCCCAAAAAATGGCCGTGTAGCCGATCCCGGTTTAAGGTCGGTCGCCCCTGGCAAGGGGGTAATCAAAATTCCACCAGTTTCTGTCTGCCACCAGGTATCAACAACTGGGCAACGCCCATCGCCGACGGTATTAAAATACCATTCCCATGCCTCTGGATTAATCGGCTCTCCTACCGTTCCCAACAGTTTGAGACTAGTGCGACTGGTCGAATCGATCGGTTGATTACCTTGTCCCATCAATGCCCGGATCGCAGTGGGTGCGGTATAGAAAATATTCACCTGATGTTTATCTACCACTTGCCAGAAACGCGAGGCATCCGGGTAGGTGGGCACCCCCTCGAACATCAAGGTTATCGCTCCATTGGCCAGGGGTCCATAGACGATATAGCTATGCCCAGTGATCCAGCCAACGTCAGCAGTGCACCAGTAAATATCACCATCGTGATAGTCAAACACATAGCGATGGGTCATCGCGGTGTAAAGTTGATATCCGCCGCAGGTATGCAGCACTCCTTTTGGCTTCCCGGTAGAACCGGATGTATATAATATGAAAAGAGGATCCTCGGCATCCATTGGCTCCGGATCACAATCAGGTGATGCAACCGCCATAGCTTCGTCATACCAAACATCACGGCTGGCACTAACAGGCACATCACTGCCGGTCCGCCGAACCACAATGGTCGTGTGGACGTCCGGACACCCGGCAAGTGCTGTTTCGACATTAGCTTTCAAGGGCACTGCCTTGCCGCCGCGTGGGCCTTCGTCCGCAGTAATTACCACACGGCAGTCAGAATCCAGGATTCGATCCCGTAGCGCATCCGGCGAGAATCCACCGAACACGACCGAGTGAATAGCGCCAATACGTGCACATGCCAACATCGCCACCGCGGCTTCTGGAATCATGGGCATATAAATTGAAACACAATCACCCTTGCTGACACCGCGGTCTTTGAGAACATTCGAAAACCGGCAAACCTGATCATGCAACTGCCGGTAGGTCAGCTTTTTATCGTCGGACGGATCATCGCCTTCCCAGATTATCGCCACCTGATCCGAACGGGTTTCGAGGTGCCGATCAATACAGTTATAGGAAACGTTTAGGGTCCCGCCTTCGAACCATCGGATCTTTCCCGTATGGTAGTCCCAATTGCTTACCGTATGCCAGGGACTAAACCAACTGACAAATTTCTCCGCTTGATCCGCCCAGAAACTATCCGGGTCCGCGATCGATTGCTGGTACATATGAAGGTACTGCTCTTCATTGAGATGAGCCTCTTGCGCAAAGATCGAATTAACTTTGTGAACAACACTGTCACTCATCTGACGCTCCTTTGCTTTGATTGATTGACATTCAATTTTTCCCCTTCTCGCGAATTTTAAGTCAATAAACGATTAAGTTAGAAAGTAGAGCCAAAAGCTGGTGGCGATCTTCTGTTGGAATTTTTCAACCGGCTTCGTTGTTGTCAGACGAATCCACCGAATTCCAGACGCTGCTTGCGCCCAACAATTCAACCCATTTGCGATGTGCAGCCAACTCTTCACCCGAGGGGCGAATTACCGTGAAATTTCGTCCAACATTACTGTCTGGGCCCCCCAGTTGCTGATCCATTCCGATCTGACCCAAAACTCCCTCTAACTGCAAATCCGTTTGTCCACCTGTCATCGCCAAGTAAACATCAGCCAGAATTTCAGCATCAAGTAGCGCTCCATGAAGAGTCCGACCAGAGTTATCTACCCCATAACGGCGACATAAGGCATCTAAGCTGTTGCGCTGCCCCGGGTGAAGTTCCCGGGCCAACTTCAAAGTGTCTGTAACCGTGCAGAAGTCTTCAAGACTGCGGGGGTCACCCGCCAACTCGAGTTCATTATT